>NZ_JBNGGC010000002.1:0-399683 GCF_049974565.1 Streptomyces sp. WG5 | reverse complement strand
GGAGCGGGGGAAGAACTCGTACCAGGCGCCGTAGAGGGCGCGTTCGCGTTCCACCAGCAGGGGCAGCGGGTCGGAGGTGGTGACCAGGTCCCGCAGCGGGTGCCGGGCCAGCACCGCGTCCACCCGGGGCGTCAGCGCCGCCGCCAGCCGGGTGGCCACCGGCAGCGTGTCGTCGAGCAGGGCCGTCACCGCGGCCAGCACCGCATCGCGCCCGGCGTCCTTCGGCACCCCCGCTGCGGCCCGCCGGTACAGCTCGGCGCCCTCCTCCAGCACCAGGCCGGTGTCGATGCCGGCCGGCACCTTGATCCGCGCGTGGCGCTGCCAGGTGGTGACGGGGTCGCTCCACGCCTCCACCCGGTAGGTCCAGTTGCCCGGGGAGTCCGGGGTGACCTCGGCGCCCCAGCGGTCGCTGCCCGGGCTCAGCTCCCGCATGGGCGTCCACGGGCCCGGCCGGCCCTCGGGGTCCTTCAGCACGACGTTGGCGGCCACCGCGTCGTGCCCCTCACGGAACACGGAGGCGGTGACCTCGAACGTCTCTCCCACCACTGCCTTCGCCGGGCGCCTGCCGTGCTCCACCACCGGGTGGACGTCCCGCACCGGGATACGTCCGATCCCCACGGTCGTACTCATCCGTTCTCACCTCCGCCGTGCTCGGGGCCGGGCACCGCCCGGCCGTTCGGGTCAAGCCGCGCCGGAGGGGGTCTTCCGCCCCGACGGGGAGAGCCGGTCCTCCTGTTCCTGCGCATGGGTGACCAGGTTCGTCCGCAGATACCGTTCAGCGGCATCCGCTGCCTCGCGGGCGCACCGCTTCCCCATCAGCACGCACAGGGTGTAGCCGGAGTCCTCGAAGGTGGACCGGACGCCCACGTCCGCCGGGGACGCGAGCATCGAGCGTTCCCAGGCGCGGTAACGCCGCAGCTGCCGGGCGACTTCGCTCTTCGCGGGAAGCAGCATGGCCGGTCACCTTCCGGACGGTCCGGGGGTACGGACGATCGAGTTCTTCACACATGGTGCATGGCTGGTGACGCGTCGTCTTGTTGGATCTTCAATTGCTCTCCGCGCCGGAACCCCGACGGGTTCCGGTCGGCTCCGGCCGGTTCCGGTGCGTCCGCCGCTCGTGTTGCACGAATGGACTACTGCTCCCACTCTGGAGTGACTCAGAAGCGATCGGTGCTCACGCTTCGTGTTCGGGGAGCTCGTCCCCCAAGGGGCGAGGAGGAGCGAGAGCCTTCGCGGTGAGGAGCCACGACGATGAAGACCGCAGTGCCCTGCTACTACCACCTCGACGTGGAAGTGAGCCCGGAACGGGTCGGACAGGTCAGGCGCATCCTGGCCGCTCACCTCCGGTTCTGGAACCTGGAGAACCTCGTCGAACCCGTCTGCTCGGGGGCCGAGATGCTGCTTCGGGCCATCGACGAGCACGCGAGCGACAAGAACACGTCGATCGAGATGTGGTGGAACCACCAGCACCTCATCACGGCCGTGGGGGGCAACGACCACGCGCTCCGCCCCGACCAGGACCTGCGCAGCTGCCTGCAGCACCTCGCGGCCACCAGCGACGGCTGGGGCTGCTGCGCCACCGACACGGGGGCCAAGGTCATCTGGTTCTCGCAGCGCGCCCGGGCGGGCGAACGCGTTCCGCTGGTCGCGACGGCGCCGGAGCCGATCACCCAGGAGGGGCTGGAAGTGCCGCGAGAGATCATGCCGGTCGCCCGGCTGGCCGGTCCGGTGAGTACCGGCAACGGCGTTCTGGAGGAGGCCCGGTGACCCGCGCCAGGCCGAACTGGAAGGGGTCGCCCGTGTGGAGCGGGCACCCCTGCCCCCTGGGGGCCGTCTACGACGGGCAGGGCACCAACTTCGCGCTGTTCAGCGAGGTCGCCGAACGAGTGGACCTCGTCCTCGTCGACGACGACGGCACCCACAGCACCGTCCCGCTGCCCGAGGTGGACGGCTTCGTCTGGCACTGCTACCTGCCCGGCGTCGGCCCGGGGCAGCGCTACGGCTACCGGGTCCACGGTCCGTGGGCCCCCGCCGTGGGCCACCGGTGCAACCCGGCGAAGCTGCTCCTGGACCCGTACACGCGAGCCGTGGACGGGACGGTCGACAACCACGCGTCCCTCTTCGAGCGGGCCAAGGGCAGGGCCGACCCGGGCGACAGCGCCGGGCACACCATGCTCGGCGTGGTCACCGACCCGTTCTTCGACTGGGGCGACGACCGCCCGCCCAGGCGCCCGTACTCGGAGAGCGTGATCTACGAGGCCCACGTCCGCGGACTCAGCCGGACCCACCCCGACGTGCCCGAGGAACTGCGCGGCACCTACGCCGGGCTGGCGCACCCGGCGGTCGTGGACCACCTGACGTCCCTCGGAGTGACCGCCGTGGAGCTGATGCCGGTGCACCAGTTCGTGCACGACGGGGTGCTCCAGGACCGCGGCCTGTCCAACTACTGGGGCTACAACACCATCGGCTTCTTCGCGCCCCACAACGGCTACGCCGCCCTCGGCACCCGCGGGCAGCAGGTCACCGAGTTCAAGTCGATGGTCAAGACCCTGCACGCGGCCGGCCTCGAGGTGATCCTCGACGTGGTCTACAACCACACCGCCGAGGGCAACGAGAAGGGCCCCACCCTCTCCTTCCGCGGCATAGACAACGCCTCGTACTACCGCCTGGTGGACGGCGACTGGCAGCACTACTACGACACCACCGGCACCGGCAACAGCCTGCTGATGCGGCACCCCTACGTACTCCAGCTGATCATGGACTCGCTGCGGTACTGGGTCACCGAGATGCACGTCGACGGCTTCCGCTTCGACCTCGCGGCCACCCTGGCCCGGCAGTTCCACGAGGTGGACCGGCTGTCGGCGTTCTTCGACCTCATCCAGCAGGACCCGGTGATCAGCCGCGTCAAACTGATCGCCGAGCCCTGGGACGTCGGCGAGGGCGGCTACCAGGTGGGCAACTTCCCGCAGCTGTGGTCGGAGTGGAACGGCATGTACCGGGACGCGGTACGGGACTTCTGGCGCGGCGAGGAACACACGCTCGGCGAGTTCGCCTCCCGGCTGACCGGCTCCTCCGACCTGTACCAGCACAGCCGGCGCCGCCCCCGCGCCAGCGTCAACTTCGTGACCGCGCACGACGGGTTCACCCTGCGCGACCTCGTCTCCTACAACGACAAGCACAACGAGGCCAACGGCGAGGGCAACGGGGACGGCGAGAGTCACAACCGGTCCTGGAACTGCGGCGCCGAGGGCGAGACGAAGGACCCGGCCGTCCGGGAGCTGCGCGGCCGCCAGCAGCGCAACTTCCTCGCCACGCTCCTGTTCTCGCAGGGCATCCCGATGCTCTGCCACGGCGACGAACTGGGCCGCACCCAGCGCGGCAACAACAACGCCTACTGCCAGGACAACGAGATCTCCTGGGTCGACTGGCGGCTGAACGGGGAGCAGCGCGCCCTGCTGGACTTCACCCGCCGCGTCATCGCGCTGCGGGCCGGCCACCCCGTCCTGCGCCGGCGCCGCTACTTCCGCGGCGACACCCTCACCCACGCGAACCAGCCGCTGCCCGACCTGGTGTGGCTGCTGCCCGACGCGCGGGAGATGACCGACGACGACTGGCAGCGCTCCGGCGCACACGCCGTCGGCGTCTTCCTCAACGGCGACGCCATCGCCGAACCCGACCCGTGCGGCCGGCCGGTCACGGACGACTCCTTCCTGCTGCTGTTCAACAGCCACTGGGAGCCGGCGTCCTTCCGGCTGCCCGACGCCACCTACGGCGAGCGCTGGACGACCCTGATCGACACGGCCGACCCGGAGGGCGTTCCCGACGAGGCGGAGCACAAGGCGGGCACCGCCGTGACCGTCGAGCAGCGCAGTCTGCTGCTGCTCTCCCGGCCGTCCCGCGCCGGCGGGTGAGCACCGGCGTGGGGTCAGCTGCCGAGGCGGCGCGCGGTCACCGTGAACTGCGCGCCGTCGGCGTCCCGGAGCACGGCTTCGTCGCCGCTCAGCGACAGCACGCTGCCGCCGTGCCGCTCGGCGGTGCGGGCGCAGGCCGCGACGTCCTCGACCGCGAAGTGAACCTGCCAGTGCGGCCGGACGGCCGGGTCGGGCGCCGCTTCGAGGGCGCCCGACTCGATGCGCGCCACCACGTCCCCCTGGTTGCGCAGGACCACCTCGTCGCCCTCGTACTGGACCTCGCAGCAGCCGCTGGGCCCCGACGCCCAGTCGAAGATCTCGCCGTAGAAGATGGCGGCGTCGAAGGCGTCACGGGTGTGCAGCCGGATGAAGGCGGGGCGCGAGGCGCGCCAGGTCTCCCAGTCCGAGAAGAGTTCGCCCTCCCAGACCCCGAAGGTCGCACCGTCCCGGTCGGCCAGCAGGGCCGCCCGTCCGGGCGGGAGGGAGATCGGCCCGACGGCGGTCGTGCCGCCGCGCTCCTGCACGCGCGACGCGGCCTCGTCGGCGCTGCGTACGGCGAAGTACGGCATCCACGCCACGGCCATCTGCCACATTCCGGCGACCGCGGCGATCCCGGCGACCGGCGAACCGTCGGCCAGGGCGATCCGGAAGGGCTCGCCCAGTTTGGCGGGCCGCCACTGCCAGCCCAGCACGGCGGAGTAGAACTCCTCGGTGGCCTTCAGATCGCGGCTGGTCAGGCTCACCCAGCAGGGGGCCCCGTAGACGGAGTGCGGGGACAGCAGGCTCTCCCCGCCGGCGGAAAGGGACATGTCGTGGTTCATGGCAGTCGCGTCCTGATCTCGTCCACCGGCAGTCACCGGCTCCACACCAGTGTCCGGCCGGGAGTGCGGCGGGCGCCTGCCGAGTACCCCGGCCGCGGCGCCGAAACGGTGGCGGACACGCCCCGGACGGCCCAGTGGCGCAAGGAGGCACAGGTGGCGACGATGGAGGCGTCGGAGCGGTACCGCGCGGCACAGGCGGCGGTGACCCGCCGGATCCGGAGGTGACCATGCCCACGGACTGGGGCTCGGACCAGACCGGCTCGGACCGGACCGGCTCGGACCGGACCGGCTCGGACCGGACCGGCTCGGACCGGACCGGCTCGGACCGGACCGGCTCGGACCAGATCTTCCAGCTGCAGGAGCAGGTCCGGCAGCTGAAGGAGGCGGTCGTCTCGCACGCGGTCGTCGACCAGGCGATCGGGATGACCGTCGCCCTCGGCAGGGTGACGCCGGACCAAGGCTGGGCCGTACTGAAGGAAGTTTCCCAGCATACGAACATAAAACTGCGCAATGTGGCAGAAATGATCCTCATCTGGGGGCGCACCGGAGTGATGCCGTCGGAGATCCGGGCCGCCCTCGAGGACTCCCTGGACCGCCACGGCCCCACCCAGATCCCCGGCGCCCCGCCGGAGCGCTGAGTCCGGAGCGCAGCCGCCGCTTCACCGGACCTCCGCGAGGATCTCCTCCCGGATCCGGTCGAAGCAGCCGCTGAGCAGCCGGGAGACGTGCATCTGGGAGATGCCCAGCTGCTGCGCGATGCGGCTCTGCGTCATCCCGCCGAAGAAACGCAGGTAGAGGATGGTGCGCTCGCGCTCGGGCAGCGCCTCCAGGCAGGGCCGGACGGCCACCCGGTCCACGACCGCGTCGAAGGCCGGGTCCGGGCCGCCGAGCGCGTCCCCGAGGGCGTACCCGTCGGTGCCGGGCATCTCCGCCTCCAGCGAGAGGGCGGAGAAGCACTCCAGGGCCTCCATGCCGGTGCGGACCTCGGCCGTGGTCAGCTGCGCGTGCTCGGCGATCTCCTCGATCGTGGGGGCGCGGCCCGGCGTCGTCTGCGCCAGTTCCTTCGCGGACCTGCGTACCCGGTTGCGCAGGTCCTGGATCCGGCGCGGCACGTGCAGCGTCCACATGTGGTCGCGGAAGTGCCGTTTGATCTCGCCGGTCACGGTGGGTACGGCGTACGCCTCGAAGGCGTGGCCGCGTCGCGGGTCGTAGTGGTCGACGGCCTTGACCAGTCCGAGGGCCGCGACCTGGTACAGGTCCTCCAGGTTCTCGCCGCGGCCCCGGAAGCGGACCGCGATCCGCTCGGCCATGGGCAGCCAGACCTGGATCAGTTCGTCCCGCAGCGCCTTGCGCTCCGGCCCCTCGGGCAGCCCGACGAGCCGGTCGAACGCCGCGGCCGTGTCGGGGGCGTCGTCGTGCGGGTGCGGCTTGGTTCTGCCGGCGATACGCGTCATGCGCACCTCCCTCAGCAGGGGGGCTGGCAAATCCTCATATATATGGATACTGAGCGCGAATGCTCCGAACGGCCACCCGAACGGATGCGGACCGGTGAGTGAGACGGGGGCGCCGCGGAACGTGATGTGTGGCACGCTCTGGGTGATCGTCCGGCGGGGGCGCCGGCGGATCGTCCCTGCGTAGCGCTTGATCGCCGAGCAAATGGGGCGAAGTCCCTGGCCACGGCGTATTCCCGCTCATTTGACAGTGCACTGAGCGCACAGATAGGAAGCAGCGTCGAGAGGTCGAGAGGGGCACCGTGTACGAGCCGAACGTGGTCGGGGACTGGCAGGAGTACGACGAGCACCCCGGCCTGCGGGTCCGCGTCCACGGCCTTGAGCCGGCCGAGCCGCCGCGTGGACGCGACGACGCCGCCGAGGGGCTGACGTACGTCCGTGTCCGGGTGACCGTCGAGAACCGGGGCGGCCGGCACCTCGGCATCCACCTGGAGGACGGCCAGATCGACGTACGGATCGGCCCCGACGGTGAGGGCGCCTTCCTCGACTGGCGCAACTCCCAGTTCATCGAGGGCTTCGACGTCTACCCGCTGCGCCGCGCCACCGCCGTGCTCTACGCGGCGGGCCCGGAGGCGAGCCTCGGCCAGGTGGACGTCCAGGTGCAGCTGCGGGTGGACGAGGAGTGGGCCGACCGCCGGCTGTGGACCGGCGGCCTCGGGTTGCCCGACGGGGCCACCGGGCCCCTGTCCGCCACGGCGCGGGAGAACGGCCTGGCGCACCAGGTGAGCGCCTTCCTGCGGGACCAGGCGGAGGAGGGCTCCGCCTGATCCTCGGGCGGGCGGCCCTCAGTGCGCGATGCCGTCGATGATCTCGCGGGCGCCCTGACGCAGCAGCGCCACGGCGACCGACGTGCCGAGGGTCGCCGGGTCGAGCGGGCCGGCCCACTCGTGGGCGTTCAGCCGCGTCTTGCCGTCCGGGGTGAAGACGCAGGCCCGCAGGGAGAGTTCCCCGCTCCTGTCCACCCGGGCGTACCCGGCGATCGGGCTGTTGCAGTGTCCCTGCAGGACGTGCAGGAACATGCGCTCCGCCGCCGCCTCCCGGTGCGTCCCGGGATGACCGAGACCGCTGACCGCGTCGATGAGCGCGGAGTCGCCCTCCCGGCACTGCAGGGCGAGGATGCCCGCGCCGATCGGCGGCATCATCGTCTCGGGGGAGAGGATCTCGCTGATCACGTCGCGGCGTCCGATGCGCTCCAGGCCGGACACCGCGAGGAGCAGGGCGTCGGCCTCGCCGGCGGCCAGCTTCGCCAGACGCCGGTTGGCGTTGCCCCGGAACGGCACGCACGTCAGGTGCGGGTGGGTGGCGGCCAGTTGGGCGACGCGGCACACCGAGGAGGTGCCGACGCGGGTCCCGGCCGGCAGCTCGTCCAGGGTGAGCCCGTCCGGATGGACGAGCGCGTCGCGGATGTCGTCCCGCTCCAGGAACGCGGCGAACACCGTGCCCGCGGGCAGCGGCCGGTCGGCGGGCACGTCCTTGACGCAGTGCACCGCGAGATCGGCCTCGCCCGACAGCAGCGCGGCGTCGACCTCCTTGGTGAACGCGCCCTTGCCCTCCACCTGGGACAGGTCGCCGAGCCACTTGTCGCCGGTGGTCCTCACCGGCACGACCTCGGTGCGCACGCCGGGGTGGAGGGCCGCCAACTCGGCCCGGACGCGCTCGACCTGAGCCAGGGCCATGGGGGAGTCGCGGGAGACGATGCGGATCAGTTCGGGGGCGGACATGGGGACACGATAGTGCTCCCGGGGCCGCCCGGGTCCCGCGCTTCCCCCGTCCGGCCCCCTGCCGGCCGCGCCCGCCTCAGGCGTTCGGGTCGAAGGAGATGCCGGAGGGCTTGGCGGCCGCCAGGTGGGAGGCGAAGCTGCCGTCCTTCAGGCCGAAGCCGGCGCTGCCGAAGTCGTGGGAGCTCAGCTTCTCGCGCAGGCCGGCCGGATAGCCGTTCCAGCCGACCAGGGTCGGGTACTGCCAGCCGCCCTTGTGGTTCTCCGGCGGTTCGTCGCCCGAGGTGGCCAGGCGGAAGCAGTGGGTGCTGATGCCGTCCTTGTGGTAGACGATCTTCGGATGGGTTCCGTCGAAGCGGACCGCCGACCTCGCGTGCACGCTGAACGAGCCGTGGTTGGAGGTCGAGACGTACTGGACGGTGCCGTCCCGCACCCACACCACGACGTGCTCCCAGTCGTGCCGGTGGCCGCCGAGGCTGCTGCCGGGCAGCGCCTGGTCCTTCTCGAAGTAGAGGCCGTACATGTAGGCGCACCAGCCGTTGTTGCACGTGGTGCGCGAGTAGCCGTTGGTGTTGTCCAGGTCGGAGGCGTCCCGGCAGTTGCCGTTCAGGGCGCCGGTCGGCTTGAGTCCGCCGTTGACCGCTCCGTCGGCGCCGATGGCCGGGGTCGGGTAGCAGCCGTCTCCGTCGTAGTCGTAGGCGGGCTGGTACGCCCGCTCCAGGCTGTCCGCGTTGCCGGGCAGCCCCGGGGGCGGGGCGGCGAAGGCGGTGGCGGGGAAGGCGACGACGAGGGCCAGGGCACCGAGCGGTGCGGCGAGCCATCTCTTGCGGCGGGCGGGGGCGGTACGCGACGACACCGCGTCCTCCTCTGTGTCCGGGCGCAGCCGGGCGGCTGTGGGGGGAAAGGGAGTTCAGCGTGCCGCCCTTTCACTTCCGCGCCAAGGGGGCACGGGCGTCCCCGCGGTGAAGGCCGGCCCAATACTTGACCCCGCGTCACACGGTCACACCATGTCGTCCGGAATGTCGGCGGCCGACTCCTCGGGAGCGAGGTCCGGGCGGAGCCTGAGCCAGGACGGCTGGCGCAGCATGCCCTCCCGGGTGCGGGTGCTGTAGCGGACCTCGCCGACCAGCCGGGGGACGACCCAGCGCGCCCCCGGCACCGGCGGCACGGGGTCGAAGGGGCACACGTCCGTCGCGGCGGTACGCAGCAGCGCGGCCAGCTCGGTGCGCTCGGCCGAGCTCCAGCCGGTGCCGACCCCGCCGACGTAGCGCAGCCGGCCCGCGGCGCGCTGGCCGACCAGGACGGCGCCGGGCAGGCCGGTGAGCCCTCCCTTGCCGGGCAGCCAGCCGCCGACCACGACGTCCTCGCTGCGCATGTTGCGGATCTTGATCCAGGCCCGGGAGCGGACTCCCGGTTCGTACACCGAGTCGAGCCGCTTGCACACCAGGCCCTCCAGACCGTGCTCGCGGGTGGCCCGCAGGGCCTGCTCGCCGTGGCCGACCAGCGCGGCCGGAGTCGACCAGGACGGCCCGCCGAGGCCGAGGTCCGTCAGCCGGTCGCGGCGCCGGGTGTAGGGGAGGCGGAGGAGGGACTCGCCCGCCAGGTGCAGGGCGTCGAACAGCACCAGGTGGACGGGGACCCGCACCGCCCGCTGCGCCGCCCGGTCCGGGGCGTGTGCCAGGCCCATGCGGGACTGCAGCAACTGGAAGTCGGCGCGGCCCTCTTCGTCCAGGGCCAGCACCTCTCCGTCCAGTACGGCGGCGGTGGAGCCGAGCGCGGCGCCGAGCGGTGCCAGTTCGGGGTAGGCGGCCGTGATGTCCTGTCCCGAGCGGGCGCGCAGCCGCACACTGCCGTCGCCGGGCAGGTAGGCCACCACCCGCTGGCCGTCCTGCTTGGTCTCGTAGGCCCAGCGCGCGTCCTGCGCGGCGGGCGGCAGGGAACCGGGGGTGGCGAGCATGGGAGGGATCAGCGGCAGCTCCACGGGTCAGTACTCGACGCGCCCGCGCGCCGTCACGCGCGTTGTCCGCCAGGTTCGCCTGAACGGCGCCGGTCCCGGTGCGGGGCCGGCGCCGTTGCCGTCAGCGGGCCGAGGCGGTCCGCGCCGGATCCGCTGCTGCGCGGGCCTCCGTGAGAACTCGCCGTACGACGGCGGATCTGCGACGACTCCCGGGACTGGCCGTCGCGGAGGCGAGGAGAGTCCCGGCGCGGCGGTGATCACGGCGGACAGGGCGGCAAGGCCGGATCAGGTCAGCGCGACCCGGCAGCTGATCCCGGCCACCGCCGAGCGGCTGTTCGCCGAGCACGGGGTGGACGCGGAAGACGACCGGGACGCTGGAGCCGGGAGCCGGGAGCCGGGAGCCGGGAGCCGGGAGCCGGGAGCCGGGAGCCGGGAGCCGGGAGCCGGGAGCCGGCCGGGAGGCGTCTCCCGCCGCTCGTCCGGCTGGCTGCACGGCCCGTCCGGCCGCGCGCCCGCCACCGCCGCATCCGAAGAGGCGGCGTCTCGCCCCTTACGTCCGAGTAATATCGCGCGGCAGGCCCCCGGAGGAGGAACCGTGTCCCGGTCCGAACGCTCACCCCTGCTGCTCGCCGGCCTGCTGGCCACCGCGGGCGTCGCCCACTTCGCCCGCCCCCGCACCTTCGACGCGATCGTGCCGCGCGGCCTGCCGGGCACGCCCCGGGCGTGGACGTACGCCAGTGGCGTCGCCGAACTCGCGCTCGCCGCGGGCATCGCGCTGCCACGTACCCGCAGGGCGGCCGCGCTGACCGCGGCCGCCTTCTTCGTCGGGGTGTTCCCCGCCAACGTCAAGATGGCCGTGGACCGGAGGCACCACCCCGCACCGCAGAAGGCCGCCGCCTACGGCCGGCTGCCCGTGCAGGTGCCGCTCGTGCTGTGGGCCCGCGGCGTCGCCAAGGGACGCGAGGGCCGGTCGTGAGCCGCTCCCCGGCGGTGGGCGACACGGTCGAGGACTTCGTGCTGCCGGACGAGACCGGCGCCCCGCGCCGCCTGTCCGAGCTGCTCGCCGAGGGGCCCGTCGTGCTGTTCTTCTATCCCGCCGCCCTGACCCCGGGCTGCACCGCGGAGGCCTGCCACTTCCGCGACCTCGCCGCCGAGTTCGCCGCGGCCGGCGCCCGCCCCGTCGGCGTCAGCGGGGACCCCGTCGAACGGCAGCAGGAGTTCGCCGGGCGCCACACGCTCGGCATGCCGCTGCTGTCGGACAGCGACGGCGCGGTCCGCGAGCTGTTCGGGGTGAAGCGGGGGTTCGGCCCGCTCCCCACCAGGCGGGTCACCTTCGTCATCGGGCAGGACCGCACCCTGCTCGAGGTCGTCCGGAGCGAGCTGAGGATGAACACGCACGCCGACCGCGCCCTGTCCGCGCTGCGTGCTCACCGCGGACAGGGCCGTGCCCGCCGGTTCCGCCGCGGTTGAAACCGGACCACAAAGGGTCAATCCTGGACGCTATGGAGCATGCCTCCGCTGTGGCGACCCTGGACGCCCACGGCACGGTGACCGGGTGGAGCGAGGGCGCCCGGCGGCTGACCGGCTATCCGGCCGAGGAAGTCGTCGGCCGGGACGCACGGGAGCTGCTCGCCCGGGACGTGCCGCCCGTCGCCCTGTCCGGGCCGGCGGGCGCCGTTCCGCTCCGCCACCGCGACGGCTCCACCGTGACCCTCCGCCTGCGCGGCACACCGCTGCTGGGGGCGGCCGGCACACCGGACGGGTTCGCGGTGACCGTCGAGCCCTCCGCCGAGCGGACGCTCCGCCTGACCGGGGAGACCTTCCAGCAGGCGTCCGTGTCGATGTCCGTCCACGACACCCGGCAGCGCTACCTCCGGGTCAACGACACGGCGCGCCGGATGCTGGGGCTGCCCGCGAAGGACCTGATCGGACGGCGGCTGCCGGAGATCATGGAGGAGGTCGACGCCAACGGGGCGGGATTCATGCGGCACCTGGCGGAGGTCGTCGACACCGGCCGGCCCGCGCGCTACGAGACCTTCACCCCCGCCTCCTCCCGGCTCGGCGAGCACGCCTGGACCATCGAGATGTGGCCGGTCCGGGACGCGTCCGACGAGGTGGCCGCCGTCGCCGTGGCGGGTTTCGAGAGCACCGAACAGCACCGGGCGCGGCAGCGGCTGGCCCTGCTGAACGAGGCCGCGGACGGTATCGGCACCAGCCTGGACGTCGTACGCACCGCCGAGGAACTGATCGAGTTCCTCGTCCCGTCTCTGGCCGACTTCGCCAGCGTCGACCTGCTCGACTGGGTTCTGGGCGCGGAGGAGCCGTTCGCGGTGCCGGCCGAGGCCGTCGCACTGCGGCGCGTCGCGCACGGCACCACCACCGAGGGCTTTCCCCGGGCTTCCGTGCACCTGGGCGAGATCGACACGTACCCCCCGTACTCGGCGCCCGCGCGAGCACTGAGAGAGGGAAGGGCGGTACTCACCGGGCCCGGCGACCCGGACTTCGACCGGTGGATGCGGGTCCGCAACGAGCAGGCCCCGCACAACCGCTCCTACCGGGATCAGGTCCGCTCGGCCCTGGCGGTGCCGCTGATGGCCCGGGGCACCACCCTGGGCGTCGCGGTGGCCGCCCGCGCCGCGCCCCAGCCACCGCACGTCCCCGACGACACCGCCCTCCTCGAGGAACTCGCCAGCCGGGCCGCGGTCTGCATCGACAACGCCCGCCGCTTCGCCCGCGAGCGCTCCACCGCCCTCACCCTCCAGCACAGCCTGTTGCCCAAGGGCCTGCCCGGACAGGCGGCGGTCGAGGTGGCCCACCGGTACCTGCCGTCCGTGTCGGCGGCCGGCATCGGCGGCGACTGGTACGACGTGATCCCGCTGTCCGGCAGCCGCGTCGCGCTCGTCGTCGGTGACGTCGTCGGCCACGGCATCCCGTCCACGGCGACGATGGGCCGCCTGTGCACGGCCGTCCGCACCCTGGCCGACGTCGACCTGCCCCCCGACGAGCTCCTCACCCACCTCGACGACCTCGTCGGCCACCTGGCGGCCGGCGACTCGGACGGCGAGGCCGCGGAACTGGGCGCCACCTGCCTCTACGCCGTCTACGACCCCACCTCCCGTCGGCTGACCCTGGCATCGGCCGGGCACCCCGCGCCGGCCGTCGTCCTGCCCGACGGCACCACGCGGCTCGTCCCCATGACCGCCGGACCGCCCCTCGGTGTCGGCGGACTGCCGTTCGAGGCGACCGAGATGGAACTGCCCGAGGGCTCCGTCGTCGCCCTCTACACGGACGGCCTCGTCGAGGACCGCGACCGCGACGTCGACCACGCCACCGCGGAACTGTGCCGTGCGCTGACCGCGCCCGCGAACTCCCTCGACGCCCTGTGCGACACCGTGCTCAAGGCGGTGATGCCGGAGGAGCCCAGCGACGACGTGGCGCTGCTGCTGGTTCGCACCCGGGCGCTGGGCACGGACCGGATACGCACCTGGGACGTCCTCCCGGACCCGGCGCACGTCGCCGCCACCCGGCGGTCCGTCACCGACCAGCTGACGCAGTGGGGACTGGACGAGGGGGCGTTCGTCACCGAGCTGGTCGTCAGCGAGCTCGTCACCAACGCGATCCGGTACGGCGAGCCGCCCATCCGACTGCGCCTCATCCGCGACAGCGCCCTCATCTGTGAGGTCTCCGACGGCAGCCCCACCTCCCCGCACCTGCGCCGTGCCAACGCCTACGACGAGGGCGGCCGGGGCCTGCTGCTGGTCGCCCAGCTCACCGAGCGCTGGGGCAGTCGGCAGACGGGCACCGGCAAGACCATCTGGGCCGAACAGCGCCTGCCGGCAGACCTCTGGCGGTCTCTGCCCGCAGACGTCTAGCGGCGCCTTCGCCGGCAGCCCTTCGGGGGTCCCTGCCCGCAGACGTCCAGCGGCGCTTCCGCCGGCACACCTCCGGCGGCCTCTGCGCGCAGACCTCTGGCGGGCCTGCGCGGCGACCCGCGCGAGCGTGCGACCGGTCCGTGCGAACGGGCACGCCGTGGGTCCGGGGTGCCGTGCCCGCGTGCCCCCGCCGGTCGTCCCGCCAGGGGCGGCCTCGCCTGCTGGGACAACCGGGCCACCATCCACCTCGCCCCGAGCGACGACGCCCGCCCCGACCACCCGCGGGCCGGGCACCGCGTGATGCCCGCCGGTGAGCGCGGGCCGGCGGGGTGCCGGTTCCCGTATCAGAACGTCCGCTTCAAGAGGTCGAGCAGCGCCTCCCAGTGCCGCTCCGCCGCCTCCGGGTCGTACGCCGCGGTGTCGGCCTGCGTGTAACCGTGCGGGGCGCCGGCGTACACCTCGCAGCGGTGCCGGACGCCGGCCGCGGTCAGGGCCGCCGCCAGGCGCTCCTGCTGTGGGGGCGGCATGGACCCGTCGTGGTCGGCGTGGCCGAAGTACAGCTCGGCGGTGATGTGTCCGGCCACCAGGTGCGGGCTCTGCGGTCCG
The DNA here is from genome assembly GCF_049974565.1 of Streptomyces sp. WG5. Lineage (NCBI taxonomy): Bacteria > Bacillati > Actinomycetota > Actinomycetes > Kitasatosporales > Streptomycetaceae > Streptomyces > Streptomyces sp. WG5. The sequence goes on along the minus strand of NZ_JBNGGC010000002.1, from coordinate 385,287 downwards.
TCGGTCGCCAGGTTCCCGCCGTGGAAGCCGGCCGCCGCGGCGACCCGGTCCGGATAGGTGCCGGCCGTGCGCAGGGCGAGCCCGGCGCCCATGCAGTAGCCGGTCAGCGCGACCGGGCCGTCGGCCGCCGCCGGTGCGTCCGCCAGCCAGCGGAGGTAGGCACCGGCGTCCCGCATCGCCCGGTCGGGCGTCAGCGCGCGCATGATCGGGCCGAGGCGCTGGAAGATGTCCGGGCGCGCCCCCGGATCGATGAACTCGGGCAGCTCCGCGACCGGCGCCCGCCCGTGCCGGTAGAAGACGTTCGGCACCAGTACGGCGTAGCCGGCGCCGGCCAGCCGGTCGGCCATGTTCCTCAGCTGGGGGCGCAGCCCGAAGGCGTCCATGTAGAGCAGGACCGCGGGACGCGGACTCCCGTCGGCGGGGTGCGCCAGGTAGGCGTCGGCGGTGCCGTCCTCGGTGGGGATGTCGACAGCGGTTCCCTGTACGGCGGTCATGGCGGGGCTGCCTCTCTGTCGTGACTCGGTGGACGATCGTCGTGCCGCGGGGGAAGGCCCGCCCGCGGCACCGGCGGATCATGGTCATCGTGGCACGCCCTGCCCGGGAGCGTCGTGGACCCCGGGCGCGGTCGCACCGCCCGCCGGCATCACGCGGCGGTCGACGCCGCCGGCACCGCGGGGACCCACCGGGACGGATCGGCCGACCGGGTCAGGGGTCCCCGCCCTTCGGGGCGGGGAGCGGAAGTCAGTCGAACCCGGAAGTCAGTCGAACCGGGTCGTGTCTCCGGCGCCGCGCCGCACGATCTCCGCCTCACCGCCGGAGAAGTCGACGACCGTGGTCGGCTCGGTGCCGCAGTCACCGGAGTCGATCACCGCGTCCACCACGTGGTCGAGCCGGTCCTTGATCTCCCAGCCCTGGGTCATCGGCTCCTCCTCGCCGGGCAGGAGCAGGGTGCTGGACAGCAGCGGTTCACCGAGCTCGGCCAGCAGGGCCTGGGTGACGACGTGGTCGGGGATGCGCACGCCCACGGTCTTCTTCTTCGGATGCTGGAGCATGCGCGGCACCTCCCTCGTCGCCGGGAGGATGAAGGTGTAGCTGCCCGGGGTGGACGCCTTGATCGCCCGGAACACGTCGTTGTCGATCTGTACGAACTGGCCGAGCTGCGCGAAGTCCTGGCACACCAGCGTGAAGTGGTGCCGGTTGTCCAGTTGCCGGATCGACCGGATGCGGTCGATCCCGTCGCGGCTGCCCAGTCGGCAGCCCAGCGCGTAGCAGGAGTCCGTTGGGTACGCGATCAGCGCCCCCGAGCGGACGCTGTCGGCGACCTGGGCGATGGTGCGCGGTTGGGGGTTGTCGGGGTGCACGTCGAAGTACTTCGCCATTCACCGAGCTTATGCCCGCTCGGACGGACGGACCGACAGGCCTGGTCGGCGGCCCGGGTACGGCGCCCGTCCGCGGTGCCCGCCGCACGGCGGTGCCCGTCCGGACGTGCCGTGCGAGCCCGGCCATGCGGTAACGTCCCCGGCTTGGGCCGGGAGCGAGCGAGGACGAGGAGAAGGCCGACGTGGCGGGCCGAGAGGACGGGGCACGGCAGTGGATGACCGGGGCCGGTGAGCACGCGGGCTGGGCGGCGGAACTGCTCGACCACCTGCGGCCGGCCGGACGCGACGTGCGCAGGGTCGTGACCTGGCTCGCCTCGGCCGCGCACGCGGCCGTGTCGCTGCAGGACGGCACCGGCCGTCTGCTGGCGGGCACCCGCGCCCGGCTGGACGAGGACCTGGTCGCCGACCTCACCTCCGGCCGGATCGCTTCCGCCGCTCTGGAGGACCGGGGCCGCCACCTGCGGCTCGTCCGTGTGGAGCGGGTCCATCCGGCGACGGCCGCCGTTCTCGCGGTGGCGCGCGAGGCCCCTTTCGACCGGCGGGCCTCCGACATCGTCACGCACACCGCCCAGGTGGTGGAGCTGCTGCTGGCCGGCCACGAATCGACCGCGGCCGGGCACCGGCTGCGGCGGGCCACCTCCGACCTGCGCCTGGCCATCCTGCAACTGCTGATGGTGGAGGACACCGTCTCCGCCCGCCGCGTGGCCGCCGGACTCTGGCCGGGCCTGCTCGACACCGAAGAGGCGTGCGTCTACGTCGTCGAGAGCCGCGCCGAGGAGCGGGACGACCTCGCCGAGGAATGCCTGTCGGCGACGGGGGAACGGGCGCTCGTCGTGCGGTGCCCGGCCATGGACGGTCACGTGATCGTCCTCACGCCCGGGGACGCGGCCGGGGAGGAGCTGCGTTCGCTCGTCGGCCGCCTCCCCGGTGTCTTCCTCGGCGGCAGCGCACGGCAGAGCCTCGCGCGCACCGCCACCGCGTACGGACAGGCGGTGAGCGCGCTGGCCGTAGCCCGGTTCCGTCCGGACAAGGCCGCCGTGTACGCGGAGCGGACCCGCCCCGAGCGCCTGATGGACCCGGCGGCGCTGCACGCCTGGACGGTCCGGCTGCTGAGCCCGCTCGACGTCCTGCCGCACCACACTCGCGCCGAACTGCTCGCCACCACCCGGCTGGGCCTGGAGTTCACCGCCGTCAACACGGCGAAGATCCTCGGCGTCAGCCGCAACACGGTCCGCGCCCGCATGGACCGGGTCGAGTCACTGCTGCGCACGGACTTCACCGACCTGACCGTCCGCGCCACCGTCCACCTCGCCCTGAACGCCCAGGCAGCCCTCGCCGAGCACCCCGTCGGCGGTGGCGCCGCCCGGTCCGGCCCAGCCTGTCTCGACGAGCTGCTGGCCGGGGCCGCGCTGCGCACCTGGGCCGACGGCCTGCTCGGCCGCCTGGAGCCGGACGCCCGTAACCTGCGGCGCACGCTGCGCACCTGGATAGCCGTCGGCGGCAATGCCGAGCGGGCCGCGCAGCCGCTCGGCGTGCACGCCCAGACCGTGCGCGAGCACGTCCGCAGCGCCGAACCCGTCCTCGAACGCGAGCTGCTCGCCGCCGGCAGCGACCTGTACGAGGTGGTGCTCGCCCATCTGGCGGCGGGCGACCTCGACCGGCCGTCCCTGTACGGGACGAAACCGGGCCATCCGGACTCACCTGTGCACGGGTGAGTCCTTCCCGCCCGGCAGCGGGCATCGACGCGATTCACAACGGCCGAGCCGTCCACGTAGGTTCAACGGGCCGCGGGGGTACGACCGGAACGGGGGACCGGTCGCGCCCCCGCCGCCCGTTCGTCCGCCGTCCGTTCGTGCGGGGCGCGGGCTCCGTACGGCGGCGCAGCGGTCCCGGGACCGATCCAGCCCCGGGACGGGTGGTCAGCCGTGGGGCAGGATCACCGCACGGCCGTTGACCTTCCCCTCGTGGAGCCGCTCGTACGCGAGCGGGGCGTCGTCCAGGGAGTACGTCTCGGTGTGCACCGACACGGCACCCGCACGGGCCAGGTCCAGCACCTCGATGAGCTCGCTGCGGCTCCCCCAGTAGGGGGCGCTGACCGACACCTCGAACGGCAGCAGGCCGAACCCGACGGGGATCGACCCGCCGCCGATGCCGACCAGTGTGACGTCGCCCTCGACGGCCGCGACGGCACCCGCCGTCTTCACGGTGGGCGCGACCCCGACGAAGTCGAACACGGCCTGCGCGCCGAGACCGCCGGTGAGTTCGCGCACCGCGGCCGCCGCCTCGGCGTCCGACAGCACCGCCTCGTGGGCGCCCACCTCACGGGCGAAACGCAGCTTGTCCTCGCTGACGTCGAGGGCGACGACCCGGGCGGACGTCAGCGCGCGCAGCAACTGGATGGCGACGTGTCCGAGCCCGCCGGTGCCGATGACCACCGCGGTCGACCCGGGGACCAGCTTGGGCAGCGACCGCTTGACGGCGTGGTACGGAGTCAGCCCGGCGTCCGTCAGCGGTACGGCCGCGACGGGGTCGAGCCCGTTCAGCGGGACCAGGTGCCGGGGGTCGTCGATGAGCAGGTACTCGGCCATCGAACCCGGTCGCCCGAGTCCCGGTGGACGGATACCCAGCTCGTCGGCGCGCAGGCAGTAGTTCTCCTTGCCCTCGGCGCACTTGGCGCAGGTGCCGCAGCCCCACGGCCCGTACACGGCGACCGCGTCGCCCTCGTCCAGCCCGGTCACGCCCGCGCCCAGCGCCGCCACCGTACCGACGCCCTCGTGGCCGAGGGTGAGCGGCAGCTCGTACGGGAAGCCCTCGGCGGGCCAGCTCATCACCGCGATGTCGGAGTGGCAGACACCGGCGGCGGTCACCTTCAACAGCACCTGGCCGGGGCCGGGTTCCGGGTCGGGGACCGTGACCACCTCGGGCGGCGCCCCGATGGTGCGGTACTGCAGTGCCTTCATGGTCGGACTCCTCTGTTCTCCCCCGCTTCGTTCCCCCTGCTGTGTGGCCGGTCTCAGACGGCGGTGTAGGCGCCGTCGACCAGGTGGTAGCTGCCGGCGACGAAGGACGCCCGGTCCGACAGCAGGAACGCGATCAGCTCGGCGACCTCCTCGGAGCGCCCGAGGCGGCCGGCCGGGTGCAGGGCGACCAGGCTGTTGTAGGCGGCCTCGTCCATGGTCTTCAGCAGCGGGGTGTCGATGAAGCCCGGACCGACCGCGTTGATCCGGATGCCCTTGGCCGCGTACTCGGCGGCGGCCGTCTTGGTCAGCCCGACCACGCCGTGCTTGGCGGCGACGTAGGCGGGGGAGCCGGCGAAGCCGACCGAGCCGAGGATGGAGGCGACGTTGACGATGGCGCCGCCCTTGCCGGCTGCCTCGATGGCGGGCAGTTCGTAGCGCATCGAGTAGAAGACGCCGTCGAGGTTGGTGCGTACGACGCGCTGGTAGGCGTCCACGTCGTACGCACCGGTCGGGGCGCTCGGGCCGCCGATGCCCGCGTTGTTCACGGCGAGGTCCAGGCCGCCGAAGGCGTCGACGGCGGACTTCACGGCGGCCTCGACGGACTCCGGACGGGTCACGTCCAGCTCGACGGCCGCCGCGCGGACGCCCGCCGCCGCCAGCTCGGCTGCGGCCTTCTCGGCGCCCTCGGCGTTGTAGTCGGCGACGACGACGTTCGCGCCGTATGTGCCGAGGCGGCGGGCGGTGGCCAGGCCGATTCCGGAGGCGGCGCCGGTGACGAGGGCGGTGCGGCCGGCGAACTCGGCGGCGTCGGCGGTGGGACCGGCGCTGGTGGTGGTGCTGGTGGTGCTCATGGTGCGTTTCTCACTCTTCGGTGGTGCTGTCGGGGGTCGCGGACGCGGCCTCCGAGGTCAGGGCGTCGTAGGCCCGCTCCACGAGGGCGGCGAGGTCTGCGGCTCCCGAGTCCCGGTCGCCGCCGCGTGCCCACATGCGCAGGGCGGCGATCAGGACTCCGGCGGCGGCGTCGACGAGGGCTGCGGGGCGCACGTCCCGGGCGTCGTCGGTGCCGAGCCGGTCGGCGACGATGCGGATCGACTCCTCCTGGGCGTCGACCCGGATGCGCTGGTAGGCGGCGAACAGGTCGGGCTCGCTGTCGGCCAGGGCCAGCAGCCGGCGCATCCGGGGACGGATGTGCCAGGCCGGGTCGTCCCGGTCGGCCAGCCAGTCGCGCACGGCCCTGCGATAGGCGAGCAGGGGCGGTTCGTCGGCGGGGCGGGACCGCAGCAGTGCGTTGATGCGGTCGCCGTCCCGGCGGACGAAGTCGAGGGCCGCGTCCTCCTTGCCGGCGAAATGCCGGCTGAACGTGCGGCGTGTGACGTCCGCGCGCTCGGCGATGGCCTCCACCGTGGTCGCCGCCGGCCCGCGCTCCAGGATCAGGTCGCAGGCGGCGGTGGCCAGCGCGTCGCGGGTCTGCCGCGCCTTGCGCTGCCGCCGGTCCTCGGTGGGGGTGGAGGGCTTCGTCGCCGTCATGCCTGCGAGGGTACACCTGGAAATGTCCCAGTGGGACACATGACCCAGCGGGACATCGATGCTGGGCCAAAGCTCAAGCTCAAGCTCAGGGTCAGGGTCAGGTCTCAGGGTGAGGGGGCGGGCCGGCCGGGGGGACGGCTTCGGGGTCCGGACCCTGAGCGCCGTGTGTCCCTTGCCGCCCCGGGTACCCGGCCCGCGCTTCGGACCGAACACCACCTCGAGGAGGCCCGCATGACCAGCGGCACGGAGACCGGCGGCGTGACCGGCACGCAGGACAAGGACTACAACCTGATCTGGTACGTCGAGTCGTGTCTGAGCAACGCGCTGCGCCTGGAGACGTACATCCAGGACGCCGAGCGCAACAAGGACACCGAGGTCGCGGAGCTGTTCCGCAAGGCGCAGGCGGACAGCCGCAAGGGCGCCGAACTGGGCAAGGGGCTGCTGCGCGCACGGCTGAACGGCGGCTGACGCGACCGGCCCGTGAGGGCCCGGACATCCCGTGACCTGGGCGTCCGGGCCTTCGGCATGACATGCGGAAAAGCATGCAAATCAGTACGTGTCGGGCGTATCACTGTGGGTACTCGGGGCGCCCATGTGCGCGGCCGACGGCCGCCTCGCAGCTCAGGGCCGCGTCCGAGCCGGCCACGAGTCGAAGGAGCCCACGAACATGACGGACGTATCGAGCCAGGGACCCGCCCCGGGCGACGACCGCAAAGTGCTCACCAACCGGCAGGGGCACCCCGTCTACGACAACCAGAACCAGCGCACCGTGGGCGCCCGCGGCCCCGCCACGCTGGAGAACTACCAGTTCCTGGAGAAGATCAGCCACTTCGACCGCGAGCGCATCCCCGAGCGCGTCGTGCACGCCCGCGGGGTGACCGCGTACGGCTACTTCGAGGCGTACGGGGCGTGGGGCGACGAGCCGATCGAGCGCTACACCCGGGCCAAGCTGTTCCAGGAGCGGGGCAAGCGCACCGACCTCGCCGTCCGGTTCTCCACCGTCATCGGCGGGCGCGACTCCGCCGAGACGGCCCGCGACCCCCGCGGCTTCGCGGTGAAGTTCTACACCGAGGACGGCAACTGGGACCTCGTCGGCAACAACCTCGCCGTCTTCTTCATCCGCGACGCGATCAAGTTCCCGGACGTCATCCACGCCCTCAAGCCGGACCCGGTGACCTTCACGCAGCAGCCCCGGCGCATCTTCGACTTCATGTCGCAGACGCCGGAGTCCATGCACATGCTGGTCAACCTGTTCAGCCCGCGCGGCATCCCGGCGGACTACCGCCACCAGCAGGGCTTCGGCGTCAACACCTACAAGTGGGTCAACACGACGGGCGAGACCAAGCTCGTCAAGTACCACTGGATGCCCAAGCAGGGCGTCCGCAGCATGACCGAGGAGGACGCCGCCAACGTCCAGGCCCACGACCTCGGCCACGCCACCAAGGACCTCTACGACGCCGTGACCCGCGGCGACTACCCCGAGTGGGAGCTGCTCGTCCAGATGATGGACGACCACGACCACCCGGAGCTCGACTTCGACCCGCTCGACGACACCAAGACCTGGCCCGAGCAGGAGTTCCCGGCGAAGCCGGTCGGCCGGATGGTGCTCGACCGGATGCCGGACAACTACTTCGCCGAGAACGAGCAGATCTCCTTCGGCACCGGCGTGCTCGTCGACGGACTGGACTTCTCCGACGACAAGATGCTGGTCGGCCGCACGTTCTCCTACAGCGACACCCAGCGCCACCGGGTCGGTCCGAACTACCTCCAGCTGCCCGTCAACCAGGCCAAGCACGCCGACGTGCGCACCAACCAGCGCGACGGCCAGATGGCCTACTACCAGGACGGCGGCGGCGAGAACCCGATCGTCAACTACGAGCCGTCGATCACCGGCGGCCTGCGCGAGGGCCAGTACCCCACCCACGACGAGCAGGGACCGGAGATCCGGGGGCGGCTCACCCGCGCGCGCATCCCGCGCACCAACGACTACCTGCAGGCCGGACAGCGCTATCTGCTGCTGGAGCAGTGGGAGCGCGACGACCTCGTGGCGAACTTCGTCAATCTGCTCTCCCAGTGCGACCGTCCGGTGCAGGAGCGCATGGTGTGGCACTTCCTGCTGGTCGAGAACGACCTCGGCCTCCGGGTCGGCGAGGGCCTCGGCATCAGCCCGCAGGACGTCTCGCACCTGAAGCCGCTGGCCAGCCAGGACCTCACCGACGAGGACCGCGAGCGGCTGGCCAACCTCGGCAAGAACCCGCCGCGCGACGTCGAGGGCCTGACGATGACCCACTGCGTCCCCAACGAGCGGCACGTCGTGACGCGCTGACGCTCACCCCGGGCGCCGCAGTGCCGCCCTGGCCGCCGTGAGCGCCTGCACGGCGTAGCCGCGCCCGAACAGCACGGCGTGCACCAGCAGCGGGAAGAGCTGGTGCACGCCGACGCGGTCGGCCCAGCCCTCGGCGAGCGGCGCCGTCTCCCGGTAGCCGTCCAGGATCCGGTCCAGATGCGGACAGCCGAAGAGGCGCAGCATCGCCAGGTCGGTCTCCCGGTGCCCGCCGTGCGCTGCCGGGTCGATCAGGTGGACGTGCCCGTCGGCACCCCACAGCACGTTGCCGTTCCACAGGTCGCCGTGCAGCCGGGCGGGCGGCTCCGCGGGCCCGGCCAGCTCGGGCAGCCGCTCGCACACCCGCTCCACGTCGGCGGCCTCGGCCGCCCGGACGGTACCCGCGTCGACGGCGCCGCGCAGATACGGCAGCACCCGGTGCTCGGCGTACCAGCGCGGCCAGTCGCTTCCGGTGGCGTTGCGCATCGGGGCGAGCCCGATGTACGCGTCCTCGGGCCCGCCGGGCGGCGCGGCACCGAAGGCCGGCGCCCCGGCGGCGTGCAGCGCGGCCAGCTCCCGGCCGAACCGGACCGCCGCCCCGGCACTCGCCCGGCCCTGTGCCACACGGTCGGTGACCAGCCAGCGCTCGTCGTCACCGTGCACCGTGGGGATCCGCACCGCGCGGGCGCCCGCCAGCCAGCGCAGCCCGGCGGCCTCGGCCCGCGCCGCTCCGGTGCTGTCGCCGCGTTTGACCATCACCGTGCGCCCGTCGTCGAGGGTGACTTCGGTGAGCGCCCCGGACAGCGGGCGTTCACCGGTCACCGGCCGGCCGGTGAAGCGGGCCGCGGCGGCCGAGGGCGAGGAGGCGGGGCGCACGGCCACCAGACTAGGGCCGGGCTGCGGCCGACCCGGTGAAAAACGCCCGGTACGCCGATCGAGCGCCCCGGGTACGGGGGAGCAGTGGGATTATGACCAGTTCAGCGTTCCATCGCACCATCACCCTGCCCGCCGCCGTGTGCGAACAGGCGGCGCTCCACCTCGAGCAGGCGGTCCAGAAGGCCATCGACGGCGCCGCGGCCCCCTGGCGTGCGTTCCGCGGGGCCGACGGCGACGACTTCGCGTTCTCGGTCCCGGTCGTCGAGCAGGCCGCGGGGTGCCTGCTGGTCCTGGCCGCCGAGAGCGCCCAGAGCCTCCGCCCCTCCGCCCTGCGTGCCCTGATCACCGTCGCCCTCCACCTGAGGGACGCCGCGGAGGCCGTGCGCCGACCCGCGGTTCCCAGCGTGGCCTGGTGAGCGCGGGGCGGCTCCCGCCGGGACGGGAAAACACGGTGCCCCGTCCCTGAGCGTGTGCTTGGCTCTGCCGCATGGAGTTCACCCGCTTCCTCGACTGCCTCGCGGCCGACCACGACCGGCTGCGGGCCGTCGTGGAGACCGACGCCGACGCCCCGGTGCCCACCTGCCCCGGCTGGACCGTCGCCGATCTGACCCGTCACGTCGGCGAGGTCTACCTGCACAAGAGCGTCGCCATCCGGGAGGGCGTCGAGCGCGAGCCCTGGCCGCCGGAGGAGTTCGCCGAGGAGGAGCCGACGGCGCTGCTCGACCGGGGCTACGCCGCGCTGCGCGCCGACTTCGCCGTCCGCGCTCCCGCGGATCCGGCCGCCACCTGGTACGGCCCCGACCAGAGCGTCGGCTTCTGGATGCGGCGGATGGCACAGGAGACCGTCGTCCACCGCATCGACGCCGAACTCGCCACCGGCCGGCCCGTCGCGCCCGTCCCGGCCGATCTCGCCGTGGACGGCATCGACGAGCTGCTCAAGGTCTTCGCCGCGTACTCCGTCGCCGAGTGGGGCGACTACTTCACCGACGTCCTGGCCGGCTCGCCGGGGCATACGTTCCTGGTGCGGGCCGGTGACTCCGCGTGGCGGGTGCGGACCGGTCCGGGGGAGCTCACCGTGACGGACGGCGACGGCGACGGGCCGGCCGACGTGACGTTCAGCGGCACCCCGGAGGCCGTGCTGCGCCGGCTGTGGAACCGGGAGGGCACCGGCGGGGACGACGGCGTGACGGTCGAGGGAGCCCCGGAAGCGGTGGAGGAACTGCGGCGCTGCATCGTCGTGGCGACCGAGTGAGCGGACGCCCGGCTGGTGCGGGGCGACCGTGCCCAGCACCACGGACGGCGCGGCGGACGGCGGCCGCGGCCTCCGGCAGTCCCCGGCGGGCGCAGCACGGCGACGACCAGGGCACCCAGGAGCAGGACCACGGGTACGGCCCCGGAGAGGACGGTGGTGCTCAGGGCTCCTCCTCCGCGCGGTGAGCCGGGCGGGCACCTGCTGGTCGGCAAGGACGGCCCGGGGGCCCCAGGAGCGCACCCCCGGACGGGGACGCGGTGCGTGCAGGCCGGGCCGCGCGTCTCCGGGTCCGCGGGCCGGCCCGCGGATGTGTCCGAGGCCACGCCGTCGACGAGAGCCGGGCCATGGTCCGCGCCGGAAGTCGCGGGCTACGGTCGTCCAGGACCCGTGCCCCCCACGACGACCAGCTTCCTGTCCCCACGACGAGTAGTTCGGACGGCCCGGCAGTGCATACAGATCTCTCCCCCGTCATCGCGGCGACCGCCCAGTGGCTCACGTGCGCCTATCCGGCGTCCGGCGGAGCGTTGGCCCGCGCCCTGTGCGAGGCGCAGGCGCGGCAGGCCGTGACGGTCGCGGCCCGGCTGCGTTACCCGACCCCGATGGACGTCGCGCTGATGGGCATGGCGGGCCCCGGAGGTTCCGCCCGGCTGGACTGGATCACCGGCGCGGACGGCACGGCGGCCCCCGACCCGGACGGGGACGCCTGGCGCACCTGGGTGGACGAGGTCGTGACGAGCTGGGCGGCCTGCCTGCTGACCGATCCGGAACTCGCCGCCCTGGCGGTGGCCGCGCTGGACGGGGGCGGCCACACGCCCCGTACGCCGTCCGGTACGCCGGTCGAGTTCCGCCGCCTGCTCGCGCCCGACGAGCACGACCGGCGGGCGGCGACGCTGCTGCGCCACCCCGACCTCGCGGGGCCCGTCGCCGAACTGCACCACGCCCAGCTTGTCGCCCGGCTGGACCCGGGCCGGGCGCTCGCCGCCTAGACCCCTGCCCGGCCGGCCCCGGCGCCGGTCCGCGTCATCCGGCCGGAGCCGGCACTGGTCCGCGTCATCCGGCCGGCGCCGGCACCGGTCCGCGTCACCCGCCCGGCCCGCACCGACAGCGGAGCAGACGTTCCACGGCGGGGCCCGGCGGACGTTCCACGGGGTCCCGCCGGACCGGGCCGCATCAGCTCCCCCGCTGAGGCAGCCGCCCCGAGTGCGGCCTGACCTGGCCACCCGCTCAGGCAGCCGCCCCCAGTGCCGCCCGCTCCGGTGCGTCGGCGTCCCCGGCACGCACCGTCACCGGCGCCGTGGACCGGCGCTCGCGCAGGAGATAGCCCGCGCCGATGGTGCCGGCGATGATCAGTCCGCCCGCGATGAGGGCGCCGCGCGCACCGGCCAGCTCCATCAGCAGGCCGAGGGCCGGCGGGCCGCCGAGGCTCCACACCGTGCCGATGCTGCCCCACACTCCGAGCACCCGGCCCCGCATGTGCGCGGGCGGGTCGGTCTGGAGCACCGCGGTGCCCGCGGTGTCGGAGACGGACTCCACCACGGCCATCGGCAGCACCATCACCAGCAGGACGGCCAGCGACGGCGACAGTCCGGCCACCACCTGCAGCAGTCCGCCCGCCGCCGCCAGCGCGCCCACGATCCGCACGGAAGGCCGGCGCAGCCGGGCACCCAGGACCGCGCCGACGATGCCGCCGGCCGCCAGCACCGTGGAGACCGTGCCGAACGAGCCGGCGCCGCCCGCGAGCGGTCCGGTGACGAGCACGGCCAGGGTGAGCTGGTAGTTGCGCCCGAAGACCGCGCTGACCCCGGTGACACCGGCCAGCGCGAGCAGCCGGGGACGGCGCGCGAAGAAGGCCAGCCCCTCCCGCACCGTCATGGCGTCCGCCGTACCGCGGCGCTTTTCGCCGCCGATGTGCTTGACCGCTCCGCGTGCTGGACGCAGAAAGGGGATGACCGAGGCCACGAACAGGAAGGAGAGCCCGTTGGCGGCGTAGGCGGCGGCCGTGCCGAGGAAGCCGACCGTCACTCCGGCCAGCGCGGCGCCGGTGAGCCGGCCCGCCTGGTGGACCAGCGCGCCCACCCCGATCGCGGAGGGCACGTCCTGAGGCGGGACCAGATCATTGCCCAGCAGCGAACACGCCGGGCCGTCGACGGTGGCGATGACGCCGGTGACGGCGGCCAGCACCATGAGGGAGGTCACGTCGAGCCGGTCGAGCGCCACCATGAGCGCCGTCACGAACGCGACCGCGCCGAGCAGCGCCTGGCTGACCGCGGCGGTCAGTCTCCGCGGCCAACGGTCGACAGCCGCACCGCCGAACACGCTGATCAGCAGCGCCGGCGCGGCCTGGACGGACATCGACAGACCTGTCGCGGCGGCGGACCCGGTGATCTGCAGGACCAGCAGGTTCTGCACAGTGAGCTGCATCCACGTACCGGCGTTCGACACGAAGTTCGCGACCGACCACCAGCGCATGCTGCGGTACCTCAGGGACCGCCACGGTGAACGGGACGCGGCCTCGGCCGGTGCCGGGGCGGGAGGCGGCGCGGAGGCCGTCGGGGCGGGGGCGGGGGAAGAAGACACAGTGCGCCACTCGAAGACGAGTCGTGAGACCCAGAAGGGGAACGGGACGGGAGCGAGAAGGCCGGCTGCACTGCGCGGCCACTCCACGGAGCCGGATGACGGCGCCGACCATCGTGACAGAAGGGACCGGCGAGTCATCGCCGGCGCCTACCCTCCAGCTCGGTCGGCTCGCACCAAATCCCAGCCCCGTGGCCGTACTTGACGAGACGAGTGGGTTTGATCACAGCTCCCGGCGCCCCTGGTGCCGGGAGCGGCGGCCGTGACGGTCGCCACAGCGGACCACCGGACCGGACCGCCGGACCGCCGGACCGGCCGACCGGCCGGCCGCGCGGTCCGACGGAAGGGGCCGCGGCAGCCGTCAGAGCATGAAAGCGACCCGGCGGGGCACCCGGGGCACGCTCGTCAGCGCTTCGCAGGGGAAGGAAGATCGCCTCATGATGCCGATGGCGGCGTTCGGCCCGCGGGCAGCGGCCCGCCCGGCCTGGGGCCGGGTCCTGGTGACCGGCGGCGCGGGGTTCCTCGGCTCCCGTCTGTGCACCCGCCTGCTGGATTCGGGTGTCGAAGTCGACTGTCTGGACAACCTCTCCACCGGCCGCGCCGAGAAGGTGGCCCACCTCGCCGGCCGCCCCGGCTTCCGCTTCCTGGAACGGGACATCACCGAGCCCGGCTGCGCGGACGCGCTCACCGGCCCCTACGACCTGGTCCTGCACCTGGCGGGTCCCGTGTCCCAGGCCGCCTGGCCGGACCGGCCCGGGGAGATCCTCGACGCCGGCAGCCTCGGCACCCGGGCGGCGCTGGCCGTCGCCGGCCGGGACGGCGCCCGGTTCCTCCTCGCCTCCTCGCCGCCCGGCGCCCACCACGCGAGCGACGCCGACCCGGTCGGCCCGCACAGCGCCTGCGCCGAGGCCGTCCGGTTCTCCGAGGCACTGGTCGCCGCGCACGCGGGCGCCCACGGCTCGAACGCCGGGATCGTCCGGCTGTTCAACGGCTACGGCCCCGGCATGCGGACGGACGACGGGGGGACACCGGCCGCCTTCATCCGGCAGGCGCTGTCCGGCCGGCCGGTCACCGTCACCGGGGACGGCAGCCGGACTCACCCCCTCTGCTACGTCGACGACATGGTCGACGGCGTGCTGCTGGTCGCGGCCGGCCGCTCGGTACGGCCCGTGGACATCGGCGGAGACGAGGAGCCCACAGCCGTCGAGATCGCCCGCCGGGTGATCGACCTGGCCGGATCCGACTCGCCGCTGGCGTTCGTCGACGGGCCGGACGACCCGCCCGTCGAGCCCCGGCCGGTCACGGGCTTCGCCCGCGAGATCTTCGGCTGGCTTCCGGGCGTGACCTGGCAGGACGGTCTGGAACGCACCGTCGACTCCCTCCGCGGGCGGCCCGACCCGGTCCCGACGGCGACGACCGAACGGGCGGGGGAGTGGTGGGCGTGAGTCCCACGTGAGTCAGTCCCACGTGAGGAGCGTGAGGAGAGCGTGGGCGGAGAGCTGACCGGGCGCGTGCGAGGGGCCCGTCGCCCACAGCGACGGGCCCCTCGCACGCGGCCACCGGGTGGCGATGGTGGCGGCGGGCTCAGCCGGGCTTGCCCCGCCCCGACATCGCGTCCCGCACCCGGTCGACCATCCCCGCCCCGGGCGCCAGGAGCTTGTTCATCGGGGGCTTGTCCGGGGCGGAGGGGTGCGGTCGCGTCGGCGCCGTCTTCTTCGCCCGGCGGACCTTGTCGCCCAACTGGTCCAGGGCTTCGGCGGGGCATGCCTCCCGGAGCCTCGGGAAGAGGTTGCCCTCCTCGTCGGCGACGTGCGCACGGATCTCGCTCATCAGCATGCCGATCAACCGGTCGAAGTCGGCGTCGTCCGCCGCGCAGCCCTCCAGGTCCTTCATGATCTGCTCGGCCTCGGCGTGGTCCTCGAGCTCCTTGTCCGCGAGGGCACCCCCGTTCGCCACGTGCTCACGAACGGCCGGGTAGAGATACGCCTCCTCCGCCACCGAATGCCGGATCAGCTCGATCGTGGCCTGATCGGCGTACAGCTTGCGGTCCTTGTGACCGGACGGCAGCGCCTCGATCCTGCCGAAGAGCTCCTCGACCTCACGGTGATCGGTCGTCAGCTCGTCGATGACGTTTCCTCCGTGTCCCATGTTCCACCTCCATCCAGGTCGTGGCGGTTACGGGACCGACCCGCCACGGGCGTCGGGTCCCCCCACACCCAGCGGGCTAACGCCCGGTTCACCGGTGGCGGGCGCGGATCGGCCAGGACGACCGGCAGGTGCGGACCCCTGCGCCGAGCCTGGTCCGGACACCGCCCGCGGCCGCTGCGCCGAGCCTGGCCCGGACACCGCCCGCGGCCGCCGCGGGGCCTGCCGCGGCCCGCATCGAACGGCGCACCAGGCGGGCGTCGTGCCGCAGGTCCTGGGCGGCGTGCCGGCCCCGCCACAGCAGGGAGGGGGCACTGCCGGTGTCGTCGGCCGCGATCAGCAGCCCGCCCATCATGGACAGGTTCTTCAGGAAGTGGACGCGCTGCTGGGCGCGGTCGGACGGGTCCTCCGCCTCCCAGTAGCGGTGCGCCGCCAGGGTGGTGGGGACCAGCGTCGCCGCGAGGGCCAGCGAGGCCGCCCGCGGCCGGCGGCCGAGCCCGAGCATGATCCCGCCGACCACGTGGACGGCGCCGTTGAGCCGTACGAGGTGTTCGGTGCGGTCCGGCAGCACCGCCACCCGGTCGGCCACCGGCCGCACGACCGGCTCCGCCGCCGGGGCCACCTCCTCCGGCCTGCGCAGGGACTGCAGACCACCCGCGACGAACATCGAGGCGAGCATCGGACGGCCGACCATACGCAAAAGACTCATGACGCTCTCTCGCTCTCTCCAAGAGGTACCGCGGGACCGGCAGGGCACGACCGAGGACGTGACGCCTACGGGGATCATCAGGTGCCCGGACCGGGCGGCGCCATTCGGCGCCCGGCGCGGCGACGGCGCTCGCCGGCCCCGTACCGTGCGGGTTCCACGCAGGTCACAGGCTGTTCAGGATCTGCGGTGACAGGTTCTTGATCATGGTGTTGGTCCAGCGCATCTGGCGCAGCGTCCGCGGATGGCAGGCGGAGGCGAGCCCCAGCAGCCCGCCGTCCCCGGACGCCTGGGCGGCCTGGGCGAGCATCTCCCAGTGCAGCGAGTTCTCCGCGGCGGCGACGTGCAGTTCCCGCAGGTCGCGCAGGAGCAGCAGCCCCGGTTCGGGCCGGTGCACCACCGCCTCCGACGCCTTCTTCCGCAGCGTCGCGAAGACGCCGTCCGAGGAGTGGTCCGGCGCTTCGCCCAGCTTCACGTCCTGGTGCGCGGCGGCCTCCGCCAGCCGCCGGACGTGTTCCCGGGACCAGACGGCGAGGTCGGTGGCGACGTGATGGATCTCGTGCTCCGTGCGGTGCCGTTCGGCGACGGTCACCAGGTCGTGCGCCAGGTGCCGTTCGCCGCGATGCAGCGTGCGCAGGGTCAGGGTGATGCCGTTCACCGGGCGCCTCCCTCGCGGCCGTGCGGGAACCGTGCCGGCGTCTGTGCCGTGCGCGCCCCCGCCGGTCCGGCGGCGGTGGGCCGCGCGACGCCGCCGGCGGCCGGTGCCGACGCGGTGGTGGTGGGTGCGGGGGACGGCCTGCCGTCGCCGCGCTCGACGAGGGTGAGGGCGGCCCTGGCCGTCTTGAACAGCGGCTGCTTGGAGGCCGGGTCCCAGTCGGTGACGGTCGTCTCGTTCGCCGCCCGCCCGGGGGTGCCGGGGCCCGGGCCCGACCCGTCCCCGGTGTCCCAGTAGCCGTAGTGGAACGGCACGAACAGCAGCCCCGGCCGAATGCCGGTCACCCGCAGCCGCCCCCGCAGGGACCCCCGTTCGCCGGCGACCTCGACCAGGTCGCCCTCGCCGAGGCCGAGCCGGTCCGCGTCCGCGGTGGAGATCTCCACCCACACGTCCGGGGCGGCGTCGCGGAGCTGGGGCGCCCGTCCGGTCTTCGTACGGGTGTGGAAGTGGTAGATCGTCCGGCCCGTGGTGAGCTGGAACGGATACTCCTCGTCCGGCTCCTCGTGCGGCGGCCGGTAGGCGGCGGCCTTCAGCATCGCCTTGCCGTCCGGGTTGAGCGAGCGGTACTCCACGACCTCGTCGGACGCCCCGGTCTCCAGGTCCTTGCCGTAGCTCTCGCACAGGTCCGGGCGGGCCCAGCTGATGCCGTCCGTGTACAGCCGCGCGGTGCCCTCCGGGGCCGACTCGTCGCAGGGCCACTGGATGCCGCTGGTGTCGCGCAGCTTGGCGTAGGACAGGCCGGTGTAGTCGCAGGGGCGGCCCGCGCTGCACCGCTTCCACGCCTCGAACGCCGACTCGGGGTCGTCCCAGGTGATCAGCGGGCCGCCGTCCTTGTCCCGGAAGTCCATGCGCCGTGCGTAGTCCAGGAAGATGTCCAGGTCGGGCCTGGCCTCGCCGGGCGGTTCGACCGCCTTCTCGGACAGGTGCACCGTGCGGTCCGCGTTGGTGAGCGCGCCCGTCTTCTCGCCCCAGGTCGCGGCGGGCAGCACCACGTCGGCCAGGTGCGCCGTCTCCGTGAGGAACAGGTCCTGCACCACCGTGAACAGCCGCTCCTGCGTCAGGATCGAGCGGATCCGGGGGAGTTCGGGCAGCGATACGGCGGGATTGGTGCCGCTGATCCACAGCATCCGGATCGAGCCCTGCTCGGCGTACCGGTACATCTGCATCGCGTGCGTGGGCGGCGCGAAGTGCGGGATGGTCCCCGGCTCGACGTTCCACACCCGGGCGAGGTCGGCGACGTGGGCGTCGTTCTGCCAGTTGCGGAAGCCCGGCAGGTCGCCGTTGGCGCCGCACTCACGGGTGTTCTGGGCGGTGGGCTGGCCGTTCATCTGGAGCAGGCCGGCGCCCGGGCGGCCCAGCATGCCCCGGATCAGGTGCAGATTGTTGATCTGCACCGCCGCGGCGGTGGCCTGGTGGGACTGGTAGACGCCCTGGAGGACGGTGGAGACCAACGCGTCGGTGGTGCCGACGAGTTCGGCCGCCTCCTCGATCCGGGCGGCGGGCACGTCGCAGATGCCCGCGGCCCACTCGGGCGTGCAGTCGGCGACGCGGTCGGCCAGCTCCTCGAAGCCGACGGTGTGCGCGGCGATGAAGTCGCGGTCGATCCTCTCGTGCCGGATCGTCTCGTGCAGTAGCGCGTTGAGCAGGGCGACGTTGGTGCCGACGCGGGGTGCGAGGTGCACGGCCGCGTGCCGGGCCACCCGCGTGGGCCGTGGGTCCACGCACAGCAGGCGCGGCGGATCGGCCCCCTCCATGCGGTCCAGCAGCCGCATCCACTGCACGGGCTGGGTCTCGGCGATGTTGTGACCGAACAGCGCGACCACGTCGGCGTGGTCGAAGTCGTCGTAGCTGCCGGGCTGTCCGTCGCAGCCGAAGGTCTCCTTCAGCGCCTCCGCGGCCGTCGACGTGCACAGCCGGGTGTTGCCGTCGAGGTGGTTGGTGCCGATCCCGGCCCGGGCGAGCACCGCGAGGGTGTAGTACTCCTCGAGGAAGAGCTGGCCGGAGGTGTAGAAGCCGATCGAGCCGGGTCCCCGCTCGTCGAGGAGCTCGCGCGAGCGGGCGGCCACCAGGTCCATCGCCGTGTCCCAGTCCGTCTCCACCAGCCGCCCGTCCCGCCGTACCAGCGGCCGGGTCAGCCGGTCCCGGGAGGCGTTCGCCTGCCACCCGAACAGGTCCTTCGGGCCGAGCCGGCCCCGGTTGACCCGGTCCACGTCACGGCCCCGTACGCCCACCATCCGGCCGTCCGCCACCGCGATGTCCATGGCGTCGCCGTCGGAGTGCAGGATCGACGCCGACTGCACCCACCGCTGCACCGACGAGGGGTCCACCCCCTCCGCGAGGAACGTGTCCACCCGGGCCGGCCAGGTCTCGTGCCGCCCGTAGGGCACCCTGCCGCCCCACGGCTGCGCGATCCGGTCCGCCGAATCCTCCATTGCCGGCCTCCCGCCAACTTCCGTCACCTTGCCGGCCGCCGGGTACCCGGGCGCCGCCGTTCGACGCCGACCACTTGTGGGAGCGCTCCCAGACGGGCAGGATGCTGCGGTGACTCCGACTGCCGACGTACGCCCGTACCGTCCCTCCGACGCCCCGGCCCTCGACGACATCTGCATCCGCACCGCGCACAACGGCCGGGACAGCCGGCCCGTCTACGCCGACCCCGCCGTCCTGCCCGCCATCTTCGCCGCCCCCTACGTCCACCTGGACCCGGACCTGGCCTTCGTACTGGACGACGGACAGGGCCGGGCCGTCGGCTACATCCTCGGCACGGCGGACACCCCGCGCTTCGCGGAGGAGTTCCGTGCCAAGTGGCTGCCGCGGGTCGCGGACCGCTATCCCGCGCCGGAGGGTCCGCCCGGCACCCCGGACGAGGCCATGGCCGAGCTGCTGCACGACCCGGAGCGGATGATCGTCCCCGAACTGGCCGCGTACCCGGCCCATCTGCACATCGACCTGCTGCCCGACTGGCAGGGCCGCGGACACGGCCGGGCGCTGATGCGCACGTTCTGGCGGGCGCTCCGGGAGCGCGGCGTCCCGGCCGTCCACCTGGTCATGGCCACGGCCAACACACCGGCCAGGGCCTTCTACGACCGTATGGGCTTCCACGTGATCGAGACGGCGGGCATGGATCCCGCGGACGTCACCTGCCTGGGACGCACGACGGACGACACCGGCCGGCCCTGACGCCCCGGGCGGTGCTCAGGCGGCCGCGCCCAGCCGGTAGACGTTGAACGCCCGGCGGATGACGGGCTGGGCCACGTTGCGCACCCGTACCCCGCCCGCCGTCATCCCGTGCTCGGAGCCCAGGTGGGCGTGGCCGTGCACGGCGAGATCCGCGCCGGCCGTGTCGATCGCCTCGGCCAGGAGATAGCTGCCCAGGAACGGGTGGATCTCCGGCGGCTCCCCGGCGAGCGTGTCGGCGACGGGGGAGAAGTGGGTCAGCGCCACCCGGGCGGTGCAGCCCTCGTCGGCCAGCTCCTTCAGCGCGGCGTGCAGGCTGTCCGCCGAGCGGCGGGTGGTGCGGACGAACTCCTTCATGATCGGCTCGCCGAACTCTCCCGCGCTGCGGCCGACGAAACCGCCGCCGAACCCCTTGACTCCGGCGATGCCCACCCGGGTCCCGGCGCACTCCACGACGGTCCCCTCGCCCTCCAGTACTCTCACGCCGGCGTCCTGGAGGAGTGCGGTGACCTTCTCGGGCCGTTCGTCGTGGTGGTCGTGGTTGCCGAGGACGGCCACCACCGGCACCGGCAGGTCACGTACCTCCTGTGCCACCACCCGTGCTTCCTCCGGCGTGCCGTGCCGGGTGAGGTCCCCGGCGAGCAGCAGCAGGTCGGCACAGTCGGGCAGGGTCTCGAAGGCGGGGCGCAGCAGTCCCTGGCTGTCGGGGCCCATGTGGATGTCTCCGACGGCGGCGACGCGGACCATCACAGCTCCTCCGCGTGGTCGGGGCCGGTCGTCTCCGCCACCACGACGTCGGTGTGCACGGTGAGCCCGGCCAGCTCCTCGTGGGCGATGCGCAGCAGGGTCTCGCGGCACTGTGCGGAGGGCACCGTGCCGGTGATCACGATCGCGCCGGCCCGGATCTCGGCCCGGACCCCGAGCTCGCCGAGCTCCTCCGCGGCGAGCCGGTCGTGCAGGTGGGCGACGCGGTACTCGACGTTCCCGGCGGCGGAAGCGGTGTCGCTCGCCGCGGGTCCCTGGTGTGCGACGGGATCGCTCATCGCTGCTCCTCCTGCACGGAAGGGGCCGGAGGGATGATCTCCAGCCGTTCGAGGATGAAGAAGAACGCGGCGGGCATCGGGGCGTCGCCGCAGTCGCGGCGCAGTTCGTCCCAGTCGATCTTCTCCCGCAGCGTGCGGGCGATCGGCAGGACCGCCCCGAAGTCGCAGTGGTGCTCCGAGAAGGCCGCCAGCAGACCGCGGAGCAGGTCGGTCGGCGACAGGACCGGCATGAGTACCGAGTCGACCGAGAGATCCCGGGCCCGTGCCAGCAGCTGCGCCGTGACGGGCTCGTGCGCCAGTTCGAAGATGAGGTCGACCTGCTGGCCCAGGCAGTTCGCCTTCAGCAGCCAGTCCTCGGGCGGCGTGTACACCGCCAGGCCCGCTTCCCGCAGCGTCGCGGCGACGGCGTCCGCGTCGTCGGGCCGGATGCAGAAGTCGACGTCGTGCTGGAGGTTCTGGGTGCCGCCGTGCGCGTACACGGCGACGCTGCCGGCCAGCGCGAACGGGTGCTCCTTCTTCTTCAGGATCGAGCCCACCTGCTTGGCCGCCTGCAGGATCGCCTGGTTGCGGTCGAGCGGGAGATCCTCGTGGCGGACGTCGTTCTGGGGGACGAGTTCGGGGTCCCCCGCTGCCAGACGGAGCTCGGAAACGCCGGCGCGCTGGTCGAGAGCGCGGTCGTCGGCGTGCTGCGTCATCGCTGTCCCCTTCCCGGGCAGTCGCCTTCTGCGGATCGGACCTGATCTCTGCGGACCGGACCCGACCGGAGGCCGAACCGAGCCGGGTGCGACCAGATCAAACCGTGTCAAACAGGAACAAGCATGATCACATGATCATTTCTGAGCAGGTCGGTCCGGATCGGTCCTCCTCTGGGGTTTCGGGTACCCGGCGAGGTACCGCCGACACGAAGGCCGTCCCGGAGGCGAGGCACCGGCACGTTTCCGGGCACTCGGACGGCATGAACGACAAGCGGGAGCGAGAGCGGGAACGGCAGCGGACCGGGTCCGAGGGCCACCGGAGCGGGACCGTGGAACGGCTGGTGGCGGCGTGGCTGGCGGAGACCGAAGCCCATGACCCCGCCGCGGCCCACGAGGCCCGTACCGGCTGGGAACGGGGTGCGCTGTCCGAGCGGGCCGCCCAGGACCTGGCCACCTGGGTCACCGCGAGGATCACGGACACCGGTTTCACCGAGGACGAGGGCCCTTATGTGGAGGGCCCCGTCCGGATCACCCCGTCGGACAAGGACACGGTGCACGAGTGGCTGCGTGCGCGGGGGCACCGGATCTGACGTCGGGCCACCGCGCGGCGGCGACGTCAGCGGACCGGCGGCCGCCATTCGAACATCAGGATCGTCGCGTCGTCCCGCAGCTGCCCGCCGGTCTGCGAGTCCAGAATCGAGTGGATCAGGCGCCGCAGCACCTCGGGCGCCAGCTCGCCGCCCGCCGTGGCGCGGATGACGTAGTCCGCGAACCGTTCGAGCCCGAACAGCTTCTCCTCCCGGGTGCGCGCCTCGGTGACCCCGTCGGTGTACATCAGCACCCGGTCACCGGGTTGCAGGCTCACCTCGTGCGTCCGGCGCGGCTCGGTGGAGAGCTGGGCCGGCGCGCCCATCGGCGGGTCGGCGTCCCGCTCCAGCGCGTCGACGATCAACTGCTCGTCCCGGATCAGGAGGGGCGCGGGGTGGCCGCAGTTGCTCCAGTGCAGCAGACCGGTCTCGAAGTCCAGCTGGGCGATGACAGCGGTGCAGTACTGTTCCGGCAGCCAGCTGGCCAGGGCGTCGTCGACGCCCCGCACGAGGGTGGGCAGGTCGGCCCCGTTGCGCCGGGCGTTGCGGCAGGCGGCCAGCGCCACCGCGCTGGTGAGCCCGGAGGCCAGGTCGTGACCCATGGAGTCGATGACCGAGACGTGCAGCGTCTTCCGGGTGAGTGAGTGGTCGAAGGCGTCGCCGCCGAGCTCGTAGGCCGGTTCGAGGACGGCCGTCGACACGACGTGCGCGTTGCCGATGGTGCGCGGCGGCAGAAACGCGCGGAGCATCTCGGAGGGCAGGTGCATCCGCTGGGTGCGGGTGTGCCGGATGAAGGAGTCCTCGAAGGCCCGCTTCGAGGTGATCATCATGGCCAGCAGCGAGGCCAGCGCCCGTCCCCGGACAAGCGCGGCGGAGGTGAGCGCCGACGAGTGCACCGCCAGCACGCCGAGCCGCTCGGCGCCGTCCACCAGGGGCAGCCACGCCGTGACACCGCCCGTCTCCGACTCCTCCACCCGCAGTGCCTGCGTACGGTAGGCCCAGCCCGCGAGTGAGCCGTCGACGGGCATGGCCGACGCCACGTCGGTCTGCGGTACGAGATGCCGTTGCTGCAGGTCGACGAGGTAGACCACGGCGTGCTGGAGGTCCAGGGCCTTGGCGCAACGGGCCACGGCGGTGCGCAGGTCCAGCGTCAGATGGCCGGGATCGGCGAGAAACTCGAGCAGCACGTCGGTCGCCTCTGACGTCGACACCCCGTCTCCCCTCGTCGAGAAACCCGTCGTGCCGGGGCACGCTGCGCAGCAGTCTGGCACCGCGTGCCGGGCCTCGCCCGTCGAGCGGATCACACGCCGGGAGCCACGGCCCGGGCAGAAGTCGAGCGGATCACGCGCCGGGCGCTTCGGCCCGGGCAGAACAGGGCACGCGTCACCCCGTACGGCACCGAGCGCGAAGGAGTGGTGCCACATGACCGAGTACGAGCGTTCCCGCACCATGCCCGCCCAGCCCGAGCAGGTCTTCGACCAGGCCGCGAACGTCGGCCAACTGGACGCCTGGCTGCCCCGGGACCTGCACGTGGAGGCCGAGGGCCTGCCGGCCGTCACCGTGCACGAGGACCGCACCGACCAGGACACCTCCGCACTGCTCAGCGCCCGGCCGGAGCAGCTGCGGCTCGAATGGGGCACCCGCGAGCAGGGCAGCTACGCCGGCTGGCTCCAGGTCGCCGGCATCGACAGCGGAGCCAGTGAGGTGACGGTGCACCTGTCGTTCTTCGACGAGGGACACGACCCCGGGGAGCACGCCGTGGCCGACGCCCTCGACGGCAGCCTGCGGCGCCTGGAGGAGCAGGTACGGATGCGCACCGACAACGCGGCCGGGTGAATGCGCCGCACGACCGGGCACACCAGGGCCGACTGGACGTGGAGGAGGGGGCCCACGACTGCGGCGTCCACCCGGTCACCGGGTGGGGCGCGGCGGTCGCCGCCCGCTACGTCACGGCGGGCGGCCCGCCGTCCGGGCCGAGGACGGCCCGCTGTCCGTGCCGGCAGTGCACGATCCGGTCCGCGAGCCCCTTCCGGTCGGCCTCGGCCAGGAAGGCGTCGAGCGGGGAGCGGAAGACGGTGTAGTCGCCGTAGTGCACCGGCAGGACCAGCCGGGGGTCGAGGCGCCGGGCGAGTTCCGCGCCCTGGCGTCCGTCCATGGTCACCACGAAACCGCCGGGCAGGGTCGTGCCGCCGAGGTGCAGCACCGCCAGGTCCAGTGCGGGGAAACGCCGGGCGATCTCGTCCAGGCCGTCGAAGAGCAGTGTGTCGCCGGACACGTAGAGCCGGTGCCGCGGGGGACCGTCGGCCGGGCCGAACTCCAGCAGGCTGCCCATCACCGGCGGCAGCAGGCATCGCAGGACGGGCTGCCCGGCGTGCCGGCCGGGCAGCGCCGTGATGCGTACCTGCGCGTCCGCGTGCCGCACGGTCTCCGCCTGCCAGGTGCGCAGCCCCACGGCCCGGTGGAACCCGTGCACGCCCTGCAGCCGGCGGGAGGCGTGCGGGGTGGTGACGATCGGCAGCGACCGGGACAGGTGCCGCCGGGCCCGGCGGTCCCAGTGGTCGCCGTGCAGGTGCGACAGCAGTACGGCGTCGAGCTCCGGAAGGTCGCCGGGTTCCAGCGCGGGCTCGGTCAGACGACGGCTCACCAGGCCGTACCCGAGGTGGGCGCGCTGGCCGCGGTGGAGGAAGTTCGGATCGGTGAGCAGACTCAGCTCGCGGTACTGGAGCAGCACGGTCGCGTTGCCGACGAAGTGGATCCGCAGGGAGTCGTCGGGGGACGGGGACATGGGGGTGATCCGATCCTGTCCGGGGGCACGGGCCGGGCCCGGCCGCCCGGGCCGGACCCTCACGGGGACGGGGTACCCCTCCCGCGAAGGCTCACCCGGCCGCCGGAGCCGCGATCGCCCGCCGGGGCGCGCCCCGGCGGGCGAAGCCGCGGGCACGGGGCCCGGCTCGCTCTCGTGGGACCCCCAGACCTCCAGACCCCCGCGGGGATCCGGACACATCCACGCCGAGGCCGGAGCGGCACCGCCCGCACCGCCCGCACCCGGCACCGCCCGACCGGGCCGGACAGGCCGGGTGTCCGCGCCGCGGCCCGGGGCACTCGCCGGCCATGGAAGCACACCGCCGCCCGCTGATGGACCGCACCCTGCCTCTGCTCACCGAGGGGTACGCCTGGCTGCCCAACCGCATGCGCGACAGCACCGACTCCGTGGTGCGCACCCGGCTGCTCGGCAAGCCCGCGCTGGCCGTGCGCGGCCCGGAGGCCGTGCGCTTCTTCTACGACGAGGGACACGTCCACCGTCACGGCGCCGTCCCCGCACCCGTGCTGGACACCCTGTTCGGGCAGGGAGCCGTCCACACCCTCGACGGGGAGGCCCACCGCGTCCGCAAGGAACTGTTCCTGCCGTTGCTCGACCCCGGCCGTGTGGCCGGCCTCACCGAGCACGTCACCGCGGCCTGGGACGAGGCCGTGCGCTCCTGGAGTGAGCGGCCCCGCGTCGTGCTGTTCGACGAGGCGGGCGTGGTGCTCACCCGCGGAGTCTGCCGCTGGGCCGGGCTCCCGGCGGAGGCCGTGGACGTGGAGCCGCTGGCGCGGGACCTGATCGCGATGGTCGACGGCTTCGCCACCCCGGGACCGCGGCACCTGCGGGCCCGCCGTGCCCGCGCCCGGCAGGAGGCCCGCACGGCCCGCCTGATCGCGGACGTACGCTCCGGAGCGGTCGCCGCGCCCGCGGACTCGGTGCTCGACCGGGTCGCCCGGCACCGCGACGCCCCGGACGGACCGCTGGACGCCGGGACCGCGGCGGTGGAGCTGCTGAACGCGCTGCGCCCCACGGTCGCTGTGAGCTGGTTCGTGGCCTTCGCCGCCCACGCCCTGCACCGCCGGCCGGCCCACCGGGAGCGGCTGCGCTCCGGGGACGGCGCGTTCGCCACGGCGTTCGCCCACGAGGTCCGCCGCTTCTACCCGTTCGCCCCGTTCCTCGGCGGCCGGACCGTCACGGAACTGACCTGGCACGGTGAATCCGTCCCGGCCGGAGGGATCCTGCTGCTCGACGTCTACGGCCAGAACCACGACGAGAAGCTCTGGGGCGACCCCTACGTCTTCCGGCCGGAGCGGTTCCTGCACCGGCCCCCCGACCCCGACGAGCTGATCCCGCAGGGCGGCGGAGACGCGGCCACCGGTCACCGCTGCCCCGGTGAGCGCATCACCGTGGGCCTGCTGGAGTCCCTGGCGGTGCGGCTGGCCCGCCTGGAGTACACGGTCCCCGAGCAGGACCTGCGCATCCCGCTGCGCCGCATCCCGACCCGCCCGCGCAGTGGCTTCGCTGTCACCGGCGTACGCGGCCCGTGACGCCGGCCGTCCTCGGAAGCGAGTCGTCGCCGGTTCGCCGGCGGGCCGGCGACGACTCGCGGGCGCCCGTGGCCGCCCGCGGAGCCTCTCAGCGGTCCAGGCCCCTGGTCCGGACAACCGGGTGCGGTGCGCCGACGGTCAGCGGTCGCCCTTGTGCCCCTGCCCCGGCCCCGGCTCCACGGCGTCGCGCCGCCCCGTCCGCTCCGCCTGGTCGAGCCGGACGAGTTCGGGGTGGTTGAGGTCGAAGGCCGGAGACTCGGAACGCACCCGCGGCAGCGCGTGGAAGTTGTGGCGCGGCGGGGGACACGACGTCGCCCACTCCAGTGAACGGCCGTACCCCCAGGGGTCGTCGACCCCGACCGGCCGGCCGTACCTGGCGGTCTTCCAGACGTTGTACAGGAACGGCAGCGTGGACAGGCCGAGCAGGAACGCGCCGATGGACGAGAGGGTGTTGAGGGCCGTGAAGCCGTCGACGCCCAGATAGTCGGCGTACCGGCGCGGCATGCCCTCGACACCGAGCCAGTGCTGCACCAGGAACGTGGTGTGGAAACCCACGAACAGCGTCCAGAAGTGCACCTTCTCCAGCCGGTGGTCGAGCATGCGGCCGGTTATCTTCGGCCACCAGAAGCTGAACCCGCCGAACATCGCGAACACGATCGTGCCGAACAGGACGTAGTGGAAGTGCGCCACGACGAAGTACGAGTCGGTGACGTGCCAGTCCAGCGGCGGTGAACCGAGGATCACCCCGGTCAGTCCGCCGAAGAGGAAGGTCACCAGGAAGCCGGCCGCCCACAGCATCGGCGGTTCGAAGGACAGGGACCCCTTCCACATCGTGCCGATCCAGTTGAAGAACTTCACCCCGGTCGGGACGGCGATGAGATAGGTCAGGAACGAGAAGAACGGCAGCAGCACGGCACCGGTCGCGAACATGTGGTGCGCCCAGACGGTGGCCGACAGCCCGGCGATGGCGATGGTGGCACCGACCAGCCCCATGTAGCCGAAGACCGGCTTGCGGGCGAAGACCGGGATGATCTCGGTGACCACCCCGAAGAAGGGCAGCGCGAGGATGTACACCTCGGGGTGGCCGAAGAACCAGAAGAGGTGCTGCCACAGGATCGCCCCGCCGTTCTCCGCGTCGAAGACGTGCGCGCCGAAGTGGCGGTCCGCCTCCAGCACCAGCAGCGCCGCCGCCAGCACCGGGAAGGCCAGCAGCACCAGGACCGAGGTCAGCAGCACGTTCCAGACGAAGATCGGCATGCGGAAGACGGTCAGGCCGGGCGCGCGCATGCAGATGATCGTGGTGATGAAGTTGACCGACCCCAGGATGGTGCCGAACCCGGACAGCGCCAGCCCCATGATCCACAGGTCACCACCGAGGTAGGGCGCGTGGAGCGGGCCGCTGAGCGGCGTGTAGGCGGTCCAGCCGAAGTCCGCCGCGCCCTGCGGGGTCAGGAAGCCGGCGAGCACGATCAGTCCGCCGAAGAGGAACAGCCAGTACGACAGCATGTTGAGCCGCGGGAAGGCCACGTCCGGGGAGCCGATCTGCAACGGCATGACGGCGTTCGCGAATCCGGCGAAGGTCGGGGTGGCGAACAGCAGCAGCATGATCGTGCCGTGCATCGTGAAGGCCTGGTTGTACTGCTCGTTGGAGAGCAGCTGCAGACCCGGCCGGGCCAGCTCCGCCCGGATCAGCATCGCCAGCACTCCGGCGATGAGGAAGAACGCGAACGACGTGATGAGGTACAGATGGCCGATCCGCTTGTGATCGGTCGTGGTCAGCCAGGAGATGACCACCCGCCCCTTGCCGCGGGGTTCCGCCGCCGGGACCGGCGTGATCGGTTCGGTCTGTGTCGCCATCCGACCAGGGCATCCGAACCCCGGCCGCCTGCGTCGACGCCACGTCACGCGCCCACCCAGGTAGGGCCGATTGGCAGATCGTTTCTATCCGTCCGGGTGTGTCACCGCCTCGGAGGGACGAAGCGGCCGTCACCCGAATGGCCCTCGCTCACTACTGGTGACGGCCGATCCGGTGTCTCCTGGAGGGTGTCAGCGGCGTCCAGGCTGGGAGGCCGAACATGTACGAAATGTGCGTGGGCCCGGAGAAGGCGGGCGGAGCGTTGGTGTGGCACGTGATGGCCAAATCGGCCGCGGCCACCCTGTGCGGACAGCGACTCCGCGAACGTATCGAGGCATCCGACGGCGAACGGGCGCGTCACTGCCCGGACTGCATGGCTTCGTTCGAGAAGCTCATGGCAGCCACGCCGTGCTGACGGACCGTCCGCGACGTCGTCCGCCCCGCCGCATCCCGCGGCGGGGCGGACTGCGTGGGGCGGTCGGCGGGAACCGCGGCGCGCGGTCGGCGCCGGCCGGGGCGCGCCCCCTCCCGCCGCGCCGCGGGTGTTCCTCGCCCGCGGAGCGGCGCGCGCTCCCGGCAGACGATGGGTGTCGGCCACCGGACGTTATGGGTGCCGTCCCCGATGCCGCGGCACCGGCCCGGTGTGTGACCGTGGAGCGACGCCGCGCTCCGGGGCTTTCCCGGGGGCCGGGGAACGTCGCGCACCAGCCCTCACCCCGCCCGTTCGCGGGCGTTGCCGCACGGCCCGGTCCAGGCGTGCCGTCCGCGCCCCGAGTGCCGAGGCGGCCGGTGGCCGTCGTGGCGTAGTGCCGTGGACGCGGGCCGGGCCCCGGCGCCCGCCCGTCCGTGCGCTCCGCGGCCCGGTCCGGGCGTCCGCCCGTGCCTCCGCGCCCCGGTCCGCGCCCCGTCCGGCCCGGGAGCGGTGCCACGGCACCGCCCCCGGGCCGAACGGGAGCGGTGTCACGGCAACGGTGCCGGCCAACGACGCCCGGCCGTACCACAGATGACGTGCCACACACGAAGGAGAATGCGCATCCATCCCTGCCAAGTGAAGCCCTCCCGACCCTCCGCGCGGTCGAAGGCGGTGGCCCGTGGGACACGCTGACACCCTGCTGGCCATGGGCGGCGCCTTTCTGGCCGCCGCGTTCCTCGCCCGCCTCGGCGGCAGGATCGGACTTCCGACGATCCCCCTGTTCATGCTCGCCGGCATCCTGCTCGGCCCCCACACACCCGGATTCGTCCTGGTGGAGGACGCGCACGACTTCGAGATGCTCTCCGCGCTCGGACTGGTGCTGCTGCTCTTCTACCTGGGCCTGGAGTTCCACCTCGACGACCTGAAGAACGGCGGCAAACGGCTGCTGACCGCCGGCGGCGTCTACCTGCTGCTGAACGTCGGCGCCGGGCTCGGGTTCGGCTTCGCCCTCGGCTGGGGAGTGCGCGAGGCGCTGGTGCTCGCCGGGGTGCTCGGCATCTCCTCCTCCGCGATCGTCACCAAGATCCTCATCGACCTGGGCCGGATCGGCCGCCCGGAGACCCGTCTCATCCTCGGCGTCATCGTCGTGGAGGACATCTTCCTCGCGCTGTACCTGGCCGCCCTCCAGCCGGTCGTCGCGGGCGCGCACGGCGCCTGGGACATGGCCCTGCAGGCAGGCAAGGCCTTCGGTTTCCTGCTGGTGCTGGCCGCCGCGGCCCGCTACGGCACCCGGCTCGTGGGCCGCCTGATCGCGACCCGCGACAACGAACTGCTCGTCATCAGCTTCCTCGGGGCCGCGGTGCTCGTGGCCGGGATCTCCGAGGTCCTCGGCGTCGCCGACGCCATCGGTGCCTTCATGGTCGGGCTGATCCTCGCGGGCACCCCCTCCGGACCACGGATCCGCGAGCTGGTGCACCCGCTGCGGGACGCCTTCGCGGCGATCTTCTTCTTCGCCTTCGGCCTCGCCATCGACCCCGGCGACCTCGCCTCCGTCGCCGGCCCGGTCGCCGCGGCGGCGGCACTGACCGTCGTCATGAACGTCATCGCCGGGCTGTGCGTCGCCCGTGTGTACGGTTACGGCTCCGAACCGGCCGCGGAGATCGCCACCACCCTGGTCGCCCGGGGGGAGTTCGCGCTCATCCTGGCCGCCATGGCCGCGGGCGCGGGACTCGACGGGCGGCTCGCTCCCTTCATCGCCGGATACGTCCTCGTCCTCGCCGTCCTCGGTCCCGTCGTCGCGGGACGGGCGTACGTGCTCGCCCGCGCCCTGCGGGCCGCCGCGAGGCTGCTCCCCGGGGCGAGGACGCCCGCCACGGCGCCGGGCGGCGGGCCCGGCGCGGACGCGGACGAACCGTCGGCGCCCGCGTCGGCCTCGGCCTCCTCCTCGGAGCACGCGGGAGCCGACCGGTAGGCCCGGGGAGGGCCCCGGCGATGGGGCCGGCGGTTCGGACAGCGGCCGGTGCGGGAGGACTTCACCGGGCCGGGGCGCACGCGGACTCGGTCCCGGCCGGTGGGCCGGTGAGCCCCGGTACCGCCGCACCGGCCCGTACGTCACTGCGCGCCGCGGTGGGACAATCTGCCCGCAGGACCGGTGTCCGACGCCGTGATCGGAGCCGTCCGGGACCGGAAGGAGCCGTCAGCATGATCGAGTGGGTGCCCCTGGGCAGCGGTGCCAGACCCGTCCCCCGGCCGGTCGCGGCTCCGCTGGTGTGGACGGGAGCGTTCGGCGGCGCCCTCGCCCTGGTGGCGCTCCTCAACGGCACCGTGGGCTCGGACCGCCCGGGACTGGCACTGGCCGTGCTCTCCCTGCTGGCGGCGCTGCTCGGACTCCGCGCCCGCTTCACGGCCGCTCCCGGAACGGCCGTCCTGTGCTGGCTGTCCCTGAACGGCTTCGCCGTCCCGCCGGCCGGCACGCTGACGTGGGCCGGCCGGCGGGACGCGGTCTGGCTGGGGTGTCTGCTCGGCGCGGCCCTCGTCGGCACGGCACTGGCCCGCCTGGTCCACGCACGGGCCGCCTACCGTCGGCTGACCACGGCGAGCGGCCCCGAAGCGCCGGAGCCGGGCTCCGGACCGGGCGGCTGGTGACCGGGGGAGAACCCCGCCGGGCTCCGGACCGGGCGGCTGCTGCCTGGGGGAGGACCCCGCCGGGCTCCCGGCGAAGTCCCTCCCGCAGCCTCCGGGTCAGGCCGTGTGCAGCGTCAGTCCGTAGCGGTTCAGGATCTCGTTGACGGGCTGGAACCAGGTCTCCCCGCCGCTGGAGCAGTTGCCCCAGCCGCCCGAGGTGACGCCCTGCGCCTGGTCACCGCTGATGAAGGAGCCGCCCGAGTCGCCGCCCTCGGCGCAGACGCTGGTCTTCGTCATCTGGTGCACCGCGCCCTGGCTGTAGTTGACCGTCTCGTTCTTGGCGAGCACGGTGCCGCAGTGCCAGTGGGTGGTGGACCCGGAGCGGCAGACCGAGGCGCCGACGGGTGCCTCGTTCGATCCGCGCACGAGCCGGTCCGGGATCGTGCCCCAGCCGAGCACGACCGGCACCGTCCACCAGCCGCTGCCCACGCTGACCCAGGCGTAGTCGTTGCCCGGGAACGACGAGCCCTGGAACGTTCCGATGTGTGAGCCGTCCCAGCCGCGGACCGCCGCTCCCGCCCCGCCGCAGTGTCCGGCGGTGACGAACCCGCCGTGCACCGAGAAGCCGATGGAGCAGCGGACGTTGCCGGTGTAGTACGGGTCGCCGCCGACGGTGCCCGCCGCGAAGGTCCGCGGGGCCGAAGGTACCGTCCGGACCGTGACGGGGCCGGCTTCGCGGGCCCGGTCCACGAACCGCCGGACATCGTTGTCGGAGCGGTCGCCCTCGACCACGTCGACGATCACCGCGTTGGCGGCCGGGTCGACGTGCCAGCCGCTGACGCCGGCGGGTGCGTCCAGGCGGTCGACGCGGGCCTTGGCGGCGTCGAGTTCCCGGGCGCTGTGCTCGACGGTGCGGACGTGCGCACCGGTGGCGTCGACGGCCCGGACCGTCGCGGG
Source organism: Streptomyces sp. WG5 (assembly GCF_049974565.1). NCBI lineage: Bacteria > Bacillati > Actinomycetota > Actinomycetes > Kitasatosporales > Streptomycetaceae > Streptomyces > Streptomyces sp. WG5. The sequence continues at coordinate 353,126 of NZ_JBNGGC010000002.1, read as the reverse complement.
GGCGGCGTCCGAGGTGACGGCCACGGTCAGTTGTCCGCGGGCGGCGTCGAACCAGGCGCCGCCGAAGGCGTCGCCGGCGGCCCGCCGTGCCGTGGGTGCGAGGTCGGTGGCGCGGCGTTCGGCCGCGAGCCGGTCCTCGGCCTCGGCCCGGGTGAGGCCGAAGTCCCGCTGCATGGCGTCCAGGAGACCGGCGGAGGCCGGTTCCTCGGCGGATGCCGTGGGGGAGTCGGCCGCCGAGGCCGGCAGCGTGCCGACGGCGGTCAGGCTGCCGAACACGAGGAGGCCGGCCAGGCCGAGGTGCCTGAGTCTGCTGCGTCTCACGGGAGTTGCCCTTCGTCGTTCCAACAAGGTGGGGGTGGAACAGATCGGTGGAACAACCGCGGTCTGAGAGCGCTCTCGTCGGGGTTGGTTCGAGCTTAGCCAGGGTGCAACGTCAGGTCCATGCCAATGCAGGGCCTTTCCGGGGAGCCCGCCGGCCGGCCGCGGCCTTCCGGCCGTCCCTCGCCGCCGGCGGCCCCTTCACGGCGGCCCCTTCACGTCCGGCGGCCCCTTCACGTGCTGCGGTCCCTTCACGTGCTGCGGTCCCTTCACGTCCTGCGGCACCGTCCACGTATGCGTGGCACCGGCGTCCTGCGCCGCGCCGTGGGAGGCCAGGTACTCCGGGTCGGGCCGCCGCTCCTCGCACCGTCGCGGGGGAGTGCCCCGACCACCCCGGTTGGCCGGTCGCGGACGGGGCACTCAGTGCTGCGTCCTTGCAGAGACGGCTTCTGGACGCGGGAGGCAGGCGTGGCGGTTCGGCATCGGTTGATCCAGGCGAGCCCGCAGGCGGTGTGGGACGTGCTGGCGGACGGCAACCAGTACGTGGAGTGGGTGGTGGGCCCGTCCGAGGTCACCCCCAGGACCGGACAGTGGCCGCAGGTCGGCGCGACGATCGCGTACGAGGTGCACATCGGGCCGGTGCGGCTGAACAACGAGTCGGTGGTCAGACACTGCGTCGAGGGCTCCGTGCTCGAGCTCGAGGCGAAGGCGGGCAGGCTCGGCACGGCCCGGATCGCCATCGAGCTGCGCCCCTGGGGCGACCAGTGCCTGGTGCTCGTGGACGAACACCCGCTGCGCGGTCCCGGCGGCCTGCTGCACAACGTGGGTGTCGAGGCGCTGATCCAGGTGCGGCACCGCGCGATGCTCGCCCGGCTCGCCCGGCTGTGCGAGTCCCAGGCAGGGGACCAGTGCCGGCCGGATCCGCCGGAGTCGGCCGGCAGCGTGGAGTTCGGGTCGGGCGGCGGCCGTGCCTGACGCCGTCGTGATCGGGGCCGGCCCCAACGGGCTGGTGGCGGCGAACCTGCTGGCGGACGCCGGCTGGAGCGTGGAGGTTCTGGAGGAGCAGCCCGAGCCGGGCGGAGCGGTGCGCCACGACGGCGAGGTCGCCCCCGGTTTCGTCAACGACCTGTTCAGCTCCTTCTATCCGCTCGCCGCCGCCTCCCCGGTCCTCAGCGGACTGCGACTGGAGGACCACGGGCTGCGCTGGGGCCACGCTCCCCACGTGCTCGCCCACCCCCTGACCGACGGCAGGTGCGCGGTCCTCGACCGCGACGTCGGTACCACCGCCGCCTCCCTCGACGCCTTCGCGCCCGGGGACGGCGCCGCCTGGGACCGCCTGCACGAGGTGTGGGACCGCTACCGGGCCGACATCCTGGACGCCCTCTTCACGCCCTTCCCCCCGGTCCGGGCCGGCGCCCGGCTGGCCCTGCGGCTGCGCGGCGGGGGCGGGCTCCGGCTGGCGCGCACCCTGGTGCTGCCGGTGCGCCGCCTGGGCGAGGAGGAGTTCCGCGGCGAGGGCGGCAAACTGCTCCTGGCCGGCAACGCCCTGCACGCCGACCTCGCGCCCGAGGCCGCCGGAAGCGGCGGCTTCGGCTGGCTCATGTCGATGCTCGGACAGACCTACGGCTTTCCCGTACCGGTCGGCGGCTCCGGCGCCCTCACCGCCGCCCTGGTCCACCGGCTGCGGGCCCGCGGCGGCACCCTGCGCTGCGGGGAGCGCGTCGAGCACGTCCTGGTCCGGGGCCGGCGCGCGGTGGGCGTCCGCACGGCCGGCGGGCAGACGGTCGCCGCCCGGCGCGCCGTACTCGCCGACGTGTCCGTACCCGCCCTCTACGGCGATCTCGTCGCGCCGGAGCACCTGCCGGACCAGGTCCTCGCCGACCTGCGGCGCTTCCAGTGGGACTTCGCCACCTTCAAGGTGGACTGGGCGCTGGACGGCCCCGTGCCCTGGCGGTGCGAGGACGCGGCCCGGGCCGGGACCGTGCATCTGGCCGACGGTCTCGACGAGCTGACCCGGTTCGCCGCCCAGATCGCCATGCGGCAGGTCCCCGACCGCCCCTTCTCGCTGTTCGGACAGATGACGACCACGGACCCGACCCGCTCACCGCGCGGCACCGAGTCCGCCTGGGCCTACACCCACGTCCCCCACGACATCCGGGGCGACGCCGGCGACGAGGGCATCACCGGCAGCTGGGACACCGGGGAGCGGGAACGCATGGCCGACCGCGTCGAACGCCAGGTGGAACGCTTCGCACCCGGCTTCCGGACGCTGATCCGGTCCCGCCGCGTGCTGGCCCCGCCGGCCCTCCAGGCCATGAACGCCAACCTGGTGGGCGGCTCCATCAACGGGGGCACCACCGCCATGCACCAGCAGCTCGTCTTCCGGCCCGTGCCGGGCACCGGGCGGCCGGAGACCCCGGTGACCGGCCTCTTCCTCGCCTCCGCGGGCGCCCATCCGGGAGGCGGGGTGCACGGGGCGCCGGGGTCCAACGCCGCGCGCGCCGCCCTGCGCCAGCACCGGTTCGCCGGCCTCGCGCGCGTGCAACGCGGCCTCACCCGCCGCGACCGCACGGGTGACAAGCGGTGACGGCCGCGTGCGACCGCCCCCGCGTCCCCCGGGGGAAGAGCCGGCCGGTGACGGACAGCCCCCTCCGCGACCGCACCGTCGTGGTGACCGGCGCCGCACGCGGAGTGGGCGCCGCCCTGGCCCGCGAGTGCGCCCGCCGAGGGGCCCGGATCGCACTGCTCGGCCACGAGAAGCCGCGGCTGGACGCCCTGCTGGCGGAGCTGCCGGTCCCGGCGCTCGCCGTGGAGGCCGACGTCACCGACCCCGCCGCGCTGGACGACGCGGCCGGCGAGGTCCGCGGCCGTCTGGGGCCGCCGTCGGTCGTGGTGGCGAACGCGGGCATCGCGGAGGGCGGCCCGTTCGTCACCTCGGACCCGGCCGAGTGGCGACGCGTCGTCGACGTGAACCTGACCGGCAGCGCCCACACGGCCCGGGCCTTCCTGCCGGACCTGCTCCGCACCGCGGGATACCACCTCCAGGTCGCCTCACTGGCCTCACTCGGCGCCGCCCCCATGATGAGTGCGTACTGCGCCGCCAAAGCGGGCGTGGAGGCCTTCACCCACTCGCTGCGCGCCGAGGTGGCCCACCACGGGATCGCCGTGGGCATCGCCTACCTCAACTGGATCGACACCGACATGATCCGCGACGCCGACCGGCACGCGGTCCTGCGGGAGCTGCGCGCGCACATGCCGCCACCGGCCCGGCGCACCCTCCGGACGGACGACGTCGCCGCCACGCTGGTGCGCGCCGTGGAGCGCCGCCGTACCGCCGTGTACGTGCCCGGCTGGCTGCGCCTGGTCCAGGCAGGGCGCGGCGCCCTGCCGCCCGTGGTCATGCGGCTGTCCCGCCGCGAACTGCCCCGGATGGAGGCCGAGGGCGCCGTGAACCCCACCGGCCCGCTCGGCGCGGGCGGACGGGCCGACCGTGCGGCGCACGGGACGGGAGGGTAGGACCGCGGCCGCCGCGCGGCGGCCGCGCGGTGCAGCCCTCCCGGCCCGCCCCGTGACGTGGCGCCCGGCGAGGCGAACGCCACGGGCACCCGTGAACGGCCCCGGCCCGCGCGGGGTGCCGCCGCCCCGGTCCCGCGGCGCGGGCCACCGCCCGGCCGCCCCAGGCGTGGTGTCAGCGCCCCCCGAACCGTCGCGCCACGGCACGCAGCAGGGCGGACCGGCCCCGGTCCGGCACTGTCCACAGCGTCTCGCCGCGCACACCCCAGCGCTCCAGCAGGGCGTTGGCGGCGAGGAACCCCGAGGTGGCGGCGCGTTCCATCAGGGCCACGGGCAGATCCGTGCGGACCAGGTCCCCGGCGACCACGACGCACGGGTCGGGTGTGCGGACCGTCGGACGGTCGCGGTGGCCGCCGACGGTGAACAGCGGGCAGTCCGCCCGCCACTCGTGCCGCGCGGCGACCACGCGGGCCTTGCGGGTCTCCGGGTACACCCGGTGCAACTGATCGACGAGGCGCTTCTCCTCCACCTCCGGGAGCGCCGTCGACGGGAGGGCGTAGGCGTGGAGCTCGACGACCGACCCTCCGGTGCGCGCCGCCCAGCGCGCGGCCTCGCCCTCCCAGTGGGACAGCACGCTGACGTTGTCCAGCGAGCCGTAGCCGCTGGTGCCGAGGAAACCGGGCCGGCCGGACGCGACCGGACGGTCCAGCCACAGCCGGGAGACCAGGAAGGGCGGGGCGTTCCGCAGCCGCGCCACCCGCTCGCGCCACGCGGCGTCACCCAGGTGCGGTGAGCGGCCCACCACCTCCCGCAGGCCGCCGGTGTCCAGCGCGAGCACGACCCCGTCGTACGGCCGGGCACCGGCGGCGTCGACCACCAGGTGACTGCCGGGCGGACCGGGCCGGACGGCCTCGACGGACGTGCTCGTCCGCACCTCGGCCCCGTGCCGCGTCAGATGCCCGGCGAGCGGATCCCACAGCGCCTGCGGGAACGGCTCGCGGGGGACGTCGAACAGCAGTCCTTCGCTGGAGCCGAGGAAGTAGATGTGGAACATCAGCGCCATCTCCGCGGCCGACAGCTCCCGCGGGTCCGCGAAGAAGCTGCGGGAGAACACCTCGAAGGCCAGATGCCGCGCGGCCGCGGGGAAGCGCAGGGTGTCGAGGAAGTCGTGGGCGCTGACGTCGTCCAGCCGTTCGTGGACGCGGCGCGTGCTGACGTCGAGGAGCGGCAGTGCCGCGGCGGGACGCATGGCCAGCAGGTCGCGCGGCCTGAAGCAGGGGCTGAGGGCGACGAAGCCGAGGGCGCTGAACGGGGGAGTCCGCGGTACCCGGCGGAAACCGTCGCGCAGTCCGCTGCTGTGCCGCAGCGGATAGTCCGGCAGGCCGGTCAGCATGCCCAGTCCGGGATCGCAACGGCGCAGCAGACTCCGCAGGTTGTAGTACTGGCGGAAGAAGGCGTGGAAGCCCCGGCTCATCGTGGCGGGCGTGCCGTCGGGCAGTTCGACCGGCCGGCCCGCGACCCGGCCGCCGAGTACGGGCTCGCGCTCGTGGAGCACCACGCGCACCCCCCGCTCGGCGAGGACGGTCGCCGCCGCCAGCCCCGCGATGCCACCGCCGATCACCGCCACGGACGGCGGATCACCGGTCACCCGCGCCCGGCCCGGCCGGGGAGCGACGGCCTGTGCGCGCCGGTCCCGCCCGGGAGGCCGCGCCCCACCGGCCCGGCTCACCGGGCACCTCCTGTCTCCTTGCCGTGCGTCCGCGTGCGGTCGGCTCGCCGCCCGTGCGTCTCGGTGCGGGCCGTCTGCGTGCCGGTCGTCGGCGCACGGTCCGTCGCCGCGTGGCCCGTCCGCGTACGGCGGGCTCGCGGGCCGCCCGTGTGCGCCCGGTCCGTCCCGGCCCGGTCCCTCTCCGTGCGGCCCGTGCGCGTTCCGCCCGTCTCCGCGTCGGCGCGGCGGCCGACGAAGGTGTGGGTGATGCCCGTCTGCCAGCCCGGCAGCGGCAGGACCCGGACCCGCTCGAACCCGGCCCGGCCCAGCCGGGCGCCGAACGCGGGCGCGGTGTCGAACGCCGCGACGCTGCGCCACAGATGCCGGTAGAGGTCCCGGTCGCCCGTGGCCGTGCCCAGCGGCAGGATGACGCCCCGGCACACCGCGGCCCACATCAGGCGGTGCGCGCGCCGCCCACTGAGCGCGTACTCGTGCACCGCCAGCCTGCCCCCGGGAGCCAGCAGCCGGTGCACCGTACGCAGGACGGCGTCGGGGTCGGTCAGGTTCCGGAACAGGTAGGCGGCGAGAACGGCGTCGAAGGGCCCGCCCAGCTCGGCCCGGTGCAGTTCCTCCGCCGGGGCGTGCACGAAGCGCACCCTCGGCGGCCACCGCTTGGACTCGGCCCGCGCCAGCATGCCCGCCGAGGCGTCCACCCCCACGATCTCCGCGGCGGGGAAGGCCGCGGCCAGCGCCGCCGTCGAGGCGCCCGTGCCGCAGCCCAGGTCCAGCACCCGGCGGCCGGCGCCGCCGTCCGCGAGGCCGAGCCGGCGGGCGGAGCGGCGCAACTGGGCGTGGTATCCCGGGTTGAGCGCGACCAGGCGGTCGTAGCGGCCGGCGCCGTGGTCGAAGGCGGCGGTCAGCGCGGCGTCGCGCAGCAAGGGCATCGGCACTCCTTCTGACGGGGTCTCTCGGACCGGCGGCTTTCAGCGGACGGGGATGTGGCGACGCGGCAGCCACGGCAGCTCCGCGGCCGTACGCAGCATCGGCAGGACAGGGGTGCGCATCCCGACCGCGACGTCCTCGTACAGCCGGGACCGCCCGTCGAGGAAGCGCAGCAGCCGCCCGGCGGGTACGCGGTCGAACAGCCGGAAGAAGAGGTCGGGGCCGTCCACCCGCCCGGTCCCCAGCGCGCGCAGCAGCACCGCGTCCATCAGCCGGGCCCGCGCCGGGTGCGGGGGCGGCGGCACGGGGCGGCGGCCCGCGCGCACGGCGCGGGCGATGGCGTCGGACTGCCGCTGCACGGCGGCGAACGCGTACCCGGTGGAGGCGCGCGTGGCCCCACCCGCGACGCCGATCCGGAAGACGGCGCCGGAGCCCCGGGCCCGCCGCTCGAAGACGGCGTCGGTCATCGGGATCACCCCCTGCTCCGTCGACAGGATCTCCGTGGCGCCGGTGCGCAGGACGCGGCGCGTGTAGTCCTCGAGCGCGCTGTCGTACGCGCCGGACGTCAGCGGTGCCGGCCCGAACTCGGTGTACTCGACGAGTGCGGTGTGCCGGCCGGTCGGGAGGACGTAGCCGAAGGACAGGCCGTGCGCCGGCTGAACGGTGCGGAAGTCCATCAGCTCGACCACCCCCGGATCGAAGACCGGCTGCCGCGTGCGGACGAACCAGCCGCGGAAGTGCTGGAGGAGGCGGGTGCGGGCCGGCGGCGGACGGTCCGGCGGGCGGGAGTCGAAGACCCAGCGGGCGCGCAGGCCCGCCCGGGCCCCGGCGGCGTCCGTGGCGGGCACGCACGCGGTTCCGTCCGGCAGGGTGGTCACCGTGCCGACGGTGGCCTCCAGACGCCGCACCCCGGGCCGGTCCTTCAGGTCGCGGTCCACCAGCGCCTCGAAGTCGTCCGAGCGGATCATCTTGTAGCGCGCGGGCGCGATGTGCCGCAGGACGACCGCCCCGTCCCGGCCGCGCACCCGCAGCCACTCCCACGACGCCGTCGTCGCCGGGTCGAAGCGGCCGGGGCCCGACTCCCAGAAGCACCAGGTGCGGCGCGGTGCCCGCAGCGGGCCGGGCGGCGGATCGATCAGGACCACGGAGGGCACCGCCCGGTGCGGTGCGTCCGCCGGGGCCGGGAGCCGGTGGGCCAGGGACAGCCCCGCGGCCCCGGCACCGACGACGACGATGTCCGCGTCGACCACGGAATCTCCTTTCCGTCCGCCTGCCTGCCCGTCCGCCCGTCCGCCCGCCGTGGTCGGACCGGCGTACGACGTCCGGGTACGACGGCCCTGTACGGCAGCGTGTACGACGACGTGTACGACGAGCGTGCGACGGCTCGGTTCCGCCGGAGTATTCCGCCCCCGCGCGGCCCGCGGAGGCACGGCGCGCTGGACGGCCCGGCGCGGCTGCCCACCCGGCGCGGCGGACACCCGCCGGACGGGTGACTGCCGGGCGTGAACGGGCCTGGGCGGCGTCGCGCCGGAGGCGACGGGGGAAGGCATGACGCCGGGTCACCCACCGGCGGCGGCCCATGACCGACGACGGACGGTGCGTTCGCGGCGCGCCGTCCGCCCGACGCGGCGGCGGCCGACGGGCCCGGCACGGCCCACCGCCGCGGCCGACGACGAGAGGATCCGGGATGCGCCAGGGAACGGCCGGCCACGGCCGGGAACACCCGCGGGACCGGCCGCCCACGGGAGGGGACCCGCGATGACACGGACGGTGACCGGCCGCACCGACCACGTCGTGGTCGTCGGGGCGGGGCTCGCGGGTCTGTCGGCCGCACTGCACCTGCTGGGCGCCGGACGGCGGGTGACGGTCGTGGAACGCGACCCGCTGCCCGGCGGCCGCGCCGGACGGCGCGAGCTCGGCGGCTACCGCCTCGACACGGGCCCGACCGTGCTGACGATGCCCCATCTGGCCGACGAGGCGTTCGCCGCCGTCGGCGACCGGCTGGCCGACCGCGTCGAACTCCTTCCCCTGCACCCCGCCTACCGGGCGTGCTTCGCCGACGGCGGCACGCTCGACGTCCACACCGGCGCGGACGCGATGGAGGCGGAGGTCGAACGGTTCGCCGGGGCCCGGGAGGCGGCCGGGTACCGGCGGCTGCGCGCCTGGCTGCGGCAGCTGTACGCCGTGCAGATGCGCCGGTTCATCGACACCAACTTCGACTCGCCGCTCGGCCTGCTCACCCCCGACCTGGCCCGGCTCGCCGCCCTCGGCGGCTTCGGCCGGCTGGACGCACGCATCGGACGGTTCCTGACGGACGAACGGCTGAAGCGGGTCTTCTCCTTCCAGGCCCTGTACGCCGGTGTCGCACCGGCCCGGGCGCTGGCCGCCTACGCCGTCATCGCCTACATGGACACCGTGGCCGGCGTGTACTTCCCGCGCGGCGGCATGCACGCCCTGCCCCGCGCCATGGCGGCCGCCGCCGCCGACGCCGGAGCCGACCTGCGCCTCGGCCGGGACGTCACCGGCCTGGAACGCTCCGGCAACCGCGTCACCGCGGTCGTCACCGCCCACGAACGCATCCCCTGCGACGCCGTCGTCCTCACCCCCGACCTGCCCGCCGCCCACCGGCTGCTGGGCCGCCGCCCGCGCCGCCCGCTCGGACTGCGGCACGCGCCCTCCGCCGTCGTCCTGCACGCCGGCACCACCCGCACCTGGCCGCACCTCGCCCACCACACCCTCTCCTTCGGCGCCGCGTGGCACCGGACCTTCGACGAGCTGACCCGGACCGGCACCCTCATGACCGACCCCTCCCTGCTGATCACCCGGCCCACCGCCGGCGACCCGTCCCTGGCCCCCGCGGGCCGCCACCTCCACTACGTCCTCGCGCCCTGCCCCAACACCTCCGTCGGGCCGGACGCCCGGGACTGGACCGACCTCGCCCCCCGCTACCGCGACCGCCTGCTCGCCACCCTGGAACGCCGGGGACTGGCCGGGATCGCCGCCGCCATCGAGGAGGAGTGCCTGGTGACGCCCGCCGACTGGACCGCCCAGGGACATGCCGCGGGCACGCCCTTCTCCGTCGCCCACACCTTCGCCCAGACGGGGCCCTTCCGCCCCCGCAACCTGGTGCGCGGCACGGACAACGCGGTCCTCGCGGGCTGCGGGACCACCCCGGGCGTCGGCGTGCCGACCGTGCTGATCTCCGGGAAGCTGGCCGCCGCCCGCATCACCGGAACACCGGCCCGCGCCACGGCGGTGAGGGGCGGGCACCGATGACCCACCGCGAACTGGACGCCGCGGGCATCACCGACCCGGTCCTGCGCGCCGCCTACACCCGCTGCCGGCTCCTCAACGCCCGCCACGGCCGCACCTACTTCCTGGCGACCCGTCTCCTGCCCGCCGACCGCAGGCCGGCCGTGCACGCCCTGTACGGGTTCGCGCGGTGGGCGGACGACATCGTCGACGACATGGGGGCGCAGGCGACGACCGCCGAGCGGGCGGCCACCCTCGCCCGCCTCGAAGAGCAGCTGCGGCAGGCGCTGACCGGTGCGCGGCCCGCCGCCGAGCCCGTGGTGCTCGCCCTGGCCGACACCGCCGCCCGGTACGCCATCGAACCGGCGCACTTCACCGACTTCATGGCCTCGATGCGCAGCGACCTCACGGTCACCGACTACGCCACCTACGACGACCTGCGCGCCTACATGCACGGCTCGGCCGCCGTCATCGGCCTGCAGATGCTGCCCGTGCTCGGCACCGTGACCTCCCGCGCCCGGGCCGCGCCGCACGCCGCCGCGCTCGGCGTCGCCTTCCAGCTGACCAACTTCCTGCGGGACGTCGGCGAGGACCTGGACCGCGGCCGGATCTACCTCCCGGCGGACCTGCTGGCCGCGCACGGCGTCCAGCGGGACCTGCTGCTGTGGAGCAGACGCACCGGCCGCCCCGACCGGCGCATCACCGCCGCGCTGCGAGCCGCCGAGGACCTCACCCGCGCCGTCTACCGCGAGGCCGCACCCGGACTCGCCATGCTGGACCCGGTCGCGCGGCCCTGCGTCCGCACCGCGTTCATCCTCTACCGGCACATCCTCGACGCCATCGCGGACGACGGGTACGCGGTACTGCACCGGCGCGCGGTGGTGCGCCGCCGACGGCGCGCGGCCGTCGCGGCCGACGGGCTCTCCCGCGTGCTCGCCGCCCGGCTGGGAGCGCGCGCCGCCGCGGCCCGCGGAGCCGCGCCGGTGCGGAGCCGGCCCGACGCCTGCTCCGCGAAGGAGACCGGATGAGTCCGAACCCCCGCCCGTACCGGGGACGGTCCCCCCTGCGGCTGCGCCGCCGCCCCGTCCCCTGGCAGGCCCAGCGGCCCACCTGGCGCGAGGCCCGGCCCGCCGTCATCGCCGCAGCCCTCGGACGGGCCCGGGCACGCCCCTCGGGCAACTGGTACGTCCTCGGCGCGAGCACCGGCGTACGGTCCACCCGCCCGCTGTCCGGCACGGTCGCCGGTGTCGAGGTCGTCGTCTGGCGGGACGCGCACGGGCGCCTGGTGGGCGGACCCGGTGTGTGCCCCCACCTCGGTGCCCCGTTGGCCGACAGCCCGGTGCGGTGCGGCACGCTCGTGTGCCACTGGCACGGACTCCCCCTGAGCGGCGCCTCGTTCGCCGGCTGGGAGCCCCTGCCGGTCCACGACGACGGCGTCCTGGTGTGGGTGCGGCTGGACGCGGTGGGGGCGGAGCCGCCGTCGCCGGCGCCCGTCGTACCCGCCAGGCCACCGCGGGCGGCGGCGCTGACGTCCGTCTGGCGCGGGGTCGGCGTCTGCGAGCCCGAGGACGTCGTCGCCAACCGGCTCGACCCGTGGCACGGCGCCTGGTTCCACCCGCACTCGTTCGTGGACCTCACCGTCGTCGAGGCACCCGACGGGACGACGGACGCCGACGAGGGCGCCGACCGCTTCGTCGTGGACGTCTCCTTCCGGCTCACCGGCCGGCTCGTCGTGCCCGTACGCGCCGAGTTCACCGCACCCGAGCCGCGCACCGTCGTCATGCGCATCACCGACGGCGAGGGCACCGGATCCGTCGTGGAGAGCCATGCCACGCCGCTGGGACCGGACGGGAGCGGCCGGCCGCGGACCGCGGTGGTCGAGGCGGTGCTGGCCACCTCGGACCGGCCGGGTTTCCCCGTGGCCCGCCGCCTGGCCCCCGCCCTGCGTCCGCTGATGCGCGCCGCCGCCGGCCGCCTGTGGCGCGACGACCTCGCCTACGCCGAACGCCGCAGACACCTGCGGGACCAGGGCCGGTTCCCCGGCTGACCGGAGAGGACAGCATGCAGACCTTCCTCCCCCACCCCGGTTTCCGGGAGTCGGCGCTGGCCCTGGACCGCCGTCGGCTGGGCAAACAGCGGGTCGAGGCGCTCCAGGTGCTGCGCGGCCTGACCGTGCCCGGCTACGGATGGCGCCGGCACCCGGCGGTGCGGATGTGGACGGGCTACGAGGAGGCACTCGTCCGGTACGGCCTGGAGGTCTGCCGGGTCTGGCGCGAACAGGGCCACCAGGACAGTTGCGCCGCCTCACTCGTCGCCGGACTCGCCGTGTGCCGTCCGCACGAGCCGGTGCGCGACCAGCCGGAGCTGGCGGACGCCGGGGAACTGCCGCCCTGGCTCGGGGACGACGCCTTCCACCGCAGCCACCGGTCGGCGCTGGTGCGCAAGGAGCCGGAGGTGTACGCCGAGCTGTTCCCCGGGGTCCCGGACGACCTGCCCTATGTGTGGCCGGCCTCGGACCGGGAGCGTGGGGAGGCGGGGAGCGGCGCCCCGTAGGGTCAGGCCCGCTGCTCGCCGGCCAGTTCCTTCATGTCCACGGTCTGGTCGGCGGGCGGCTGCTCGGGGCTCACCGGCTTGTTGTAGTCGCTGAAGGTGACGCTGCCCGGGTTCTCGCCGCCCTCGGTCGTGGTCTTCAGGATGTACGGCTCGCCCTCCGTGGCGACGTACAGGGCGAGGGTCTCGCCGGCCGAGCCCTTCTTCGTGAGCTCCAGGGCCTCCTCGCCGCCCACCTCGGTGGTGTCGCCGCGCTTCATGCCCTGGCGCTCGGACTTGTCCTCGTCCATGGCGGCGATGAAGCCCTGCTTGTCGCAGACCCCGGCGGTCGCGGCGTCGTTCGCCGGCATGCTCACCCACTTGTCCCGCAGCTTCGGCGCCATCTCCTGCGCCGCGTCGGGCTGCTGCTTCAGGGCGCTGCGCCAGTACTGCGCGTCACCGCGCAGGTAGAGCGTCGCGTCGGTGTGCCGCACGTCCGCCTTGCCCTCGCCGGTGCCGATGGTGCCCTGGCAGTTCTTCTCCTGGTCGACGGAGACGTCGATGGTGACGGTGCTGCCGTCCTCCAGACGGGTGTCCCCCTTCATGTGCAGGGACTTGGCCTGCTGGGTGGCCTCCACCGCCTTCGCGGCGATGTCGTCGGCGCTCTGCCCGTCGAACGGCTTGCTCTCGCCACCGGAATCGCCGCCGCAGCCGGCCAGAAGGGCGACGGAGACGCTCGCGGTCGCCACAGCGGTCGTCACTTTGAGGGTGCGCACTGGAAGTTCCTTCCCATGTCCGTTCATGCCCGTCAAATCCCTTGCTTTACCGATGTGTTGGCACCGGGAGGTTCCGACTACCCCGGATCCCCGTGGCATGCACCCGAAGGAGGAATCGTGACGACGGTGTGAGGGGCGCCGTCGGGGATTGGTCCCCGATGACGCCCTCGAAGTGGACCCCGTGACGGGCCGCCGTGCTTCCTAGCGTCGTGGGCATGAACGCCACCACCACGCGCGGAGCCCTGCTCGCCGCGCTCGCCTGTGTCCTCGTCGGAGGCTCCTTCACCGCCAACAGCCTGCTCGGTGACTACCCGTACGCGGGCGGCCAGTTCCTGCGCTACGGCCTGGCCTTCCTCCTGCTCGTCCCGCTCGCCGGCCCCGGCGCGACGACCCGGCTGCGCATGCTCGGGGCCGGCCGGTGGCTGCGCCTCGCGCTCCTCGCGGCCGTCGGCATGGTCGGCTTCAACCTGGCCGTCCTCGCCGCGGAACGCACGGCGGAACCGGCGGTCCCCGGCGTCTTCGTGGGCTGTGCGCCCGTGGTGGTCGCCGTCCTCGTTCCCCTCCTGGACGGACGCCGGCCGCAGCGCGTCGTGCTGTACGGGGCGTTGTTCGTGGCCGTCGGTGCCTTCACGGTCCAGGGCTGGGGGCGCACCGACGGCGCGGGCATCGCCTTCTCCGTGTGCGCCCTGGTCGGCGAGGTCGGATTCGCCGTCCTCGCCGTGCCCGTCCTGCGGCCCCTGGGCCCGCGGCTGCTGTCCACCGTGGTGTGTGGCGTCGCGGCGGCCGAGTCGGCGGTGGTCGGTCTCCTGGCCGACGGCGCCGGATGGCTGCGGCGGCCGGACGCGGTCGAGACCGGTGCGCTGCTGTGGCAGGCGGCGGTGGTCACCGTCGTCGGGTTCGTGTGCTGGTACATGGGCATGCAGCGGATCGGGGCCGAGCGCGCCACCCTGTTCTCCGGCCTGATCCCGGTCGCCGCGGCGTGCACGGCACCGCTCGTCGGCACGGGCTCCTACGGCGCCGCGCAGGCCGTGGGCAGCGCCCTGGTCTGCGCCGGGGTCGCGGTGGGGTCGGGTGCCGCGTCGCTGCGGTTCGCGCGCCGGGACCGTGTCCCCAGGGCGCGTCAGCGGGCCTCGGAGCGCTCCTTGGAGAACCGGTAGAGGTCCTTCGAGGTGGTGATGAGTTCCCGCTGCTCCTGCCGGGAGCCGACCATGGGCTGCGAGCCGTTCAGCGGAACCTGAGCGCTCTCCGGCAGGAACCTGACGGTCACCAGGCCGATGGCACCGGCCACCATCAGGTAGTAGGCGGGCATCAAGTCGTTGCCGGTGACGCTCACCAGCGCCTCGGTGAGCAGCGGCGTGGTGCCTCCGAAGGCCGCGACGGCGAAGTTGAAGCCGATGCCCATGGCCGCGTAGCGCACCGCGGTCGGGAACAGCGCCGGCAGCGTGGCGGCACTCGGCGCGGCGAAGCAGGCCAGCAGGGTGGCGAGGAGCAGCACCCCGGCGACCGGCGCCCAGGTGCCGTCCGACTTCAGCAGCAGGAAGGCGGGAACGGCGAGGACGATCATCGCGACGGCTCCGACGGCGTACAGCGGGCGGCGGCCGACGTGGTCGCTGAGCCGCCCGAGGAAGGTGATCAGCAGCACGATCCACACCATGCCGATCAGCACCAGCACGTCGGCGAAGCCGCTGGAGCGGCCCAGGGTCTCCGTCTGGTACGTGGGCAGGTAGCCGGTGACCATGTAGTTGGTGACGTTGTAGAGCAGCACCAGGCCCATGCAGATCAGCAGCGGACGCCAGTGCTTCCTGATGATGGTCTTGAACTCGCTGCCCGCCGACTCCTGGGCCAGGCTCTTCTCGTGCTCGTCGAGCTGCTGCTGGAAGGCGGGCGACTCCTCCAGCTTGAGCCGCATGTACAGGCCGATGAGGCCCAGCGGGCCGGCGATCAGGAACGGGACGCGCCAGCCCCAGTCGAGCATCTGGCCGTCGGTCAGCGCCAGGTTCAGCACGGTGACCAGCGCGGAGCCGAGGGCGTAGCCGACGAAGGTGCCGAAGTCGAGCCAGCTGGAGAGGAACCCGCGCCGCCGGTCGGGTGAGTACTCGGCGACGAAGGTGGTGGCGCCGCCGTACTCGCCGCCGGTGGAGAAGCCCTGGAGCATGCGGGCGAGCAGCAGCAGGACCGGGGCGGCGATGCCGATGCCGGCGTAGCTCGGGATGAGGCCGATGGAGAAGGTGCCGACCGCCATCAGGATCATGGTGGTGGCGAGCACCTTCTGCCGGCCGATGCGGTCCCCGAGCGGGCCGAAGAAGAGGCCGCCGAGCGGGCGCACGACGAAGGCCGCGGCGAAGGTGGCGAAGGAGGAGATGACCTGCGCGGTCGGGGAGGCACCGGGGAAGAACACCTTGCCGATGGTGGCGGCCAGGTAGCTGTAGACGCCGAAGTCGAACCACTCCATGCAGTTGCCGAGTGCCGAGGCCCCGACCGCGCGCTTGAGCAGCGGTCCCTCGACGACCTGGACGTCGTCCTCGTGGAAGGCGCCCTTGTTGCGGCGGAGCCGGCGGGTCAGTTCCTCGCGCACCTGCCGCGGCAGGTGCGCGACCGTACTCGGCACCTTCACCCGGCCGAGGGGGCCGGGCCCGCCGTCAGGCTTGGCGTTCACCACGCTGCCGCCTTTCTGTCGCTTCACCACGATTCGCCTGAGCAATTCTGTGCCGCAATGATCGTGCGACGCATGCCGGAAGCTGCTGCCCGGGTCCACGGGGGGGCGCATTCCAGCAGCGGGTCACGCCGCGAACCGGGACCTGCCCGACGCGCCGACGGGAGGCGGCAGCCCTCCCTCGGCTCCGTCAGGTCCTGGGCCAGTCGCCCCGGTCGGCCAGGTGGAGCACCAGCGCCGCGATGTTCCAGGCGTCGTCCACACCCCGGTGGTGCCGACCCTGGAGCGGCAGCCCGGCGAGTTCGAGCGCCCACGCCATGCCGGGCCTCCCGCGCAGCCCGTGGGCCTCGGTGAAGACCGCCTTGGCGTTGGTGTGCGTGCGCTCGGCCGGACGGCCGAAGGGGTACGCCACCCCGTCCGCCGCGCACTGGCGGACGAACTGGTGCCGGTCGTGGTCGCCCCAGCTCGCCCAGGGCCGTACGCCGGCACCGTGGACGCGCGTCAGCGTGTCGCAGGCCTGGGCGAAACTCACGCCCGTGTCGGCCTCGGCCTGGGTGATGCCGGTCGGTCCGGCACAGAAACGGCTGACCCGGGAGCGGACGGGCCGCACCAGGACGCGGTGCCGGGCCACCCGCTCCCGGGCGTCGAGGTCCACCACGGCGAGCCCGATCTCGATGATCTCGCTCACCGCACCGGGCGGCGGCTGCCCCTCCCAGCAGGTGGCCTCCAGGTCGATGACGTTCAGCAGGCCGTCGTGGCCCCCGCCCGCGGCGCGTCGGTCCATCCCGGCACCGTACGAGGGCACACGGCCTCCGTCACCCGGTTTCCGGCCGAGCGCCGCGAACGGTACCTATCGGCGGCTCCGCACCAGCAGGTACAGGAAGTACGGCGTACCGATGACCGCCGTCATGATTCCGGCGCCGAGCTGGGCCGGGGCGATCACCGTACGCCCGATCAGGTCGGCCGTGCAGACCAGCGTGGCGCCGAGGAGGATCGCGACCGGCACGACCCGTACGTGCCGCCGGCCCACGAGGGCGCGGGCCGCGTGCGGGGCCACCAGACCGACGAAGCCGATGGTGCCCGCACAGGCCACGGCCGCCGAGCTGAGCACGACGCTCAGCACGAGGAAGCCGAGGCGGCCCGGTGCCAGCCGCAGGCCGAGCAGGCGCGGGGTGTCCTCGTCCAGCGAGACCAGGTCCAGCTCGGTGCGCCGGGCGACCGCCACACCGATCCCGACGACCAGCGCCAGCACGACCGGCACGACGTCCGGCATGGTCCGTCCGTAGGTGGAACCCGACAGCCAGGTCAGCGCCTTCGTCGAGTTGAACGGATCGGTGAGCACGATCAGCAGGCTGATCAGTGCCGTCGTCGCGGCGGCGACGCCGATACCGACCAGGACCAGCCGGTTCTGCTGGAAGCCGCCCCGGGCGGCGAGCCCGAAGACGAGCACCGCGGTGACAGCGGAGCCCGCGAACGCCGCCCCGGCGATCCCCCACGTCCCGGCGGCCGGCACGGTCGTCACCAGCAGCACGGCACCCAGCGCGCCACCGCCGGAGACACCCAGGACGCTGGGCTCCGCGAGCGGGTTGCGGGTGACGGCCTGCACCAGCGTGCCGGACAGGGCGAGCGCCGCGCCCGCGCAGAGCGCGGCGAGCACCCGGGGAACCCGGGTGTCCAGCACGAAGGAGACGGTCCGGCCGGCCCGCCCCTGCGCCCAGTTGACGACGTCACCGAGCAGCAGCTTGCTGTCACCCACCAGCACGGCGGCGATCAGGAGGCCGATCAGGACGATGACCAGGACGGCCACGGTGACCAGGAACACCGTCCGGCTCGGGATGCGCAGCCGGTCCGGGGCGCCGGAGCCGGCCGTGTCCCGCAGCCGCAGTGCCATGACGACCAGGAACACGGCGCCGACCAGGCTGGTCACGACACCCGTGGGCACCGCCACCGCGAGGTCGTCGGCGACGAACGTCCGCAGCAGCACGTCCGAACCGAGGACCAGGGCCGCGCCGGTGAGCGCGGCCGCGGGCATGGAGGTACGGGACCGTGCGTAGCCGCGGAACCGGCGGGCGAGCGGACGGACGAGGGCGGGCGCGCACAGGCCGACGAATCCGATCGGCCCGGCGAGCGTGACCGCGGCGGCTGACAGCAGGGCCGCCAGGACGACGACCGTGACCCGGGTGGCCCGGACCGGGACACCCAGCCCTCGCGCGGCGTCGTCGCCGAGCGCCAGGGCGTCCACCCGGCGGGCCGTCAGCAGCAGACCGGCCAGCCCGACGACGGTGACGGGCAGCATCTGCAGGACGCCGTCGAAACCGTTCTGGCCGATGCTGCCCTGGTTCCACTGGTAGAGGCCGTCCGTCTGCTCGGGGAAGAGCAGGAGCAGTCCCTCCGTCATGGAGTTCAGGCCCAGCATCAGCGCGGTGCCGGCGAGCACGAGCCGGACGGCGCCCGTACCGAGGCCGGACAGACCGAGCACGACGGCCGCCGCCGCCAGGCCGCCGGCGAAGGCGACGCCGGAGGAGGCGATCATCGGGAGTGAGACGCCGGTGACACCGGCCAGCCCGAGCGCCAGGTAGGAGCCCGCGTTCACCGCCAGGGTGTCGGGGGAGGCGAGCACATTGCGGCTGACCTTCTGGAGCGCGGCGCCGGCCATGCCGAGGGCGGCGCCGACCAGGAGGCCGGCGGTCATCCGGGGCAGCCGGGACGCGATCACGACGGACGCGTCGTCGGGGTCCGCCTGCCCGGTCAGGGCTTTGAAGACCTCGGCCGGTCCGGCGGCGGCGGTGCCCTGAGCGATGTCGACGACGGCGAGGACGGCGACCAGCAGGACGAGCCCGGCCGTCACCGCGGCCGCGCCCGACCGGGACGTGGGAGCCGTCGACGGACGGACGGCGGGTTCGGTTGCGGTGACGGCCATGACCCCGCTACTTCGTCAGCGAGCCGACGACGGAGTCGATGTACGCCTCCATCGACCCGGGACCACCGAACATCCAGATCCCGTCGTCCAGCCGGTGCACGTCGCCGGCCTTCACGAACGGCAGGGACGTCCACACCGAGTTCTTGGTCAGCGCGCCGGTGAACGGGGTGCTGTTCTTGTCCCCGTCGTTGGCGATGTAGACGAACTGGACGCCCTCGGGCAGCGCGGTCAGGCCCTCGACGTCGGTGGAGGCGAGGCCGTAGTTCTCGTCGCCCTTCATCGTCCAGGCGTTCTTCAGGCCGAGCGCCTCGTTGATCTCACCGAAGAGCGACGTCGCGGTGTAGGGGCGGATCGAGACCTGGTTGGAGGTCACGTAGCCGTCGGCGAAGGCGATCTCCTTGCCGGCCGTCCCGGCGTCGGCCAGGGCCTGCTTGCCCTCGGCGACCTTCGCCTCGAAACCCTCGCGGATCGTCCTGGCCTTGTCCGTGGTGCCGGTGGCCTCGGCGATGAGGTCCACGTTGTCGAGCATCTGCCCGATCTGGTCGGCGGGGTCGGCGGACTTCACCTCCAGCACCGGGGCGACCTGGCGCAGCTGCTTCACGGCGGCGGGCGGCAGGTCCGTGGTGGCGACGATGAGGTCGGGGGAGAGGGACGCGACGGTGTCCATGCTCGGCTCACCGCGCGTGCCGATGTCCTTGGGGTCGTTCTTCAGCGGGACCGCGGTGTTCCACGTCTTGTAGCCCTTGACGTCCGCGACGCCGACCGGGTCGACACCCAGCGAGACGAGGCTCTCGACGACGTTCCACTCGGTGGCGACGACCTTGGTGGCCGGGCCGTCGAGCTTCACCTCGGTGCCCTTGCCGTCCTTGAGGGTGATGGTTTCCGAGGCGGCCTTCTCCTCGGACCTGTCGGCGGCGGGCTCGGTGGTGCCGCAGGCGGCAAGGGTGAGCGCCGCGGCGGTGGTGGCGGCCGCGGTGAGCAGGAGGCGTCTCATGAGGTGGTGCCGAGCCTTTCGGTTCGTATGTGGTGGCGGCCGAGCGGGCGGGTGCGCAGCCGGCCGGTCAGGGGGTCGGTGTCGACGTCGATCCGGATGCCGTAGACGGCGCTCAGTCGTTCCGGCGTCAGCACGTCCTCGGGCAGGCCGTCGGCGACGATCCGGCCCGCTTCGAGGAGCGTGATCCGGTCGGCGACGGCCGCCGCCTGGTCGAGGTCGTGCAGGACGACCCCGACGGCGATCCCGTGGTCGTCCGCCAGATCGCGGATCAGGTCGAGGAGTTCTACCTGGTAACGCAGGTCGAGATAGGTGGTCGGTTCGTCCAGGAGCAGCACGCCGGTCTCCTGCGCGAGGCAGCTCGCGAGCCACACCCGCTGCAACTGCCCGCCGGACAGGTGGTCGGCGCCGCGGTCGGCGAGTGCGTCGACGCCGGTGAGCGCGAGCGCCCGGTCGACGGCGGCCGGGCCGTCCGGATCCGGCCGCCCCCAGCGGCCCCGGTACGGATAGCGGCCGAACTCGACGACGTCCCGCACGGTCAGCCCGCCGGGAGTCGGGCGCGCCTGCGTCAGCAGGGCGACGTACCGCGAGAACTCACGGGACGTCAGCGCCAGGCCGTCGGTGTCGCCGTCGATCCTGAGCGTGGCGCTGCGGGCACGCTGCAGTCGGGCGACGGTCCGCAGCAGCGTCGACTTCCCGCTGCCGTTCGGACCCACCAGAACGGTCACTTCACCGGGCCTGAGCCTGACCGCGGCGTCGTGCACGACATCGACGCCGTCGTACGACACGGTCACACCCGTCGCCGACAGCTCATGACCGCGCAGGCGCGGCGTACCGGCTGCGTCTTCACCGAATCTCACGTGGCGAAGGTTAGCCTAACCTAAAAACCGCTGGTAGAGGCGGGGGTCGCACGACGCGGTGGCCACCGCCCCGTGCCGTACGCGCCGGAGCGGCCGGCGCACTCAACTCGCTTGCGGTGACCGGGGATTGCGCATTCCCGCCCGATGACCGGGGATTGTGCGGAACTGCCCAAAGTCTCAGAAGGCGTACCGGACACGCAGCCACGGTGCGTGGGCGGCGACGAGGACACGGAGCCGCTCGACCGCGGCGGCCTTGACCCCGTTGCGGTATCGCACGTTGAGCGCGCCGTTCTCCGAGCGTTTGGCCTGCTGGACCTCCGGCCGCCACAGCACCTCCTCGGCACGCGGATGCCACCCCAGGTTGACCTCGTGCAGCTCCCGGTTGTGCGTCAGCATGATCACCTCGGCGGCGGCCTGCCGCTTGACCCGGTCCGGCAGGACGTCGTCGAGGTGCCGCAGCAGCTCCGCCCAGTCCTCCTCCCAGCCGGGCCGCACCACCACGGGGGAGAGGTTGAAGTGGACCTCGTAGCCGGCGTCCAGGAAGTCGCCGGCCGCGGCGATGCGCTCGGCGACCGGGGAGGTGCGTACGTCCAGCAGCCGGGAGTCGTCCGGTGGCATCACGGAGAAGCGGATCCGGGTCCGGCCGCGCGGGTCGAGGGCGAGCAGGTCGGGGTTGACGAACTTGGTGGCGAAGGACGCCTTGGCCGTCGGCCACTGTCCGAAGGCACGCACCAGGTCCGCGGTGTTGTCGCAGATCAGGGCGTCCACCGAGCAGTCGCCGTTCTCGCCGACGTCGTACACCCAGGCGTCCGGGTCGCACTGGTTCGGCTCGGGCTTGGGTCCCTGCCGGGCGATGTGCCGGCCGAGGTGGGCGATGATCCGGTCGATGTTGGTGAAGACGGTGACCGGGTTGGCGTACCCCTTGCGGCGCGGCACGTAGCAGTAGGCGCAGGCCATCGCGCAGCCGTTGGAGGCGCCGGGGGCGATCCAGTCCGCGGACCGGCCGTTGGGGCGTGTCGTCAGCGTCTTCCGTTCGCCCAGGACGAGCGTCTCGCCCTTGACCCGTACCCAGCGCTCGACGTTGCCCTCGTTGCCGTGCAGGCCGGGGATGCGCCAGTGGGAGTCCACCTCGATGACGCGGGCCTCGGGGAACCGGGCGATCACCTGCCGGCCGCGCGCGGACGCCGCTGCCGCCGGCTCGGCGTGGATCTCCCGCACCGGAAGCAGGCGGCGGGCCGCGGCGGAGTCCCGGAAGAGCGGTCCGGCGGCGGGCGGCGGGGCCGGCGGCCCGGGCGCCAGGGCGTCGAGACCGAACAGGGTGCCGGAGCCGTCGTCCGGTGCGGTGGACGGGTCGCGCATGGGTGCTCCGGTGCGAGGGTGCTGAACGGACCGGCCTCGGCGTCGGCGCGCCGCGGGCGGTCCCGGTCCCTCCACTGTACGAAAGTGCGCGGTGCCCGCCGCCGTGTCACGCACCCCGTCGGGGGCATACGCGTGACACGGCACCGGTCCGGCGCCCCGGAACCGAAGGGATGCATACCGTGCTCGCCATCATCGCGGCGGTCCTGTTCCTCATCGCCTGGCTGATCAACGCGGCGGAGATCTCGACCAACGACATCTTCACCTCCACCGACGTCATGCTCGTCGGCCTCGCTCTGCCGGCCCTGCACGTCGCCGGGATCGGCAGCGGGTGGGCGAGGCGCGGGCGCCGACGCTGAGCCACAGCCCCAGGACCACCTACCGCCGTGCGTACCGCGTCATGTGCCGGTCCGCGACGGGAGTCGCCGACCGCCCGGCGAGGGTCACCCGACATCCCGGCGCAGGGTGCGGGGCGGACGGTAGGTCCACTCCCGGTCGGCGTCGGTGATCTCGCGTACGACCCGCGCCGGTGTCCCGGCGACCACCACCATGGGCGGCACGTGCGCCGTCACCACGCTGCCCGCGCCGACCACCGAGCCCCGGCCGACGGTGACCCCCGGCATGATCAGCGCGCCGGCCCCGATCCACACGTCGTCCTCGATCCGCACCGGCGCGGAGAACTGCGTACCGTCCCTGCGCAGCTCCGGGTGGACGGGGTGCCCGGTGGTGCTGATGGTCACGTGCGGGGCGAACATCACCCGGTCCCCGACGAAGACCTCGACGTCGTCGACGAGGGTGAGGCCGAAGTTGACGTACACGTCGTCGCCCAGGTGCACACGGTTGCCGTAGGCCACGTGCAGCGGCGGCTCGATCCACACCCCCGTGCCCAGCGAGGCGAGCATCTCCTTCAGGATGGAACGGCGGCCCTCCTCGTCCCGGGCACCGGTCCGGTTGTAGGCGTCGGCCAGCTCCTTGCCCCGCAGCCGCTCCTCCGCCAGGCCCTCCAGGCCCGGCGCGCCGTCCGAGTAGAGCTCCTGCGCCGCCATTCTGCGGCGGACCTCGGTCTCTCGCGGGTCGGTCGTCATGTGGCCTCCTTCAGCCGTTGCGTGCGTGGGCGGCTCCGTCCGCACCGCCCGGGGGAGCGGTGCGGACGGAGCCGTGTGTCGTGGTGGGTGCCGGCCGGTGGCCTGGACGGGGTCAGTCGGCCGTGGCGGACACGTCCGACACCGTCCAGCGCTGGTTGGCACCGGAGTTGGGCGGCCACGTCGTGACGGCCGCACCCTCGTGCGTCGCCTGGCCGCCTACTTCGAGCAGGCGCCCGGTGCCCGCGTTGACCAGCGTCCAGGTGCCGTCACCGGTGGTCGACATGATCCATTCGGCGGCCTCGTCGCGCTTGCCGGTGTCGGGTTCGGCCACCGGGACGTCGTCGCGTACGGCCAGCCGCGTGCCGTCCCCGGGGCGGGTGAAGACGTAGCGGTCGCGGACGCCGTCGTCGTGGCGCACCGCGCTGAGCCGCCACTGCTGGGCGTCCGCGCCGGAGCCGGTACCGAGGACCAGGTTCGTGCCGTCCGCCGCCACGGTGACGGCCTTGCCGCTCTGCACGCCGGTCAGCGTGTAGGTGTGGCCCTTGCGCAGCAGGGCGGCGTCCTTCGCGACGCCGGAGACGCCCTTGATCTCGAAGGAGGTCACGGACTGCGCGGGCACCGTGAAGGTGGCCGCGCGGTCGCGCACCCTGATCGGGTCCTGCCGTTCGAGCTTGCCGTCGGCGCTGGTCACGACCGGGGTGACGGTGGCTCCGCGGCGCACGTCGCGGAACTTCGACAGGTCGACGGTGACCGCGCGGGGCGCGGTGGTGCGGTTGACGTGGACGAGGGAGGCGCCCTTGCCGTCGCGGGTGACGGCGGCGGCGCTGGACGTGTCGTCCGTCCTGATCAGCCGGTCGCCGGGCTGGATGAAGTGGGTGAAGTTGCGGGCGGTGTCGAACTTGGTGTTGGTCCGGATCGGGCAGGTCTCGAGGGTGTCTTCGGCGGTGCAGTCGAACGGGAGCTGGATGCTGCCCCAGTTGCCGCCCTTGTCGGACTCGCCGCCGGGCTTCATGTTGTCGTAGTCCTCGACGGGCTGCCAGAACACCCAGGCGCGGGGCTCCAGTTCGCGCAGGTCGTCGACGATGTGCTGGGCGAGGCCGAGGCCGGGCCGCATGTCCTCGAAGTCCTGGCCGTCGCCCCAGTCGCCGCCGACCTCGCTCATCCACAGCGGCTTGTCCGCCGCCTTGGCGAGGTCCCGCACGGTGGTGCGCTGCCCGGTGCCGTAGGTGTGGACGTTCATCTGGCCGACGAGGTCGCGGTCGGCCCGGGAGTAGGCGTTCCAGTTCGTTGCGAAGGTGCCGGGGTTGGTCTCGTCCATCGCCGAGATGTCGGCCTTGACCTTGGCCTTCCTCAGCGCGGGAGCCAGGGCTCGGAGCACCTCGCGCTGGAGCTCGGGGCCCATGTGCGCCCCTTCCTGCCGGCCGCCGACGGGTTCGCCGTCCGCGCCCGGCCGCGTGCCCCAGTAGGGGGTGTTGGGCTCGTTGAACGGGTCCACGGTGTCGACCTTGATGCCCTCGGCCTTCTCCAGCCGTTTCGTCGCACCGGCCAGGTAGGCGGCGAAGTCGTCGACCGACTCGGACTTGAGCTGGTCGGCGCTGGAGTCGAAACCGCCGGAGACGTAGCCGCTCACGGTCATGAACCACGGAGGGGAGTTGCTGAACGTCTCCCAGTGGTCGATGTCGTCCTTGATGCGCTCGACCCACCAGCGCTGGGTGGCGTCGGCGTCCTCGTTCCAGTCGGCCGGGTCGTCGGCGCTCCACCAGTCGGTGTCCTCGCGGGTGGTGCCCGCGGGAGCCTTCCACCAGCCCTCGACCGCGCCGCCGGCGCGCAGGTAGTCCTCGACGTCCGGCGCGTTGCCGCCGCCGATGTTGTACCGGGCGATGTTCAGCCCCAGGCCGTCGTCGCCGAAGAGGAGCCGGGCCAGCTTCTCGCGGATCTCGGGCGGGTAGTCGCCGGTGGCGTTGGCGAACCAGACCAGGCTGGTGCCCCAGCCCTCGAACTTCTCCTGCTGGTACGACGGGTCCGGCCGCACGGTGACGGAGGCGGCGGCCGCGGCCGGTTCGGCCTGGGCGGGAACGCTGATCAGGGCGGCCCCGGTGGCCAGGGCGGTCAGGGCGGCGGCCCCGAGGAGGCGTCTGCTGCGGGTGCGGCGTGCCATCGTGTGCTCCCAACGGGAAGGTGTGGTCGCTTCGGTGGTGTGGCCCCCGCCTCGAGTCGGGCAGGAGGGGGCGGCCCCCGGAGCGGGCGCGTGCCGCTCCGGGGGAGTCGTGGGTCGGTGCGGTGGTGAACTCTGGTGGTGCGGTGGCGCCGGTGTGCGCTCAGCCGGTGGGCGTGCGCAGGACGGCGACGCCCCGGGGCGCGAGGACGACGGAGCCGTCGGCGCCGGTGCCGCCCACCAGGGCCTCTCCGGTGATGCCCGGGACGGTCACCTGCTCGTCGGTCCGGTTGACCAGGAACAGGAACCGGCCGCCGGGGCCGCGGCGCACGGTGGCCTCGACCGATCCGCGTACCTCGGCGGGCAGTTCGCTCACCACGCCGGCCGGGTCCAGCAGCCGCGGCAGCAGCGAGGCGAGCCCGTCGGCGCCGAGCCGGGTGGAGACGTAGGCGGCCGAACCGCCGCCCGTCGTACGCCGGGTGACGGCCGGGCGGCCCGCGTACGTACCGGTGCGGTAGTGGGACAGGACCTCCGTACCGGGCGAGGTGACGGTGATGTGGTCGGTCCACAGCCCGCCGGTGCTCGCGTCGTCCAGCTCCACGGTCTGCCCGGCGGGCAGCGGGCCGAACTCCTCGACGCGGATGCCGAGCAGGTCCCGCAGGGCGCCCGGGTAGCCGCCGAGCCAGACGTGGTCGTTCTCGTCGACGACGCCGGAGAAGTACGTGGTGATCAGGTGCCCGCCCTGCTCGGCGTACCGGGTGAGGTCCTTGGCGAGCTCGGCCGTGACCAGGTGCAGCACGGGCGCGATCAGCACCCGGTGGCGGCTCAGGTCGGCACCGGTGGTGACGACGTCGGCGCGGATACCGAGGGACAGGAGCGCGGAGTACCAGTCGAGGGCCTCCTGGTGGTAGTCGAGCAGTGAGGTGGGGTGCGAGTCCTGCTCGCTCGCCCACCACGACTCCCAGTCGAAGAGAATGCCGACCTCGGCGGGCTCCCGCTCGCTGCCGGCCACCGGCGCCAGCGTTTTCAGCGTGTCGCCGAGCGCGGTGACCGCGCGGAACAGGTCGCTGTCCGCGCCGGCGTGCGGGACCATCGCCGAGTGGTACTTCTCGGCGCCGGCCGCGGACTGGCGCCACTGGAAGAAGCAGACCGCGTCGGCACCGTGCGCCACGTGCGTCAGCGAGTCCCGGGCCATCTCACCGGGCCGCTTGGCCAGGTTGACGGGCTGCCAGTTCACGGCGCTGGTGGAGTGCTCCATCAGGAACCAGGGCCGGCCGCCCGCGATGCCGCTGGTGAGGTTCGCGGAGAACGACAGCTCGTCGCGGTCCTGGGGACGCGGTACCACGTAGTGGTCGTTCGCGACGAAGTCCACCTCGTCGGCCCAGTCCGCGTAGTTCATGC
Organism: Streptomyces sp. WG5; assembly: GCF_049974565.1. NCBI lineage: Bacteria > Bacillati > Actinomycetota > Actinomycetes > Kitasatosporales > Streptomycetaceae > Streptomyces > Streptomyces sp. WG5. The sequence goes on along the minus strand of NZ_JBNGGC010000002.1, from coordinate 326,667 downwards.
CCTTGGTGCCGGGCATCACCATGAAGTTGGTGGTGACGGGGACGCCGGGCGTGACCTCCCGCAGGACCGCCCGCTCCGCGAGCAGGTGGTCCTTGAGCGCGTCCGACGAGAAGCGCTTGAAGTCCAGCTGCTGGGTCGGGTTCGGGTGGGAGGCGGCCAGCCGCGGCGGCAGGATCTGCTCCCAGTCGCTGTAGCGCTGCGACCAGAACGCCGTGCCCCAGGCGTGGTTGAGGGCGTCCAGCGTGGCGTACCGGGTGCGCAGCCAGTCACGGAAGGCGCGGGCCGCGTCGTCGGAGTAGTCGTACACGTTGTGGCAGCCCAGCTCGTTGTTGACGTGCCAGGCGACCAGGGCCGGGTGGTCGGCGTAGCGGGTCGCCAACCGACGCACCAGGCGCAGGGCGTGCTCGCGGAAGACGGGCGAGGTCGGGCGCCAGTGCTGGCGCGCACCCGGCGACAGGGTCTCGCCCCGGTCGGTGACCGGGAGGATCTCCGGGTGCGCGGTGGTCAGCCAGGGCGGCGGGGAGGCGGTGGCGGTGGCCAGGTCGACACCGACGCCGTTCTCGTGCAGCAGGTCCATGACCTCGTCGAGCCAGGCGAAGTCCCAGACGTCGGGGCCCGGCTGGAGGCGGGCCCAGGAGAAGATGGCCAGCGACACGACGTTGACCCCGGCCTCGCGCATCAGCCGTACGTCCTCCTCCCACACCTCCCGGGGCCACTGCTCGGGGTTGTAGTCGGCGCCGAAGGCGAGACGGGGCGCGGAGGCACCGTCCGGGCCGCTTCGCAGGCGGGACAGGAGGGTGGAGATCATGGCGGTCCTTCCGGTGGGGTGCGTGCGGTACGGGGACGGCGGCGCCTGTGTCGCCCCGCCGCCCGCGGGCCGCCGCATCGTGTGCTGCCTGTGCTACTTCTCGACGGTGAAGCCCTGCTCGGTCCCGTACTTGACGGAGGCCTCCTGCCAGGACTCCAGGCCCTCGGCCAGCGTGGTGCCGGAGACGTAGGCCTTGCCGACGGTGTCGTTGAAGATCGAGTTGGCGTACACCTGGTAGGGCAGGTACGACCAGTCGGCGGCGACGTTCGCGGCCGACTCGGCGAAGACCTTGTTGGCCTTCTGGCCGCCGAGGTAGGAGAACGCGGTGTCCTGGAACTTCGTGGACCGCAGGTCCGCGGTGGTCGCCGGGAAGGCGCCGTTCTGCAGGCGGGTCTGCACGCCGTCGCCCGCGTTGGCGTACTCGACGAACGCGTACGCCAGCGCCTCGTTCCCGCCGAGCTCCGGCAGGGCGAGCGCGCTGCCGCCGTTCTCCGCACTGGCCTTGCCGCCCGCGGTCCACTGCGGCAGCGGGGCGACGCGCCAGTCACCGGCGGCGTCCTTCACACCGGAGGCGAGGTTGGCGGGCATCCACGCGCCGGTGGCGAGGGTCGCGATGGTGCCGTCGCCGAGGCCCTTGTACCACTCGTCGGTCCAGTTGGTGACGGGTGCGAGCAGCTTCTCGTCGATGAGCTTCTGCCAGGTGTCGGTGAACGTCCTGGCGCCCTGGTCGGAGAAGTCGACCTTCACCGTGGTGCCGTTCACCGTGTAGGGGCGCGAACCGGCCTGCCAGAGCATGCTCGTGGCGAACCCGGCGTCGCCGGTGTCGGCGGTGATGTAGGCCTTCGGATCGGCCTTGCGCAGGTCGCGGGCGGCGTCCAGGTACTCGGCCCAGGTCGTGGGCACCTCGATGCCGTGCTTGTCGAAGACCTTCTTGTTGTAGAACAGCGCCATCGGACCGGAGTCCATCGGCAGCGCGTAGACGCCCTCGCCGCCGGCCTTCACACCGTTCCACGGGCCGGGGGAGAACGTGCCGGAGAGCTTGTCGGCGCCGAAGGCCTTGAGGTCGGTGAGCTGCTTGGTCAGCGCGTACTGGCCCATCGCGTAGTACTCGATCTGGGCGACGTCCGGGACGCCCTTCTTCGCCGAGATGGCGTTCTGCAGCGCCGTGTACTGGTCGTTGTTGGTGCCCGCGTTGACGAGGTCGACCTCGACGCCCGGGTGTTCCTTCTCGAAGTCGGTGGCCACCTGCTCGAGGGTGGGTTCCCATGCCCAGACGGTGAGGGTGCCGCCCTCCTTGAGGGCCGCCTGGATGTCCGCCTCGGAGACCGCCTTCCGGCTCGATCCACCGTCGTCGGAGTCGCCGCAGGCGGTCGCCCCCAGGGCGAGGGCGCAGACGAGGACTGTGCCGCGCAGCAGGCGGCGCGAGTGCTTGGGCATGGGATTGCTTCCACTTCTTCGTGGCCGGAACCGGCACCGTTGAGGGTCAAAGGGGCGTTGGGGGAGGGGCTACGGGGGGTTGCGGGGCTACTCCTTGACACTCCCGGCGGCGAGTCCGGACTGCCAGTACCTCTGGAGCAGCAGGAACGCGGCGATCAGCGGCAGGATGGTGATCAGTGACCCGGTGACGACCAGGTTGAAGACCGCCTCGCCGCCCGCGGTCGCGGCCTGGGCGTTCCAGCTGTTCAGACCCAGGGTCAGCGGATACCAGTCGGGGTCCTTGAGCATGACCAGCGGCAGGAAGAAGTTGTTCCAGGTCGCGACCATGGTGAACAGCAGGACGGTGACGATGCCGGGCGCCAGCAGCGGCAGGGCGACCTGGAAGAAGGTGCGCACCTCGCCGGCGCCGTCGATGCGGGCGGCCTCCATCAGTTCGGTCGGGATGGCCTCGGTGGCGAACACCCACATCAGGTACAGGCCGAACGGCGAGATCAGGGACGGGATGATCACCGCCCAGGGGGTGTTGGTGAGCCCCATCTCACTGAACATCAGGAAGGTCGGCACCGCCAGCGCGGTACCGGGCACGGCCACCGCGCCGATGACGACGGCGAAGACGGCACGCCGGCCGGGGAAGTCGAACTTGGCGAGCGCGTAGCCGCCGAGCACGGCGAGGAAGGTGGCGCCGCCCGCGCCCAGCCCCACGTACAGCAGGGTGTTCAGCAGCCAGCGGGTGAAGACGCCGTCGTCGTAGGTGAACGTCCGGCTGATGTTGTCCCACAGCGCGAAGTCGCGGTCGAACCACAGGCCGAAGGAGCGGGACAGCCCCTCCTGCGTCTTGGTGGCGCTGATGGCCAGCCAGATCAGCGGCACCAGGCTGTACAGCAGCACCAGGGAGGTGAGCACGGTCAGCAGCACGCTGCGCCGGGGCTTGTCGGCCGAGTGGCGGCGCCGGGAGGCACGCAGCCGGGGTACGGAGCCCGAGGTGCCGGACGGGGCGGTCGCGGAACGGTCGGAGACGGTGGCGACAGGACTGGTCATCGCTGCTTCACACTCCCTTGCGCATGCCGCGGAGCTGCACGACGTAGGCGATGACCATGGTGATCAGCCCCATGACGATGGCGACCGTCGCGGAGTAGTTGTGCTGCTGCCCGTTGAAGGACAGCGAGTACGTGTAGTAGTTCGGCGTGTAGTCGGTCGTGATGGCGTTGGGCGCGAGCGGCTGCAGGATGCTGGGCTCGTTGAAGAGCTGGAAGCTGCCGATGATCGAGAAGATCGTCGCGATGACCAGGGCGCCGCGGATGGCGGGCAGCTTGATGGCGGTGATCACCCGTATCTGTCCGGCGCCGTCGATCTGGGCCGCCTCGTACAGCGAGTGCGGTATGACGCGCAGCGCCGAGTAGAAGATCAGCATGTTGTATCCGACGAACTCCCAGGTCACGATGTTGCCGATCGAGGCCAGCACCATGTCCGGGGAGAGCGGGTCGGGCAGGGAGACGCCCAGTGCGCTGTTGATGTCGCCGAGCAGGCCGAACCGGGTGCCGTACATGAAGCCCCACATCAGCGTGGCCACCACGGCGGGCACGGCGTACGGCAGGAAGATCGAGATGCGGAAGAAGTCCCGGCCGTAGAGGCGTCCGCTGTCCAGCGCCAGCGCCACCAGCAGCGCGATGCCGAGCATGATCGGCACCTGCACGGCGAGGAAGAGCGAGACCCGGCCGAGCGAGGCCCAGAACTGTTCGTCCTTCAGCGCCTGGCTGTAGTTGTCCAGACCGACGAAGGTGTTCCCGCCGATGAGCTGGTCGCGGAAGAGGCTCAGGTAGACCGAGTAGGCGATCGGCGCGAGGAACACCAGCGCGAACACGGCCACGAAGGGACCGAGGAACCCCCAACCCGTCCAGGAGCGGCGCTCCCGCCTCGCCGGGGGAGGGACCGGCCGCGGCTCGGCGGCGGCCGGCGGTTGCAGCGTCGTCATGTCGTTCCTCGCTCGTCCACGTCCTGCAGGCGTCCTGGAGCCTCCCATGTTTACGCAAACATCAAGCGCCGCGGACGTGCGGTTCTGTTGATCGGCGTGCTGTTATGTTTGCGTAAACATTTGATGGCGGCATGTCTACACTGCCCCGAGGACGACGGTCAAGGGTCCTCGGGAGCCGGGGACCGGGACGGTCGCAGAGAGGTGGCGAACGGCAGTGGACACGGCTGGGGAAGTCGCGGACGCGCGGCACGCGGGGACCGGGCGCCGCCGCGGCGGCCGGGTGCCGACGGCGTCCATGGCGGACGTGGCCCGGCTCGCGGGAGTCTCCTCGCAGACCGTCTCCCGCGTCTCCAACGGCTACGCGGGCGTGACCGAGGAGACCCGGCAGCAGGTGCTGGCGGCCATGAAGGAGCTGGGCTACCGGCCCAACAGCGCGGCGAGGGCGCTCAAACGCGGTGAGTTCCGCACCATCGGCGTCATCACCTTCTCACTGGCCACCACCGGCAACGTGCGCACCCTGGAGGCCATCGCCACCTCCGCGGCGAGCGAGGGGTACGCGGTGACGCTGCTGCCCGTCGCCGTCCCCACCCAGGACGAGGTGCGGGGCGCGTTCTCCCGGCTGGAGGAGCTCGCCGTCGACGCGGTGATCGTCATCATGGAGGTCCACCTGCTGGACGCGGCGTCCCTCACGCTGCCGCCCCACGTGCAGGTCGTCGTGGTCGACTCCGACGCCGGCGACCACTACACGGTCGTCGACACCGACCAGGCCGGGGGCACCCGCGCCGCCGTGCGCCACCTGCTGGACCTCGGGCACGCCACGGTGTGGCACCTCGGCGGGCCCGAGGGATCCTTCGCCGCCCAGCGTCGCACGGACGCCTGGCGGCACACGCTCGCGGAGGCCGGCCGCACCCCGCCGCCGCTCACCCGGGGCGACTGGTCGGCGGAGTCCGGCTACCGGGCCGGCCTGGAACTCGCCGCCCGCGAGGAGTGCACCGCCGTCTTCGCGGCCAACGACCAGATGGCCCTCGGCCTGATGCGCGCGCTGCACGAACGCGGCCGGCGCGTCCCCGAGGACGTCAGCGTCATCGGCTTCGACGACATCCCGGAGGCAGGCTCCTTCCTGCCTCCGCTGACCACCGTCCACCAGGACTTCGCCGAGGTCGGGCGGCTCTGCGTGCAGGCCGTGCTGCGCAAGATGCGCCAGGACGGCCCGGAGCGGGGCACGACACTCGTGCCGACCCGGCTGGTGACCCGGGCGAGTACGGCGGCGCCGCCGGAGTAGCGCGGAACGGCGCCGGCAGCCGGTTCGGTCCCTGGCCGAACGGATCACCGCCTCCCGGTTTACGCCTGCCGGGGAAGGCAACTCCACAAGCCGACCGCCGTCTCCGCACGTCCAGGAGAGCTTCATGACCGAAGTCGCCGACTATGTGCTCCAGCGTCTGTCCGAGTGGGGCGTCCAGCGTGTGTACGGCTATCCGGGTGACGGCATCAACGGCCTGCTCGGTGCCTTCGACCGGGCCGACGGCGACCCGGAGTTCATCCAGACGCGGCACGAGGAGATGGCCGCGTTCATGGCGTGTGCCCACGCCAAGTTCACCGGCGAGGTGGGCTGCTGCGTCGCCACCTCGGGCCCCGGTGCCGTGCACCTGCTCAACGGCCTGTACGACGCCAAGCTCGACCACCAGCCCGTGGTGGCGGTGGTGGGCCAGCAGAAGCGGCTCTCGCTGGGCACCCACTACCAGCAGGAGATCGCCCTCGACCAGCTGTTCGCGGACGTGTCCGAGTACTGCCAGATGGTCGTGCACCCGGGCCAGGCCCGGCACGTGATCGACCGCGCCTTCAAGACCGCGCTGACCACCCGTGGCGTCGCCACGATCATCATTCCCAACGACGTGCAGGAGGAGGAGGCCCAGCCCTCCCCGCCCAGGGAGCACGGCTCCGTCTTCTCCAGCGTGGGCTGGAGCAGGCCCCGGGTCCTGCCCGACCTCGACGAGCTCCGCAGGGCCGCCGACGTCCTCAACGCGGGCGACAAGGTCGCCGTGCTGGTCGGCCAGGGCGCGGCGAACGCCGAGGCCGAGGTGAGGGAGGTGGCCGAACTGCTCGGCGCCGGCGTCGCCAAGGCCCTGCTCGGGCGCGAGGTCCTGCCCGACGACCTGCCGTACGTCACCGGGCCCATCGGCCTGCTGGGCAGCAAGGCCAGCGACAGGATGATGCAGGGCTGCGACACCCTGCTGATGGTCGGCAGCAGCTTCCCGTACTCCGAGTGGCTGCCGGAGGAGGGACAGGCCCGGGGCGTCGAGATCGACATCGACGGCCGCATGATCGGCATCCGCTACCCCATGGACGCCCACCTGGTGGGCGACTCCAGGGAGACCCTGCGCGCCCTGATCCCGATGCTCCAGCGCAAGAAGGACCGGAGCTGGCGGGAGAAGATCGAGAAGGACGTACGGGAGTGGCACGACCTGGCCGACCGCTGGGCCGGTGAGCACTTCGGCAGGACGATCAACCCCCAGGCCGTCGCCGCCGAACTCTCGCCCCGCCTCCCGGACGGCGCCATCCTCACCGCCGACTCCGGCTCGGGCACCAACTGGTGGGCCCGGCACCTCAAGCTGCGCGAGGGCATGCGCGCCTCGCTGTCCGGCACGCTGGCGACGATGGGGCCGGGGACGCCGTACGCCATCGCGGCGAGGTTCGCCTACCCGGACCGGCCGGTGATCGCCTTCGTCGGTGACGGCGCGTTCCAGATGAACGGCATGAACGAGATGATCACCGTCAAGCGCTACCTGGACCGCCTGTCCGGACCTGCCCCGCTGATCTTCTGCGTGTTCAACAACCAGGACCTCAACCAGGTCACCTGGGAGCAGCGCGCCATGGCCGGCGACCCCAAGTACCCCGGCTCCCAGGACATCCCCGACGTCCCCTACGCCGCCTACGCCGAACTCGTCGGCCTCAAGGGCATCGTCTGCGACGACCCCAAGAAGGTGGGTGCCGCCTGGGACGAGGCGCTCGCCGCCGGCCGGCCGGTGGTCCTGGAGTTCAAGGTCGACGCGGAGATCGCGCCGATCCCGCCGCACATCATGAAGGAGCAGGGCAAGAAGGCCGTCAAGGCGGCGCTGCACGACCCGGAGCTCGCCGGGATCGCCACCAAGGGCGTACGGCAGAAGCTCACCGAGTACGCCGGGCACCTGCCCGGCCGGGGCAGGAAGTGAGCGGCGCACGGCGGACCCGGGGAGGCGGGCGGCACCGCCGGGCGGACGCGACCGGAGTCGTGGTCGTCACCGGGGCGAGCGGCGGAGTCGGCCGGGCCACCGCCCGGGCCTTCGGCGCCCGTGGGAGCTCCGTGGCCCTGCTCGCGCGCGGCGCGTACGCCCTGGAACAGGCGGCCGAGGAGGTCCGGGAGGCCGGCGGACGTGCGCTGCCCCTGACGGTGGACGTCTGCGACCCGACGGCCGTCGACGCGGCGGCCGCCCGGATCGAGGAGGAGCTCGGCCCGATCGACGTCTGGGTGAACGCGGCGTTCACGACCGTCTTCGCGCCCGTGCCGGAGGTCCGGCCCGAGGAGCTGAGACGCGCCACGGAGGTGACCTACTTCGGCTTCGTCCACGGCACCCAGGCCGCCCTGCGGCACATGACGCCGCGCGATCGCGGCACCATCGTCCAGGTCGGATCGGCCCTCGCCCAGCGCAGCGTCCCCCTCCAGTCGGTGTACTGCGGAGCCAAACACGCCATCCAGGGCTTCACCGAGTCCCTGCGCTGCGAGCTGCTGCACGACCGCAGCGGCGTGCGGGTGACCATGGTCCAGATGCCCGGGCTCAACACGCCCCAGTTCAGCTGGGTCCTCACCCGGCTGCCCAGGCATCCGCGCCCGGTGGCTCCCGTCTACCAGCCCGAGGTCGCCGCCGAGGCGGTCCTGTACGCCGCCGACCATCCCGGGCGGCGCGAGTACTGGGTCGGCGGGTCCACCGTCGCCACCCTGCTCGGCCAGAAGTTCGCCCCGGGCCTGCTGGACCGCTACCTGGCCCGGACCGGGTACGACGCGCAGCAGACGGACGAGCCCGTCGACCCGTCCCGCCCGGTCAACCTCTGGAAGCCGCCGGACGACACCGCGCCGGCCGACTACGGCGCGCACGGCCTGTTCGACGACGAGTCCCACCCGCGCAGCCTCCAGTTCTGGCTCTCCCGCCACCGCCGGCCACTCGCGCTGGCCGCCACGGTGACCGGGACGGTCGTCGCGGCACTGGCCGACGGCGTCCTCCGACGCTCCCGCCGCGGTGAGGCGCCGACGCGGCGCAGCGCGTACCCCTCCGGCCGGGGGGCGTGGACGACCGCTCGCGGCGCGCTGACGCGCCGCTGACGCGCAAACCGCGTCGAGCGGTCGGTCCGGGCGGCCCGGCCGTTCGAAACGGTCTGTCCGAACGGGTCATTCACGGTCGATGGTGCGTGTCCACCAGTGGTGCTCGCAGAACCAGTGGCCGACCATCGCGCCGCCGAAGACCACGAACCCCACCCCGATCAGCCAGGACTCCACCACCAGCACGATGCCGACCGTGCCGTAGCTGATCGCGTTGTCGAGGATGAGCGGTGTGAAGACGAGGTACGAGAAGCCGCGCAGTCCGATCAGGCCCACCATGGTCGCGATCGCTCCCGGCAGCAGGTCCCGCCAGCGGATCTGGCTGCCCAGCAGGAAGTGCTGACCCCACCAGAAGAACAGTGCGCCCGTCGCCGTGGACAGCGCGATCCGCACCGACCCGTGCAGAGCGGTCCGCGTCTGCACCTCCTGGTAGAGGTACGCGGTCAGCGCGACCACCCAGGTCATCTGGCGCCAGACCCGGTGCCACGGACCGGAGGGCAGCCCCCAGATCCGCTCGTAGCCGTTCTGCACGCTCGCCGCGAAGGACACGCCGAACACGGCGAGCGCGATACCGCCCCACACACTCGTGGTGCCGACGACCTTGGTCGGCGGACTGATGATGTCGGTCAGCACCCGGGCGGACCGGCCGGACAGCCCCATGCCGTCGGCCAGCCAGGACGCGAAACCGCCCCGCCCCAGGGGATCGAAGGCGGCCACCACGATCAGCAGCGGCGCCAGCGTGACCAGGGCGAGCGTGGCGAACCCCATGGCCCGGTGCATCAGCTCCAGGTCCCGGCCACGCCGGACGAGGGCGGACGCGGCCAACCGGTCCCACACACGGTGGAACGGCTGGAAGCGGTTCACGGATGCTCCTCGGGCGTTCCCTTCGACGGCTCGCGGACGCGGAACTGAGTGACCCGGCGGCGGACCGGACAAACGCGGCGTCCCCCGGATGCCCGCCGCAGGCCGACCGAACGGCCTTCGCATGGGCCGAACGATGCGGGGAACCGGCTCCGGGAGGACGAGCCGAGAGGTGAGCACCATGCGCGCACTGACTGTCCGCCCCGGCCGGCCCGGCTCGCTCGGGGTGGAGGAGGTCGCGGACCCCGAGCCGGCCGCCGGTGAACTCCTGGTCCGCGGGGTGGCCCTCGGTCTGTGCGGTACGGACCGGGAGATCGCCTCGGGCGAGTACGGCCGGGCGGTGCCGGACCGCGGTCGGCTGATCCTCGGCCACGAGTCCCTGGGGCGCGTCGCCGAGGCGCCGCACGGCAGCGGATTCACCCCCGGCGACCTGGTGGCCGGCGTGGTGCGGCGCCCCGACCCCGAGCCCTGCGGCGCCTGCGCGCACGGAGAGTTCGACATGTGCCGCAACGGCCGCTACCGCGAACGCGGCATCAGGGAGCTCGACGGGTACGGCGCCGAGCTGTGGTGCCTGGAGACCGACTACGCCGTGCGCGTCGACGCCGCGCTGGGACTGGCGGGCGTTCTCATGGAGCCGACCAGTGTCGTGGCCAAGGCGTGGGAACAGATCGAGAAGGTGGGTGCCAGGGCCTGGTTCGAGCCCCGCAGGGCCCTGGTGACCGGCGCCGGTCCCATCGGCCTCCTCGCCGCGCTGCTCGGCCGGCAGCGCGGCCTCGACGTGCATGTCCTGGACCGGGTCACGGACGGACCCAAACCGGACCTCGTGCGCGCCCTCGGAGCCACCTACCACAGCGACGGGGCGGGCGACGTGCTCACCGCCGTACGCCCGGATGTCGTGGTCGAGGCCACCGGGGCCGCCGCGCTGGTGTGCGAGGCGGTCCGCGGGACGGCGGCGTACGGCATCGTCTGCCTCACCGGCGTCTCGGCCGCCGGTCGGCGCCTGACCGTCGACGCGGGCGCGGTGAACCGCGCCATCGTGCTGGAGAACGACGTCGTGGTGGGTTCCGTCAACGCCAACCTCCGCCACTTCCGGCAGGCCGCCGACGCCCTGGCGCGAGCCGACCGGGAATGGCTCCACCGGCTTCTCACCCGCCGCGTGCCGCTGGAGCGGGCGGCCTCGGCGTTCGAGCGGAACGCCGAGGGCATCAAGACGGTGATCACACTGGAGGGCGGCGCGCGCTGACGGCTCACGGCACGGTCCGAGGGAGCACGCGACGCCGGCGGCGACCGGCTGCGACCGCGTCGGCCGGGCCGGGGGTCACGGGTCAGTGCGCTGCTGCTCGCGCATGCGCTCGTTGTGCCAGGCGATGGCGGCACGTATCTGCGGCTCCTGGAGCCCCGTCCGGCAGCCGAGCTGTTCCATGGAGAGCCCCGGCGGGCCCGTGGTCAGGGTCCGGGTGAGCTTCGCCGCCCACAGTTCCTCCTCCACGAAGGGCCGGTGCGCGTAGCCCGCCTTGACCACGTCGAAGTGGTCGTCGCAGCACGCGGTGATGAGCCGCAGCCCGTCGGCCCAGGTGTGAACGGAGTGCGCCGCGGAGGAGTCCGGCACGTAGCCGCTGACGGACTCGTCCGCGGGGAAGACCCTGGCGCACAGGTCGCACAGCTCCACGGGGACCGGCTTCGCGGCCCGACGGCCCTTCCTGCTCTTGCGCTTCCACATGGCGACTCCCGGGGGTCGGCGTCCTGGTCGGCGTCCGGAATGCCGGAGTTACCCGCAGGGCGGGGAGCAAACGCCCCGCGGGTGACGGCCCGGCCCGGCCGGATGCCGCTACGCCAGCCTGACCGGCAGCTCGAAGAGGTCGTTCTGCGTGACCACCGGCTTGTTGCGCAGCTCGGACACCGGTACCGCCAGGTCCAGGCGCGGGAACCGGGCGTAGAGCGCGGGCAGCGCCACGGCCGCCTCCAGCCGGGACAGGGCCGCGCCGGGGCACACGTGCGGGCCGTGACCGAAGGAGATGTGCCGGCTGGGCGAGGTGCGGGTGATGTCGAACGCGCCCGCCGTCGGGCCGTGCGCCTCCTCGTCCCGGCCCAGCGCGCCGTACGACACGATCAGCGCGTCGCCGGCGGGTATCACCTTCTCGCCGACCGGGACGTCCTCGGTCGCGAAGCGGATCAGGACGTGCGAGGTCGGCGTCGAGTAGCGCAGCGTCTCCTCGATCACCGCGGACCAGTCCGCCTCCCCGGTCAGCACCAGGGCCCGCTGCTCGGGGTGGGCGGCCAGGTTGACCACGGAGTTCACGATGAGCGAGATCGTGGTCTCGTGACCGGCGGCGACCATCAGCTGGAGCGTGGACACGATCTCCGCGTCCGTGAGGTGGTCGCCGTTCTCGGACGCCTGGATCAGCGCGCTGGTCAGGTCGTCGCCGGGAGCGGCGCGCTTCGCGGCGACCGTGTCGGCCATGATCCCGGCCAGCTCGGTGAGGGTCGCGACGACCTCCTCGGGCGGCGTCTGCGTCGAGAAGAACTTCTCGAACAGCACCTTCAGCCGCGGCAGCCTCGCCTCCTCGATGCCCATCAGGTCGGCGATGACGTACATGGGCAGGGGATAGGCGAAGGCCGACTTGAGGTCGACGACGCCGCCGTCCGCGGGCAGCTCGTCGAGCAGCCGGTCGGTGAGCTCGGTGATCCGCCCCCGCATGTGCTCCACCCGGCGCACCGTGAGTGCCTGCGCCACCAGGGTGCGCAGCCGGCGGTGCTCCGCGCCGTCCACGGTGAGCATCGAACGGCCGGGGTTGGCCAGCCCGATGAGCGGCCAGTCGGCGGGGATCTCGCCGCGCTGCCACGCCCCCCACACGTTGATGTCCTTGACCAGGCGGGGATCCGTGAGGAGGGCCTTGGCCTCGGCGTGGTGGGTGACGGCCCACACGGGTACGCCGCCGGGCAGTTCCACGGCGGCCAGCGGCCCGGCCGCGCGCAGCCGGGCGCTCTCGCCGTCCAGGTCGGTGACGAACGGGTCCAGCGGGATCGTGACTTCTTCGGTGCCGGTGGTCATGCTGACGTGCCTCCCAGGGCAGTGGTCGGGGTGAACCGCACGGGCAACTCGGTCAGCCCCCGCAGCCAGGGCGAGGGGCGACGGACGAGGGATCCGGCGGGCACGGCCAGGTCGATGTCCGGCAGCCGGTCGAGGACGACCTCGATGCCCGTGCGCGCGATGACCTCGGCGACCTCCTGGGCGGGGAAGGGGCAGCGGTGCTCGCCGTGGCCGAAGGAGAAGTGCGCGTTGTTGCCGCCGGTGAGCGCGGAGCCGTCGGTGCGCACCTGCGGATCGGAGTTGGCGCCCTGCAGACCGAGCAGCACCAGGTCGCCGGCGCGGATGTGGCGCCCGCCGAGCCGGGTGTCGCGGGCGGCCCAGCGGCCGGCCACGTTCTGTGTGGGCGTGTCCTCCCACAGCACCTCGTTCATGGCCTCGGCGACACTGTTGCGGCCACCGAAGAGAGAGGCGGCGAACCGGTCGTCGGTCAGCATCAGGCGCAGCGAGTTGCCGATCCAGTCCGCCGTCGGCTGGTGGCCCGCGGCCAGCATCACCATCAGGTCCTGGGCGACCTCCTCCTCGCTGAAGCCGCCGTCGTCGGCCAGCATCCGGGAGGCGACGTCGTCGGCGGGCGCCGCCTTCCGGTCGGCGAGGAGGCCCGCCATCGACGTGGCCAGGTGCGTCTGGCCGGCGATGGCCCGCTCCCGGCCGTCGATCATGTCGTTGAGGGCGGTGACGAGCGCGGGACCCTGCTCGTCGGGGAATCCGTACAGCCGGGCCAGGACCCGCACCGGCAGCAGCATCGCGTAGTCGCCGACGAGGTCGGCCTCGCCCTTGGCGCAGAGCCGGTCGACGAGTTCGTCGGCGAAGCGTTCGGCGTGGCCGCGCAGGACGTGCGGGTCGACCGCCTCCAGCGCGTTGCTGATCATGGCGGCGCGTTCGCGGTGCCGCTCGCCGACCGTGTAGAGGATCGACGGCTGTGCCCGGCCGATCATCGGCAGCAGCGGCCAGTCGCCGGGGATGTTCTCCCACTGGTTCCACAGGCCGGAGTCCCGGCTGAACAGCACCGGATCGCCGGTCACCTGGTGCAGTTCGCGGTAGCCGAGCACCAGCCAGGCCGGGACGTCCCCGTCCAGCAGCACGGGGGTGACGGCGCCGTGCTCGCGCCGCATCTGCCGGTACAGCAGGGCGGGTTCGGTCTGGAAGCGGGGGCCGCCGAGCGGTACGGCGTCCGTGGCGATGGCGGCGTCGGTGGCGTCGGTGCTCACACGAACTCCTGTCGGGGCCGGGCCGGGTGGCCGGCGTAGTGGACCTGGAGGTGCTCGACGAGCGTGATCAGCACCTGCTTGCCGGACTCGCGGGACCGGGCGTCGCACGAGACCAGAGGCACCCGCGGATCCAGGTCGAGGGCCTCGCGTACGGCCTCGGGCGGGTGCTCGGGGCCGCCGAAGTCGTTGCAGGCGACGATGAACGGCGTGCCGTGGTGCTCCAGTCGGTCGATGGCGTACCAGGAGTCGTCGATGCGGCGGGTGTCGACGAGGACCACCGCGCCGAGCGTGCCGGAGAACAGCCGCTCCCACAGGAACCAGAACCGCTCCTGGCCGGGCGCGCCGAACAGATACAGCACGTTGCGCGCGTCGAGGCTGATGCGGCCGAAGTCGAAGGCCACGGTCGTCGCGGTCTTGCCGCGCACCTCGCTGATGTCGTCGACCGCCTCGCCGGCCTGTGTCATCGTCTCCTCGGTGTTGAGGGGACGTATCTCGCTGACCGAGCGGACCAGGGTCGTCTTGCCGACACCGAACCCGCCCACGACCACGATCTTCAGGCCGTTGTCGGCGGACGCACCCAGGGGCGTGCGCGCTGGGGTACGGGCGTCAGAGATTGCGGAGTCCAACGAGCACCTGCTCCAGGAGGTCGGGATCGGGGACGGCTGCCGTGTACGGGTGGCGTGCGCTCACCCGGCCGGCGGCGTGGAGGTCGGAGAGCAGGATCTTGGTGATGCTCACCGGAAGCCGCAGTTCGGCGGCGATCTCCACCACGGCCGTGGGCGCCTCGGTCATCCTGAGGATCGCCGTGTGCTCCGACTGCATGCCGGGCCGCGGCGCGCACTCGGCGACGACGAGGGTGACCAGGTCGAAGGGATTGCCGGGAGCCGACCGGCTGCGTCCCTGGGTGACGGTGTACAGGCGGTCGGGCGCGTCGTCCCTGCCGGGGCGGCTCATGACGTGCGGGGCTGCGCGGTGAGGTGCTCGCCGAGTTGTTCGATGAGCTCGCTCATGTTGTGCCCGACGAGCCCCGCGTCCGCGTCCTCGGAGGTGACGACGGCGAGGTGCGCGCCCTCACCGGCCTCCACGATGAACAGGACCCCGCCGTAGAACTCGGTCATGGCCGAGCGCACCCCGCCGCTGCCGTCGCCGAACTCCACGGACGCGCCGTGGGACAGCGACTGGATGCCGGCGGCGATCGCGGCCAACTGGTCGGCCTGGTCGACGGAGAGCTCCGGGGTGCGGCACAGCTTGAGTCCGTCGCGGGAGAGGACGAGTGCGTGCCGCGCGCCCGGCGTGCGCTCCAGGAGGCCCTCGATGAGCCAGGTGAGCTTCTCGTCGGCGGTGGTCGAGCCGGTCATGGAGTGGTGTCGCCTTCCGGGTGCGCGTGCGAGTGGTCGGGGTGGTCGGGGGCGGTCTCGGCCGGTGCGGACACGGCGGGCTCCGCCCGCGGGTCACTGTCCCGCGCGCCGGCGGGTCCGGTGGCCCGGACGGCCTGGCGGAAGCTGCTGAAGCGGGCCGCGCGTGCCTTGGCGTCGTCGGCGGGCGGCGCGGCGGGCGGCTCCGCGGCACGGGCGGTGGCCCGGGCCCGCTCGGCCGCGGCGAGGGTGCGGCCGCGGCGCCGCTTGGGCAGCCCCGCGTCCGGCTCGGCATACCCGGCCGGCGTGTCCGCCTCGCGGTCCGCCGACTCGTGGAAGGGCAGTGGCTCGGGGCCGACGTCGACGGGAGCGGGCCCCGCCCCGGACCCGGCGGCGGCCGGGGCGGAGGTGCGCGGCAGGCCGGCCGGGGCGGCGGGCAGTGGGGCCGCCGCCGGGCGGTCGGCGGTGGCGGGACCGCTCAGGATGTCCTGGGGGACAAGCATCAGCACGCCCGTACCGCCGCGTGCGGACGGCCGGAAGGACACCTTCAGCCCGTACTTGGCCGACAGCCGGCCCACCACGGCGAGGCCCAGCCGGGTGCCGGTCAGTCCGCCGAGCCCCGCGGACTCGCCGGCCACCGCCTGCTGGGCCCGGCGCAGCTGCACCTCGCCCATCACCAGCCCGCTGTCCTCCACGGACACGATGACACCGGCCGGCACCTCCTCGACGTACACGTGGACCTCGGCGGTCGGCGGGGAGAAGTTGGCGGCGTTGTCGAGGAGTTCGGCGAGCGCGTGCATGACGCCTTCGGCGGCGTGTCCGGCGACCGCGGTGTCGCTGGCCGAGTGCACGCGCACCCGCTGGTAGCCGGCGATACGTCCCATGGCTCCGCGCAGGATCGACTCCATGCCGATGGGCCGGGCCCACCGGCGCCCGGAGCGGGCGCCGGTGAGAACGGCGACGGAGTCGGCGAGCCGGCCCGCCTGTGCGGTGCGGTGGTCGAGGTGGAGCAGGTCGGTGAGGACGTCCTCGTCGCTGTGCCGTTCCTCCATGGCGCGCAGGTCGGCGAGCATTCCGGTGGCCAGGGCCTGCATCCGGCCGGCCGCGTTGGCGGTCGCCGAGACGGCGGCGGCTCGCTCACTGTTCGCCTGGTCGAGCCGCGTCCGCAGCCGGGTGGCCTCCTCGGTGAGCCGCGCGACCTCCTGGGCCCGCTGCTCGGCGAGACGTACCCGCTCCCGCTCGAAACCGTCCGTGAGCTGCTCCCGCTCGCGGCCGAACTCCGCCACCAGGCGGGCGTGTTCGCGCTCGGCCTCGGCCCGCAGGCGCTCCCGCTCCTGTCTCTCCTGCTCGGCCAGCCGCGCCCGGTCCTGAGCCAGCCCCGCCGCGTCCGCGCGGGCGGAGTCCAGCAGGCGGCGGGTGGCCCGTTCCCGGCGCACGGCGTGCACGGCCACCGTCACGGCCACGCACAGCAGGATGGCCGCGGCGCTCGCGCCCAGTCCGAGGGGGACGCGTACGGAGGACGGTGCCGCGGCGACGGCACCGCCGACGGCGAGTGCCGACACCACCGCGCAGGGCAGGGCCGCGGTTGCGAGGGCGCGGGGAACGGGGCAGTCGCCGGGGCGGGCGGGCGCGGTCATCAATCGGGTCCTCGCCAGGCCGCCGGGGCGGCCCTCGTGTCGTCCTTCGGGCGTGTGTGATGACATCTGTCACACGGCATGCAACTGGCGATCACTATACGAGAGTTCGTGATCGAAATGAGAAGGGTTTCGTGCACAACATGACGCGAGCGCCGCGTGCTGCCGGTGACATGCGTCGGCAGGGCGCGTCACAGACGCTCGTCCGCCACGTCGTCCTCGGTCGGTGCCTGTCCGGTCCTGCGGCGGCCACCGGCTCGGAGCCGCCGCAGCCGGTCGAGGCGGGAGATCACCGGCGAAGCGGTCACCCCGTGCAGGACGACGGAGGCGAGGACGGTGAAGGCCACCACGGCCCACAGCTCCCCGGCCGGGACGTGGAAGCCCTCCGTGCCGAGGGCGTGGGCGAGGTAGAACAGCGAGCCGATGCCGCGGATGCCGAAGAAGGCGGTCACGAGACGCTCCCGAGGGCCCGCGGCCGTGCCGAACTGCGCGACCCAGCCGGTCAGCGGCCGGGCGACGAGCAGCACGAGCAGCCCGACGGCAGCGCCCCGCCAGGTCAGGTCGGCCAGCGCACCCTGCGCGACACAGACGCCCAGCAGGAAGAGGAGCCCGGCGGTGAGCAGTCGTTCGACCTGCTCGACGAAGTCGTGGAGCACGGCGTGGTAGCCGTGGTCGCGTTCGGCGGCACGGATACGGCAGGCGGTGACGAAGACGGCCAGGAACCCGTATCCGTGGGCGAGTTCGGTGACGCCGTAGGAGAGGAACGTGGCACCCAGGGCGACGAAGCCCTCCCGGTGTTCGGACAGCCGCACCGCCTGCCGGCCGGCGCGGAAGAAGAGCCAGCCGAGCAGTCTGCCGACGGCCAGGCCGGCCAGGACTCCGACCACGCACCTGTACAGCACGTCGACCAGCAGCCAGTGCCCGACCCAGTCGCCGGACAGGCCGGTACCCGCCGCCGCGGTCAACGCGATCGCCGCCATGACGACGGGGAAGGCGAGGCCGTCGTTGAGGCCGGCCTCGCTGGTGAGCGCGAAACGCACCTCGTCCTCGTCGTGCTCGGAGTCGGTCGGCGCGCCCACTCGCACCTCGGACGCGAGGACCGGGTCGGTGGGCGCGAGCACGGCCGCGAGCAGCAGCGCGGCGGCCGGCGGCCAGTCGAGCAACCACCAGGCGAGGAGCCCCGTGACCGCGATGGTCAGCGGCATGGTGATGCCGATCAGCCGCCACGGTGCCCGCCAGCGGCGCAGGCCGAAGGGGCGGTTCAGGGCCAGCCCGGCACCCATCAGGGAGATGATCAGGCAGATCTCGGTGAGGTGCTCCACCCAGACCCGGTCGCGCACCAGGTCGATCTCCGGCAGGGGCGCGGGCAGCAGTTGCAGTGCGACCCCGCAGGCCAGGAAGACGAGCGGCATGGACAGGGGCCGTCCGGCCACCAGCCGGGGGAGCACGGCCGCCGCGAGCGCGCCCGCCCCGAGGACGGTGAAGAGGAAGTCAGCCAAGGTCACCGCTGACGTGTGCCCGCTGCCGGGCGGCCGTACGCCGGCCGCCCGGCAGGATACCGGCGTGGCCCCCGAGGTGGCTCAGGGCAGACCACCCTGGTCGCAGACCTGGCGGGCGACGTCACGGAGCTTCACGTTGCGGTCCTGCGAGTACCGGCGCAGCGCGGCGAAGGCCTGGTCCTCGGTCAGGCGGTGCCTGCCCATGAGGATGCCCATGGCCTCACCGACGGTGTGCCGGGTACCGATGGCCTCCTGCAGCTGGGCGTGCGTACGGGCGCTGGAGAAGGCGACCGCGGCGTGGGAGGCCAGCAGCCAGCCGGCCGTCTCGCTGGCGTCGGTGAACGCGCCGGGCCGGTACGAGTAGATGTTCAGCGCCCCGAGATCCTCGTCCTCGGTGAACAGCAGGAAGCCCATCATGCTGCCCAGGCCCAGCGTGCGGGCCTCGGGCACGTACTTGGGCCAGCGCCGCGCCTCGTCGGTGAAGTCGGCGATCCGGAACTGCCGCGGCCCCTCGGAGGTGCGCGCGGCGTCGAAGCACGGCCCTTCCCCGACGCGTCCCTGAAGCTCGTCGCTGTCGATGACCACCTGGTCGGTGGGCGCCAGTGACCGCACGTGGTCGCCGCGCAGGATGAGGATGCCGGCGGCGTCACAGCCCTCCACCAGCTCCTTGGCCGAACCGGTGATCCGCTCGAGCGTGTCGTTCACCGATTCCTGCGCCAGCAGATCACGCGCCAGGGAGGCCATCTGCTGCGCGAACCCACGCCAGTCCTCCATACCGTTTCCTCCTCGCTCCCTGGAGGAGTGCCCCGCGGACGGCCCGACGCAACAGGGAGATCGCGCCCGCATCGGCGCCCGGTGCGTCCCGGTCACCGCGCTCGCCCGTCGCCGCCGCCCCGGGCGCCCTCGACGGCTCGGCCGGCTGCCGCGCCGGCCGAGCCCCGGGCGAATCCCGGCGCGGCCCCGGGACCCCCGGCTCACCGCCGGATGAGACCGAGGGCGGTGGCGGTGGCCACCGCGGCGGTGCGGGAGTCCACGTCCAGCTTGGTGTAGACGCGGGCCAGGTGGGACTTCACCGTGCCCTCGGTCAGATGGAGCCGCTCGGCGATGTGCTGGTTGGACAGGCCCTCGGCGACCAGGGTGAGGACCTCGGTCTCCCGGCGGGTCAGCGAGGTGTGCGGCTCACGCAGGCGGGTCATCAGCCGGTCCGCGACCGTGGGCGCGAGCGCGGTCCGGCCCGTCGCCGCGGTGCGCACGGCGGCGGCCAGGTCCTCGGGAGGCGCGTCCTTGAGGAGGTAGCCGGTGGCTCCGGCCTCGATGGCGGGCAGTGTGTCGGCGTCGGTGTCGTACGTGGTGACGACCAGGACGCGCGGTGCCCCCGGCCGTGCGGTGATCGCGGCCGTGGCCTCCGCGCCGTTCATGCCCCTGCCGAACTGCAGATCCATCAGGACGACGTCGATGTCGCCCCGCTGTGCCCGCTCGACGGCCTCCTCGGCGGTCGCGGCCTCGGCTGCCACCGTGATGCCCTCCTCGGTCTCCAGCACCGCACGCAGCCCCGCACGGACGACGGGGTGGTCGTCGGCGAGCAGCAGACGGATCGGCGGCGGGGTGGTCTCGGTCACGGCTGGGCCTCGGGGTGGTGGGGTTCATGGGAGTCGGCGGGACCGGCGGGGTCCTCGGTGTCGCGGGCAGGGGTGGGCGTGAGCGGGAGCCGCGCGGTCAGCGCGGTGCCGCGTCCGGGAGCGGACTCGACGCGGAGCGTGCCGTCCACGGCGTGCATACGGGCCCGCATGGCGGCCAGTCCGAAGCCGCCGCCCTCCGGCCCGCGGGCGGACACGGCGGCGGTATCGAAACCCACCCCGTCGTCGGTGACGCCGAGGGCGACGGCGTCGCCGAGATAGCTCAGGGTCACCTCGGCGCCGTCGGCACGGGCGTGCCCGACCGTGTTGGCCAGCGCGGACTGCGCGACGCGCAGCAGGGCGACCTCCTGCGCGGTGGGCAGCGGGCGGGGCCGGCCGTCGAGGCGGAAGCGCACGTCGAGGCGGTGCCGTTCGGCCGTGGTGGCGCACAGCCGCTCCAGCGCGTCGGCGAGGGTCGTGTCGTCCAGGGCCGGCGGCGAGAGGGCGACGACGAACCGGCGGGCCTCGGCGAGGTTGTCCACCGCGGCCCGGCGGGCCTGGCCCACGTAGGTGGCCGCGGGCCCCGGCCGGTCGGGCAGGGCCCGCTCGGCGGCACGCAGCAGCAACTGGATGCTGGACAGGCCCTGGGCGAGCGTGTCGTGGATCTCCCGGGCCAGCCGCTGGCGTTCCTCCAGCACGCCCGCGGCCCGCTGGGCGTCGGCCAGGTCGGCCCGGGTGACGGTGAGCTCCTCGATGAGCCGGCGCCGCTCCTCGCTCTCGCGGTACAGCGCCTGGTAGCCCCACACCACCGCCACGGCGACGGCGGCCCCGAGCGCCGGGCCGATCGCGGTGGCCGCGGTGAACGTGCCCCGGTGGGCGGAGAACGCGGCGATCGCCGCGACCGCCGTGGCGGTCACCGCCACCGGCCCGGCACGGCGGGACAGCAGATGGAGCTGGACGAAGTACAGCGGGAACGCCAGCCACACCCCCTCGGCGGACAGGGCCAGCAGCACGAGCCACACCGCGCCGACCGCGCCCAGCCACGACGCGGCCGCACGGCGGGAGGCCCGGACGGCGGGCAGCGCCGGACCCACGGCGTACACCGCGCCCACCGCCGCCGCCACGGCGATCACGGCGGGGGCGTGCGGCCGGTCGTCCGTCGCCGCCCGCACCGCCGCCAGGGCGAGCAGGCCGGCCACGAGCAGGTGCAGGCTCCAGGACGTGGCCCGGGTGGTGGGAGTCAGCGCGTTCACGATCACCCCAGCCTACGGACCGTGCCGGGGCCGGGCATCTGTCGAAAGGTGCAAGCCGGGCCGCACCCTTCGGCCCGCGAAGTCCCCGCCCAGGAGCGATGCCCGCGAGGCCTTCGAGCGGCGACGGTGGGACACGTCGCCGATTCCGTCGGCCGCGCACCCTGACTCCCACCGTTGTCGAAAGGCCGGGCGAAGACGTGTTTGTCGCCTTGAGAGACCTGACGTTCGCCAAGGGGCGGTTCGCCCTGATGGGCAGCGTCGTCGTACTGATCACCCTGCTGGTCGGGCTGCTGTCCGGGCTGACCGCCGGCCTGGCCCGCGAGAACATCTCCGCCGTCACCTCCCTGCCCGCCGACCGGATCGCCTTCGCCGCGCCGAGCGGCGGTCAGGACCTGTCGTACGCGGACTCCACCGTCACCGAGGACCAGTGGCGCCGGTGGGCGAAGGCTCCCGGCGTCCACCGCGCCGAGCCGCTGGGTATCACCACCACCCGGGCCACCGCGGACGACCGGAGCACCGGCGTCTCCGTCTTCGGCGTCGAACCCGGCTCGCCCCTGGCACCCGACGGCGACCGTGTCGACGACCGTACGGTCCTGATGCCGCCCGCCGCGGCCGAGGAACTCGGCGTGCGCGAGGGCGACACCGTCAGCCTCGCCGGCCGGCTGCTGACCGTCGCCGCCACCGACCGCGACGACTCCTTCAGCCACACCCCCGTGGTGTGGACGAGCCTGCGCACCTGGCAGGCCGTCGCCCCGCCCGCCACGGGCGCCGGGGCACCCGCGGCGACGGTGATCGTCCTGGACACCGTCTCCGGCGCCGACACCGCGGCGACGGACCGGGCGGCGGGCACCGAGACCGTGACGAAGGACGAGTCGCTCTCCGCGATCGGTTCCTACTCCTCCGAGAACGGCTCCCTGCAACTGATGCGCGGCTTCCTGTTCGCCATCTCGGCCCTGGTCATCGGCGCCTTCTTCACCGTGTGGACCATTCAGCGCAGCGGCGACATCGCCGTGCTGAAGGCGCTGGGCGCCACCACCGCCGCACTGCTGCGCGACGCGCTCGGCCAGGCCGTCGTGCTGCTGGCCGGCGGCACCGTGGTCGGTACCGCCGCCGCCGCGGCGATCGGCGCCGCGGTGTCCGGCTCGGCCGTCCCCTTCGTCCTCACTCCCGCCACCGTCCTCGTCCCGGCCGCCGTGACGGTCCTCCTCGGCGCGCTCGGGGCAGGCCTCGCGGTGCGCCGCATCACCTCCGTAGACCCGCTGACCGCCCTGGGGAGCGCCCGATGAGCCTGCACCTGACCGACATCACCCTCTCCTACCCCGACGGCGACGGCCGCCTGACCGCCCTCGACCGCGTCACCCTGGACGTTCCGAGGGGCTGTCTGACCGCCGTCATCGGCCCGTCCGGCTCGGGCAAGTCCAGCCTGCTGGCCGTGGCGGCCACCCTCATCACGCCCGACACGGGCACCGTCACCGTCGACGGCACGGACACCACGGGGATGAGCCGAGGGGAGCTGGCCGACCTGCGCCGGCACCGGATCGGCATCGTCTTCCAGCAGCCCAACCTGCTGCCGGCGCTGACCGCGGCCGAGCAGCTCCAGGTGATGGCCCACATCGACGGACGCAGACCGCGCGCCGCCCGCGGCCGGGCGCGGGAGCTCCTCGACGCGGTCGGCATGGCGGACCGGGCCGACCGCCGGCCCCACCAGCTCTCCGGCGGCCAGCGCCAGCGGGTCAACATCGCCCGCGCCCTGATGAACGACCCCGGTGTGCTGCTCGTCGACGAACCCACCAGCGCCCTCGACCACGAGCGGGGCGCCGCCGTCCTCGGCCTGATCGGCCGCCTCACCAGGGAGCGGGGCACCGCCACCGTGCTGGTCACCCACGACCACGCCCATCTGGCCGCGGCCGACCGTGTCACCGAGGTGCACGACGGACGTCTGAGTCAGCGCGCACGGGTCGGCTGACCGCGGCTCAGGCGCCGTCCGGGTCCGGCCGCAGCCGGTCGGCGGCAGCCGGTGGCTGAATGCGCATACCGGGGCGGCGCCGGTGCACGGTCAGGTACGTCACCCCGGAGGGGCCGGCCACGACGGCTCGGGTCGCGCCGTGCGGCAGCCAGGTCAGGACGCCCGGGCGCAGAGGACTCTCGCCGTCGGCGCGGAGCAGGACGGCCTCGCCGTCGAGGACGAGCAGCAGGACGTCGAGGTCCGGTTCGGTGTGCGTGTCGACCCGTCCCGCCGCGGGGACGCGGACCACGTTGGCGTCGAGCTGCCGCCCCGGTTCCGCGAGCTTCCACAGGGCGCCGGACCTCGCGTCGCCACCGGGTGGCAGGAGTTCCGTGGTGTCGCACAGCACCCGGGGGAGGGGAGGACCGGCCGCCGGAGCGGGGGAGCCGCTGTCTTCCGCTGCCATCAGGTGTCACCGTCCGTCGTGGGACGTCCCGTGACGCACTCCACAGAGCCATCGTCGTAAGTAAACACGAATCCATTATGCGTATTTGATAGCGTCCGGGCTGTGCGGCTGACGAAATTCACCGACCTGGCGCTGCGTTCCGTCATGCGCCTGGCGGTCGTGAGAGACGGTGACGCCCCGCCGACCACCCGCGAGGTGGCCGAGGTCGTCGGCGTGCCGTACACGCACGCGGCCAAGGCCATCACGCGTCTGCAGCACCTCGGCGTCGTGGAGGCGCGGCGCGGTCGCGGCGGCGGTCTGACGCTGACCGGCCCGGGCCGGCACGCCTCCGTGGGCCGGCTGGTGCGCGAACTCGAGGGCGACGGTGAGGTGGTCGCCTGCGAGGGCGATACGCCGTGCCCGCTGCGAGGGGCCTGCCGGCTCCGCGGTGCGCTGCGGGACGCGCAGGAGGCGTTCTACGCCGCGCTCGACCCGCTGACCGTGGCCGACCTGGTGGCCTCGCCGACCGGCCCGGTCCTGGTCGGGCTGACGGACCGCCCTGCCGGATGACGGAGTGGCCCGCCGCCGGGCGCGGAGCGGTGACCGGCGGGCCGGCGCCGAGCCGTGACCGAAAACACGCATATCATCTACCGATTAAGGAGTCGCTGTGCTCTCCGAACAGTCCGTCCCCGTGGTCCGGGCCACCCTTCCGGCGGTAGGAGCGGCCATCGGTGACATCACCACGCTGTTCTACCGGAAGCTCTTCGACGCCCACCCCGAGCTGCTGCGGGACCTGTTCAACCGGGGGAACCAGGCCAACGGCGAGCAGCAGCGGGCCCTGGCGGGCTCCATCGCCGCGTTCGCGGGCATGCTGCTGGAGCGCCCCGACGCCCGCCCGGACGTGATGCTCTCCAGGATCGCGCACAAGCACGCCTCCCTCGGTGTCACCTCCGACCAGTACAAGATCGTCCACCGCCATCTGTTCGCCGCGATAGCGGAGGTCCTCGGCGACGCCGTCACCCCCGAGGTCGCCGCGGCCTGGGACGAGGTCTACTGGCTGATGGCCAACGCGCTCGTGGCCGTCGAGACCCGCCTCTACCGGGAGGCGGGGGCCGCCGAGGGGGACGTCTGGCGCCGCATGGAGGTCGCGGAGCGCCGCGAGGAGAGCCCCGACGCGGTCTCCTTCGTACTCCGGCCGGCCGACGACCGTCCCACCCAGCCCTTCCGTCCCGGCCAGTACGTCAGCGTGCGGTCCGAACTGCCCGACGGCTCCCGGCAGATCCGCCAGTACAGCCTGTCCGCGGCGCCCGGCCGGTCCGGCCTGCGCATCACCGTCAAGCGCGTCCAGGGCGACGGGCAGCCGGACGGCGAGGTCTCCTCCTGGCTGCACGCGCACACCCGCGAGGGGGACGTGCTCACCGTGTCCGCACCCTTCGGCGACCTGGCCCTGGCCGAGGACGACGGCCCGCTGCTGCTGGCCTCCGCCGGAATCGGCGTCACCCCCGTGCTGGCCATGCTCGACCACCTGGCCGCCGCCGGCGCCACCCGCCCGGTGACCGTCGTCCACGCCGACCGCACCCCCGCCGACCACGCCCACCGGCAGGAACAGCTCGACCTGATACGCGCACTGCCCGACGCCCGGCTCCACCTGTGGTACGAGGAGCCCGGCGACCAGGCCCCGGAGGCAGCCGCCGGCCGCGCCGACCTCGCCGGTCTCGAACTGCCCCCGGGGCTCACGGCCTACCTGTGCGGCCCGGTGCCCTTCATGCGCGCCGTCCGCGGCGACCTGCTGCGCCGCGGTGTGCCGGCCCAGGACGTCCACTACGAGGTCTTCGGCCCCGACCTCTGGCTCGGACAGCAGTAGCGGCAGGCGGTCGCACCCTCCCGGGCACGGGCAGCCGGGCCGCCGCGGGAACGGCGTACGGGGCGTTAGACCGCCGCGGTGAACGCGGTGGTGATGGCGGTGTCGACGCGGGCGTGCACGACCAGCCGCGGACCGGAGGAGTCGGCGTTGTCCTCCAGCAGCCGCCGGACGGGCGCGCTGTGGGTGACGACGCACATCAGGACGCCGAGCCGAGCGCACCACTGGTGGGCCCGGAGCACGGCACTGACGGCGGCGGGGCCGGAGGCCCGCTCGGTGAGAACGATGACGACGGGGGTCGGCTGATGGGCGTCGACCAGGTTGGTGATGTGCGTGGTCAGCGTGGCCCGCCCGTCGATTCCCGGGTCCTGGTCCAGCGTGATGACCAGGACCCCATGCTCCAGGGTGTGGGACAGCATTGCGGCCTCCGATCCGACGCCTGATGGCGACGTTGTGTTCAGTGAAGGCGCCCGGCACCGCGTCCGCAACGCGCCCCGCGTGCGGACCGGACGCCCCGCCCGGTCGGCACGGGGCACTGAGTACGATCGTCCGGTCCGCCCCCGACGCCGGTTCCCGGCATCTGTCCCCGACGTCTGTCCCCGACGTCTGTCCCCCCCCGGCATCCGTCTCCCGCATCCGTCACCCGACGTCCGTCCGCTGATCCGCGTTCCCCGACCGCCGCAAGGAGCCCCGACCGGTGCCCGCCCTCCTGCCCCCGCCCCGTACCGGGTCCCGCCTGCTGAACCCGGAGCACCTGACGCGCACGGAGGACGGCGAACGGCTGCACGCCCTGCTGTGGCGCCCGGGACCGGGCTGGCGGATGGCCAGCAGTGCGGTGCTCGGCGGCGGGATCGCCGACCGTGCGTGGGTGCTCAATGCCCAGGTCGCCCACGGCTACCGGCGCACCGACCCGGCGCGGCACCTGGCCGACCTGGCTCGCGCCGCAGGCGCCCGGGGGCCCGGGGTGGGCCTGATGACGGCCGCCGACGTGTCCGCCCGGGCCGGTGCACGGGACGGTGGTGCGGAAGCCGTGGTGACCGCGGGCATCTCGGTACGCGGTTGGGCGGCCTCACCACAGGAGGGTGCCACCGGACCCACCGCACCCGGGACGATCAACATCGTCACCGCGCTGCCGGTCGCACTGAGCGACGCCGCCCTGGTCAACGCCGTGATGACGGCGACCGAGGCCAAGGTCCAGGCGCTGCTGGAGTCGGGCCTCGACTGCTCCGGCACTCCTACGGACGCCGTGTGCGTCGCAGCCCGCGCCCCGCAGGCCGGCGCCGAGGTCCACTCCTTCGCCGGCCCGCGCTCCGAGTGGGGAGCCCGGCTGGCCCGGGCCGTACACCGGGCCGTGCTCGGCGCGCTGCCCGCCGTCGCGCGTACCTGAGCGCCGCACGGTTCGGCGCGGCGACCGCCGGCCGGCCTGACGCACTCCCGGTGCCGGCACACCCGGCCAACGCGGCCGAGGGGCACGTCCACGACGACGGGGAGGCCACCCGATGGACGTCGCTGACCGCTCTTCCCCTGCAGCCGCCACCCCACACACACCGGCACCGGACCACGTCCGTCCGAGGACGCCGCCCCTGTACGGCGTCTTCGCGGGCGGCGTGCTGGAACGGATACGGCGGCACACGTGTGCGGGGGCGGGCCCGGCCGCCCCCGCACACGTGTGCCGCCTCGGGCGGTCAGCGCTGAGAGGTCTTCCGCAGCGCCTTGTCGAGGGCGGCCTTGAAGCCGTACGCCCACAGCTGGTTCACCCGGCCGCGTTCGTTGGCGTTCGGGTAGGCGTTGGTGCAGGACGGGCCGGGGCCGCCGCCCGACATCAACTCGCTGCACGGGCCGGAGTAGTGGTCGGGCAGACCGAGCACGTGCCCGGTCTCGTGGGCGGTCACGCGGGTCGAGTCGTACTGCTGGTTCTGCCGGTAGTCGAGGAAGATGTAGCCGTTGCCGTGCCCGTCCGTGGACGCGTACGAACCGCGCGAGTCGTTGCCCTCGTAGTACGCGAAGTCGGCGCCCGAACTTCTCTCCGCGAGCCGCACGTTGGACACGGAGCCGTTCCATATCCGGGTGGAGCGCGCTATCTGCGATCGGAAGCTGGGCGCGTTGGTGGCGCTGTAGTAGACGGTGACGGCTGCCGTCGACGCCGGGTCGGCAGCGCGCTTCTCGGCAACGGACTTGATGACCGCCTCGAAGAACGCCCGGTTGGCGGCGGCGTCTTCGCCCGGGCCGGCGGAGGGCCGGTAGCCGGCGTGGGCGGTCCGGGCCTGGTCCTGGGGCTGTGGAGCGGCGGCCGTCGCAGCGGGGCCGGTGCCCAGCACGGTCGCGGTCAGGCCGAGGCCGATCGCGGTGGACAGCAGGGGCAGGCTGATGCGCATCGATGACTCCTTGTGTGGGGGAGTGGGGAGAAGTCGTCATCGGTGAGTGTGGAGCGCCCATGAGCCCGCGTGATGATGGCAGCAGGCGATAGGACCGGGCTATCACCGGGCCTGCACCGGCCGGGAACAGCTTCGACCGGAGTGCAGAACTCGCCCTGTTCCGCCGGGTTTTGTTCACCTGGCGCAACCAACTGTTCCGCTTTACGCTCCCTGCATGGAGCTCGAGGTGAGGCACCTACGCGCACTGTGCGCCATCGCCGACGCCGGCAGCCTGCACCGGGCGGCACGCCAACTGGGCGTCGCCCAGCCGACCTTGAGCGCCCAGCTGAACCGCATCGAACAGGCCCTGGGCGGGCCCCTGTTCGTCCGCGAACGCACCGGCTGCCGTCCCACCCCGCTCGGCCGGACGGTCCTCGGCCGGGCCCGTCCGCTGCTGACCGACATGCGCACCCTGGTCCGCGAGGCCCGCGCCGCCGCGGTCGGCGGCGACAGCCGGCTGCGCGTCGGCTCCACCGCCAGCCGTGCCCTGGCCGGCTGGCTGCGCCGGCTCAGACGGCCGGGCCTGGAACCGACGCTCCAGATGGACGTCTCCGCCAACGCCCTGCTGCGCAGGGTCACCGACGGCCAGCTCGACGTCGCCTTCGTGCACGAGGTCGAGGGCTGTCCGCTGCACGTCCCCGAGGGGCTGCGGACACGGGTCCTCGTGGAGCGCGAACCGCAGTTCGTCATGCTGCCCGCCGACCACCCCGCGGCCACCCGGTCCGTCGTCCGCCTCGCCGACCTGGCCGGCGACCGCTGGATGGTCGACCCCACCGTCGACGGCGAGTGGGACGGCGTGCACCGCATGCTGCGCGCCGTCGGCCTCGACCCGCGCGTCCTGCACGGCGACTACCACACCGCCGCTTCCCTCGTCGCCACCGGCGAGGTCGTGACCGTATGCCAGCCGAGCTCCCCGTCACGCCCCGACACGGCGGTACGGCGCCTGTACGGCGACCCCCTCGGCGTGCGCCTGCTGCTGGCCGCGCGCACCCGGACCGAGCTGGACGCCTGCTACCCGGCGCTGGAGGAGGCGTACTGGGAGGCGGCACGCCAGTCCACCGCCTACCGGGAGTGGCTGGAGCACACCGGGCCGCGCCTGGCACCGGCGCGCTGAACCGTATCGGCCATTGCGGTGGTTTCCCTCCCGAACCGGTATGGCAAGAAGGTCATACGGTTACGGAGAGGTGTATGAGCTCTGTGCGACGTCTTCCGCCTCTTCGTTCGATGGCCGTCATCTGCGCCCTGGGCAGTTCCGTCCTCCTGATGACCGGCTGCACGAACGCCGACACGGCACGCTCCAGTGTCGCCGAGGCGGCTCAGACCACTCCCCCCGACACGTCCCCGACCAGTACCGCTTCCCCCACCTACACCGCTTCCCCCACCGACACCGCTTCCCCCACCGGCACGGCCTCCCCCTCTCCTTCGGAGACCCTGACCGACGACCAGTCCGAGCGACAGGCCCTGGTCCCGAAGGCGAAGGTCACCTGGGACAAGGCGGCCGACACCGCCGTCAAGGAGGTCCCCGAGGGCAAGCTCGTCGACCTCGAACTGAAGCCCACCTCCGCCGAGGCCACCGCGTCGACCGGCTCGCCCAGTCCCAGCATGCCGAACCCGGCCCCCAGCCAGGGCGCTCCCGAGTGGGAGGCCAAGGTCGCCACCCCCGACGGCACCGTGTACCGGATCGACGTCGACGCCGTCTCCGGCAACGTCTTCCGCACCCAGGTCGAGGACCAGGACGCGGACGACAAGCAGCAGCTCGCCGACCGGCTGAAGAAGGCGACCCAGACCCCGGAACAGGCCGTGAAGGTGGCCACCGACAAGACCAAGGGCACCGTCACCGGCGTCGAGCTGGACGAGAACGACAACCAGCAGCTCCTGTGGTCCGTCGACGTGGTGTCGACCGACAACTGGAACAAGACGACCGTGGACGTCGACGCGACGAACGGCAAGATCCTGCGCGAGGACGTGGACCGCGACTGAGCGCCCGCCCCGAAGCGCCGCGAGAAGAACCATCCGACAGCGGAACCACGACAACCGACGGCAGAACCGCACGAACAACAGACGCCAGAAGTACGAGAGGAACCGGAGAAGCACGACGGGAGCAGCCGGACGGAGTCACCCGGCTGCTCCCGTCGCGCGTGCCCGAAGGTGTCGGACGGCATGGTGACTCCCCACCCGGGGACGGGCGTGACGTGAGCGGAACCGGGTGGGCCGAGGGGGGTGGGCCGGGGGGATCAGAAGGGTCGTCGGCGACGGCCGGGCGGACCGTGACGCGGTGCGTTCCTGGCGGGTGACTCGGCCCCGGTACGTCCCTCGGCCAGTGCCGGACACTCAGCAGCCCGTGGAATCCCAGACGTTGAGGGAGACCACGCTTCGGCGAACCGACCGACGAGCCTGGCCGCCAGGTTACTGGGATCACCCTCATGACCGCCCCGGAACCGACCATTCTTGCCACTTCCGGCGGGCACCGCGCGGGTGGCCGGACCATGGTGGCGTTCGACGCCCTGGTGCACCACGCGGTGGATCTCTCGGGCGCGCACGGTCGGCGCCCCCGCGTGCTCTACGTCGGCACGGCCATAGGGGACGCCGAGCACTTCACCGCCCGGATGACGGAGGCCGGCCGCGTCGCCGGCTTCGATCTGACGCCGCTGCATCTGTTCCCCATGCCCAATGTGGAGGATGTCGAGGAGACGGTGCTCGCCCAGGACGTCGTCTGGGTCATGGGCGGCTCGGTGGCCAACCTGCTGGCCGTGTGGCGCGTGCACGGTCTCGACCGAATCATGCGCCGGGCGTGGGAGGCCGGGGTCGTGCTGAGCGGGGTGAGCGCGGGGTCCCTCTGCTGGTTCCGAGGCGGCGCGACCGACTCCTTCGGCCCCCAGCTGCGCCCGATCACCGACGCCCTGGGTTTCCTGCCCTACGGCAACGGTGTGCACTACGACGTGGACCGGGGCCGCCGCCCCCTGATCCACCGGCTCGTCGCCGACGGCACCTTGCCGACGGCGCACTGCACGGACGACGGGGTCGGCCTCGTCTACCGAGGCACCGAGCTGGCCGAGGCGGTGGCGGAGGTCCCGGGCAAGGGCGCCTATGTGGTGACCCGTGACGGCGACCGTGCGGTGGAGGAGCGCGTCGAGCCGCGAGCGCTGCCCGGCGTGGCCTGACTCTGGAGCCCGGTGTCCCCGGCCGCTGAAACCGCCGCGCGTGTTTGCCGTCCGAGTGAGGGGCAAGGCGGTGTCCATGAGCGATCCGGACAAGGACACGAACCAGAAGCCCAACACCACACGGACCGCCGAGTCCAAGGCCCGCGACGCCGCGGACAAGGCGACTGCTCCCGCCTCGCGAGCCGGACAGGCCGCCGCGCACAAGGCCGGTGACGCCGCGTCAGCGGCCAAGGCCGGTGCCCAGCGCTCGGCACAGGCCGCGAACGGCGCCGTGCGGACGGCGGCCAAGGGCGTCGAAGCCGGCCGCCAGGCGGTCGTCACCACCTCGGGGCAGGTCGCGTCCACGGCGAAGACGGCGTGGACGGCCATCGCCCACCGCAAGCTCGTCGCCGCGGGCATGGGTGCCGGCATCACCGCGCTGAGCGCCGCTTCGTACGCGGTGGGCCGCCGCGCGGGACGCCACACGCACGGCCCCCTCACCCGCCTCACCGGCGGCCGGATCTGAAGTGTCACGGACGGTCGCGTCACGTCGCCCGGCCCGTCGGCCGACCCGGCCCGCCGAGACCGTGGACCCGGGCTCGCGGCGGGCCGCCGATCGACGATCCTGACGCGGCCGTTCTCGCCTCACCGGAACTGCGCCGGCAGACCGATCGCCGGCCCAGTACGCCGTGGTCACCGGCTGTGCCGTGAACCACCTCGTCAGCCTGCGTCCGTTCGCCGCCCGGCGAACGGACGCGACCGTGCGGCATCGGCTCCTCATGTTCCCGCTGTCACCGCCGGCCGGACTGCGGCGGCTGACGGTGCTCCGGCCCTTGTACGTCTGCGCCATGGCCGGCCGCCGGCCGGACGGTACCCGGGGTACCGGGGAACGCGCGGCGTTACGTGCCGCTCCCGCCCTGTGAGCCGGGTTTCCACGGCGTGAGAACACGGTGCGACGGAGGCGGACACCGTGCTGCCCCGGCCCGCGTCCGTCGGTCAGCCGGCGGTCAGGGGCCGGCCCGCTCAGGTGCGCCGCCACCGCCCGGGGCACGACGTCCACCCCGGACCTCGGCCGGAACGTCCGGCACCGCTCCCCGGACAGGGGAAGATGGGACCGCGAGGAAAGTCCCGACCGATGCGGAGGAGTGGGCGCAATGCAGCATGACCGAGCCGGGAAGCCGGCCGGCCCCGAGGACCTGATCGACGTCGCCCGGCTGGTGACGGCGTACTACGCCCTGCACCCGGACCCGGCGGAGCCCGGGCAGCGCGTGGCCTTCGGCACGTCCGGGCACCGCGGATCGTCCCTGGCGGCGGCGTTCAACGACGACCACATCGCCGCCACCAGCCAGGCCATCTGCGAATACCGCGCCGCACAGGGCACCGACGGTCCGCTGTTCCTGGGCGCCGACACGCACGCCCTGTCCGAGCCCGCGAGGATCACCGCGCTGGAGGTGTTCGCCGCCAACGACGTGGCCGTCCTCATCGACACCGCGGACGGCTACACCCCCACCCCGGCGGTCTCGCACGCCATCCTCACCCACAACCGCGGCCGTGCCTCGGGCCTCGCCGACGGTGTGGTCGTCACCCCCTCGCACAACCCGCCCGCCGACGGCGGGTTCAAGTACAACCCGCCGAACGGCGGCCCAGCCGGCTCGGACGCCACCTCCTGGATCCAGGACCGGGCCAACGAGATCATCACGGCCGGCCTGAAGGACGTACGGCGCATCCCCTACGCCCGGGCGCTCGCCGCGCCCGGCACCGGCCGCCACGACTTCCTCGGCGCCTACGTCTCGGACCTGCCGAGCGTCCTGGACCTCGACGCGATCCGCTCGGCGGGCGTGCGCATCGGTGCCGACCCGCTGGGCGGCGCCTCCGTCGCGTACTGGGGCCGGATCGCCGAAGAGCACCGCCTCGACCTGACCGTCGTCAACCCGCTCACCGACCCCACCTGGCGCTTCATGACGCTGGACTGGGACGGCAAGATCCGCATGGACTGCTCGTCGCCGCACGCGATGGCCTCGCTCATCGAGCAGCGCGACCGCTTCACCATCGCGACCGGCAACGA
The DNA here is from genome assembly GCF_049974565.1 of Streptomyces sp. WG5. Taxonomy (NCBI): domain Bacteria; kingdom Bacillati; phylum Actinomycetota; class Actinomycetes; order Kitasatosporales; family Streptomycetaceae; genus Streptomyces; species Streptomyces sp. WG5. The sequence continues at coordinate 293,712 of NZ_JBNGGC010000002.1, read as the reverse complement.
CGCGGACGCCGACCGGCACGGCATCGTCACCCCGGACGCCGGGCTGATGAACCCCAACCACTACCTCGCGACCGCCATCGCCTACCTCTACGCCCACCGCACCGAGTGGCCCGCCGATGCCGGCGTCGGCAAGACGCTGGTGTCCTCCGGCATGATCGACCGGGTCGCCGCCGATCTCGGCCGGCGGCTGGTCGAAGTACCCGTGGGCTTCAAGTGGTTCGTGGACGGGCTGGTCGGCGGCACGCTCGGCTTCGGTGGTGAGGAGTCCGCCGGGGCGTCCTTCCTGCGCCGGGACGGCTCGGTGTGGACCACGGACAAGGACGGCATCATCCTGGCGCTGCTCGCCTCCGAGATCACCGCCGTCACCGGCAGGACGCCCTCCGAGCACTACGCCGCCCTCACCGCACGCTTCGGCGAACCCGCCTACGCCCGCATCGACGCCCCGGCGAGCCGCGAGGAGAAGGCCCGCCTGGCCAAGCTGTCCCCGGCCCAGGTCACCGCCGACACGCTCGCCGGGGAGCCGGTCACCGCCGTGCTCACCGAGGCACCGGGCAACGGCGCGTCCATCGGCGGGATCAAGGTGACCACCGAGAACGCCTGGTTCGCGGCCCGCCCCTCCGGCACCGAGGACGTCTACAAGATCTACGGGGAGTCGTTCCTCGGGGCGGACCACCTCCGGCAGGTGCAGGAGGAGGCCAAGCACGTCGTCCTCGGCGCGCTGGGCGGCTGACGCCGTACCGGCACCTCCTCCCCCGCACCGGACCCCGGGCCGGTCGGCGACGACCGGCCCGGGGGAGTGCCGCGGTCAGCCCGCCGATCTCCTCACCGCCGACCGCCACCTGGAAGGGGCGACGCGCGGCTCCCCGGTCGTCCGGACACCGTGCCGAGCGAACAGACGGCCGAGGACGACGTCGGCGTCGGTCTCCAGGAGGGCGATGTGCGCCCGCGACGGCTGAGGGTCCACCGGGACGCACCGGGCTTCCTCCGCCCCGTACCGCGCTCGGCGAGCGACCGAGTGAGGAGACCACGGACTCCTCGTGATCGCACGGCCGTCCTCTGATGTTTCCCGCGTTTCGGGGTAGACGGGCTGCGTAACGGTCAAGGCTCAGGAAGAGGGCGGATCGGATGGACGGGGCTGCCCACAACGGGGGCCGGCTCAGAAGTGAGCTGGTCAGGATTTCGGCGGAGTACGAGGGCAGGCCCGGCGACATCGCCCGGGGCCGGGAGCTGGCCCGGCGGTTTCTGGCACGGGTGCGGGCGGTACGGGGCCTTCCGGTGTCCGACCGCGCGACGGACCTGGTGCAACTGGTGGTCAGCGAGCTGCTGACGAACGCCTGCAAATACGCGCCCGGACCCGCGTCGGTCGATCTGGAGCTGGCCGAGGACCGGGTGGAGGTCACGGTGTGGGACAGCGACCCGGCGCTGCCGGTGGCCGAGAAGGCGGACCCGGGCCGGATCGGCCGGCACGGGCTGGAGATAGTCATGGCCGTCTGCCAGAGCTTCGAGGTGCGCCGGGAGCCGGTCGGCAAGCGCATGCGGGCCGCGGTGCGGCTCGCCGACGACATCGACGGCACAGCCCCGGCCGCCCGGCCTGAGTCCGGCACGGCGGAACCAACGACACCGCCGCTGTACGCGACGGCCGGCCGGCCACCCGTACCTACCGTCCGGCGGGCCGTCGGTCCCCGGCCCGGAGGCGGTGGACCACGCTGCGGCGCAGTGGCCCCTCGGGCACGCCCGGGTCGTCGAAGTCGTCGGCCGGGTCGCGGGTCATGCCGGTGCGGCGCATCACGGCCTGCGAGCGGAGGTTGGTGGCCGTCGTCACCGCGAGGACCTCCGACAGTCCGATGTCCCGGAAGGCGTGGGAAACCACGGCCCGCGCGGCCTCGGTGGCATAACCGCGCCCCAGGCCGGCCGGGCCGGCCGCCGGTCCGCCTCCGCTCCGGTGAACGGCAGGCCGTCCTCCACGGGGTCGAGCCCGGTGAACCCGACGAACTCGCCGGTGGCGACGGCCTCCACCGCCCACCGTCCCCAGCCCCGTCGCACGAGGTCGGCCTGGAAGCGGGCCACGGACGCCTCGCTCTGCTCACGGGTGCGAACCCCGGGGAAGTACTCGCGGACCACCGGGTCGGCGTTCATGGCCGCCCACGGGGCCAGGTCGGCAGTCCGCCACTCGCGGAGCAGGGGACGATCCGTTCTGAGTCCGGACATCACGCCAACCTACGGGGAGCCGACCGGCGGAGCGACCGATCAGGCGGAGCGGCCTGCTTGCTCACCGGCTCACCGGCTCACCGCAGCGTGTCCTGCGCGTCGATCACCTCGTCCGCCTTCGGCGGCTGGATGTCCAGCGGCTCGTCGAAACCGGCGAAGGACGTGGTCGTGTCGTACTCGGCACCCTTGTAGACCGCCCGGAGCAGATAGGGCTTGCCCTCCGTGGCGACGTAGAAGGTGTACGTCCCGCCCCGGTCCTCCTTGTCGGTCACGGTCAGCTCGACGGCCTCCCGGTCGCCGACGCGGGTGTTCTTCCCCTTCTTCGCCGTACCGAAGGACTCGAAGGGCCGGGTGCAGGAGGAGAGCCCGTCACCGGACTGCGCCGCGCCGACGGGCGTTCTCACCCACAGCCGCTGCTCGCCGGTGACGCTGCCAGGCTTCCGCTTCTCCAGGTAGGCGCCATCGGGACGGACGTAGTCGGTATCGCCCATCCGGATCTGGTCGAGGGTGCCGCCCTGGGAGAACGTGGTCCTGGCGGTGCACCGGCTGTCGAGGTCGGTCACGAGCCGGACGGTGACCGTACCGCCCTCGGCCGCGGTGCTGGTGGAGTCGACCCGCACGGACTTCAGCCCCCGCATCACGGCGTTGGCGTCCTCGAGCATGTCGTCGGCGGACTTGTCCCCGCCCGATTCGCCGCCGCAGCCCGCCACGAGGGCCCCGGCCAGCAGACAGGTCAGCAAGGCCGACACCGTGGTCGTGGTCTTCGTCCGCACGCAACCCTCCAGGTACAAGATCAGCACCGGGAGCCTACCCGACCTCCCCCCTTCGGCCCGCCGGAGCGGTTCACCACCGCCCTCTGAGGGAACCTGGCGGGATGGACGGCATCGGAAGGCTGTGAGGGCCGTGACATCACGCTGGGCGGGCTCCCGGAAGGGCGACGGGCCAGGAGCCGGGAATGCGGGCGGCTCCCCGGCACCCGACTTCGCCCGCGCCGTCCTGGACGCCCTCGGCGCCGGCGTCCTCACCCTCGATCCGTCCGCGCGCATCACCTCGGTCAACCCCTGGGCCGAGCGCCTGCTGGGCCGGTCGGCGCGGGACATGATCGGACACGACGCGCACGACCTGCTGCACCGGCACGCCGACGGCAGCCCCGTGCCGCGCGAACGGTGCGTGCTGCGCAACCCCCTGCACGGGGTTTCCTACGAGGAGGGCAGCGAGGAGTACTTCCTGCGGGCGGACGGCACCACGGTACCGATCATCTGGGCGGCCACTCCACTGGTCGGAGAGGGCCGGCCGGAAGGGCTGGTGCTCGTCTTCCACGACTTCAGCCTGCACCGCAGCGCCACCGAGGAGACCGAGGCGCGCACCACCGCCCTGGAGAACCTCACCGCCCAGCTGCACCTGGTGGCCGAGATCTCCACGGTCCTGATCCCCACCGAGCACACCTCCGCCACGATCCGCCGGCTCCTGCGGCTGCTGGTGCCGGAACTGGGCCAGTGGGCCGCGGTCGACGTCTACCCGGGGCACTCGGATGTCCTGGACCGGGTCGATGTCCGCAGCAGCACGCACCCGCACCGGACGGGACGGCTGAGGGGGCGGGTGACCCCGCTGCCGGACCCCGCCCGCGCCGCGCTGACCCGGCTGGTCAACGGTGACCACCCCGTCCCGCTGAGCGCCGAGGACCTCCTGCACGACCCGCAGAACCCCCTCGCCGCCACCCACCGGGTGCTGTTCGAACGGCTCGGCGGGCACTCGGCCGTGGTCGTCCCGCTCCGCACCCGGCAACGCTCGTACGGGATGCTGACCGTGGCGCGCGCGGGGGACCGTCCCGCCCCCACCGAGGGCGAGGTCGCCCTGCTGGCCGACATCGGCCGCCGCGTCGGACTGGTCCTGGACAACGCCCGGCTCTACCACGAGCAGCAGAACGTCGCCGAGACCATGCAGCGCCAGCTGCTGACCCCCCTCCCACAGGTCGACCACGTCCGCATGGCGGCCCGGTACTGGCCCGCCGAGAGCGCCATGGAGGTCGGCGGCGACTGGTACGACGCCTTTCTCCTCGCCGACGGGGTCATGGCCCTGGTGATCGGGGACGTGGTGGGACACGACCTCCAGGCCGCCGCCCACATGGCCGAGGTCCGCAACATGCTGCGCGCCCTCGCCTGGGACCACCAGGAGCCGCCCAGTGTGATCATGCGGCGTCTCGACGAGGCCGTGACCAACACCAGCGACGCCCCCATGGCCACGCTCGTCTTCGCCCGTGTCGAAGGCCCCGAAGGCGGCCCCTGGCGGTTCCACTGGGTGAACGCCGGACACCCGCCGCCCCTGCTGATCACGCGGGAGGGGGAGACCCGTTTCCTGGAGGGCGGCCACGGCCCGCTCATCGGCATGAGCGCCACCCTGCGTCTCGGTCTGAGCTGGCCCGACGCACGTGAGGAACTCCCGCCGGAGAGCATCCTCCTGCTCTACACCGACGGCCTGGTGGAGAGCCGTGACCGCCCGATCGACCTCGGCATGGCCAAGCTCCGCCACCACGCCGGTGTCCTGGCCGGCCGGCTGGAGGGGCGGACCATCGACGAGTTCTGCGACGAACTGCTCGCCCGCATCACGCCCCGCGGCGACGACGTCGCCCTGCTCGCCCTGCGTCTGCCCGCCGCCGGTGTCGGCGCCCCGGGGGACACCGCACCGCCCCCACCGCCCCAGGCCGCGCACAGCGAGGCCACCCCCGACCGGGCCGCGCCCGGTTCACGCCGCCAGCAGCCCGAGGTGACGGATCCGACAGACGTCGATCCGAAGGAGTAGGGACCGCTCGCCGCCCGGTGCGCGTCCGGCGGCGTGCCGCGTGCGGGAGTGGCGCGGGTGTGCGTACCACTGCCGGGTGACGCCGGGGGCGTCCCTCCCACCCGCCCGGGGGCCGCGGACCGGCGGGCGTTCACCCGGCTGAGCGCCTTGAGTGGTGCGATCCACGGAGTTGGCTGACGGTGATTCACGTCGGGGCCGGGTCACCTCAGCTGACGAAGCACCAGCTGCCCGGTCGTGACGGAAGGAATTCCGATGCGCTCAGCTCGCATGCTCCTGACCACGGCGGCGGCCTCGGCCGTCCTCGTCCTCGGTGCTCCCGGCGCCTACGCGGCGGTCGGAGGTGACTGGGACCACGACGACACCTCCCACAGCAAGGAGCACGACGACGCCTCCCACAAGAAGGACGACGACGCCTCCTACGGCAAGGGCGACGACGAGGCTTCCCACGGCAAGGGCGACGACGAGGCCTCCCACGGCAAGGGCGACGACGAAACTTCCCACAGCAAGGAGCACGACAACGGCGGCAAGTACGACGAACCGCGCGGCGGCATGCACACGGGTGGCGGTGCGCTGACCCTGGTGAAGGAGGGCGACTGGGAGGGTGGCTCCAAGGAGGGCTCGGACAGCCACAAGCAGGACGACGGTGAGAAGTCCTGGGGCGGCGGTGAGCACGAGAAGCCGCGCGGCGGCATGCACACCGGAGGCGGCGGGCTGGACGCGCCGACCACGACCGCGGGCGGGCTGGCCGTCCTGGCCGTCGCCGGGACCGGTCTGTACGCCGTCCGTCGCAGGAAGTCGGCAAACGGGGTGGCGTGAGCCATGCCGGGCGCGATAGCAGCCGGGCCGCCACCCAGGCACCGTGTGTGGCGGCCCGGCTCGCTCCCTCCCCTCCTGTCCGCCCGTGCCTCAGTGAGGTGGTCCTCGATGCCAGTCCCCCCGTCTTCCCCCGCCGACGACGAGCCGGCGCCGACCGCGTCCCGCAGCATGACGGTGCTGTGCGCCGTGGCCCTCCTGGTCCTGGCGATGAACCTGGTCGGCGGCAACGACACGCCGACCGACTCCATGCGTCCCCCGGTCGCCGCGCAGCCCGGCGTGTCGGCCCCGCCCGCCGCAGCCGGCCAGGCGGGGGCGGACACGGCCACGGACACGGACACGGACGCGGACACGGACCTTCCGCGCTCCAAGCCGGTACGCCTGCTCATCCCGGAGATCTCCGTCGACGCCCCCTTCACCGACCTCGCCATCGGCGCGAACGGGCAGCTCCAGGCCCCGCCGCCCGACGACACCAACCTCGTCGGCTGGTACGCCAAGGGCGCCTCTCCCGGAGAGAAGGGGACCTCGATCATCGCCGGACACGTGGACACGAAAACGTCCGCGGCCGTCTTCGCGTACCTCGGCCAACTGGACGAGGGAGACGTCTTCCACGTCGAGAGAGCCGACGGACGCACGGCGTCCTTCGAGGTCGACGGCCTGGAGACGTTCGACAAGGACGACTTCCCCAGTGAGCGCGTGTACGGCGACGCGGACCGGGCCGAGGCACGGCTCATCACCTGCGCGGGCGACTACGACCGCAAGGCGAAGGACTACACCGAGAACCTGGTGGTCTTCGCCCACCTCACCTGAGTTGCCTACGGCACCTGAGTTGCCTACGACCGAGTTCCGTCGACCGAGTTCCGTAGAGCGAGTTCCGCACGACCGAGTTCCGCACGACCGAGTTCCGTACGACCGAGTCCCGCAAGCCGTCCCGGTACCGCCGGTCACCCGCGCAGTGCACACGAGTCGCGGGCCCGCGGGGCCGGGCACAGGATCGAGGCACGCTTGCGTCGCATCACTGCGGCCGACGTTCCGTTCCGCCCCAGCGAAGGAGATGTGCGCAGGATGACCACTACGTCCACCCCTGCTCCGAAACCGCTGACGCGACAGGTGTCGCACCATGTCTCCCAGTCCGTGTTCGACGGCTCCAGACTCCGGGTCGTCCTGCTGGTGGAGGTCTACGACGGAGCCCAGCAGCAGTTCCTGGGCACGTACGAGCAACTGCGCAGCCATGTCGAGTCCGTTCCCGGGCACCTCGGCGAGCAGTTGTGCCAGTCCATCGAGAACCCCTCGCAGTGGCTGATCACCAGTGAGTGGGAGAGCGCCCCGCCGTTCCTGGACTGGGTGAGCAGCGAGGAGCACGTGCGGATGGTGAAGCCGCTGCACGACTGCGTCCGGGACACCAGGTCACTCCGCTTCCACGTGGTGCGCGAGACGAGCCACCGGGCTGAGGGTGCCGAGACCGCCCGGGGCGGGCTCCAGGCGGCACCTCGCGTCGGTGACGGCGTGATCCGGCACGCCCTCACCTTCACGGTGAAACCGGGCAGCGAGGAAGCGGTCGCCAAGATCCTCGCCGACTACGCCGCGCCCGAGCTGCGGGTCGACGATTCCACGCGGCTGTGCCGTACCTCCCTGTTCCTGCACGGCAACCGGGTGGTGCGGGCCATCGAGGTGCGCGGCGACCTGCTGGCGGCCCTGCGGCACGTGGCCCAGCAGCCCGAGGTGCGGGCCGTCGAGGAGGCCATCAACCCGTATCTGGAGCAGGACCGCGACCTCGGCGACCCGGAGTCCGCCCGGATGTTCTACGCGCGGGCGGCGCTGCCCGCCGTCCACCACGTGACCGCGGGGGAGGAGGACCCGGCTGCACGGCGGCACGCGTTGTCGTACCCGGCCCGGCCGGGCTGCGGCATGCGGCTTGCCCGGCTGCTGGCCGAGCGCGACGAGGCGGCGGCGGACGACCCGAACAGCCCGGTCCTGTGCAGCACGATCTTCCAGCGCGACGACATCGTGGTGCGGCTGGTCGACGTACGCGGCGGGCTGGACGCCGCCGGCCCGGCGGTGTCCATCGGCCTCCGGGACGCCGGCCAGGTGGCCGAGCTGACCACGCTCCTGGACGGCCCGGCCGCCGCGGACGCCTGCGCACCGGCGGGCGATGACCTCGCCCGCGCTCTCGAGGCGGCCCGCATGGAGCTCGTCACCGACCGTCGCTCGCCCGGCGCCTGACCCCCCTCCGACGGCGTCCACGTGTCGGCCGCCGGACCGCGACGTGCGCGGGCCGGCGGCCGAGGTGCCGTGTCTCCCGGTCGGTTCACCGGGGCACGGTGCAGTCGAACGCGTGCAGGTAGGGGTTGACGGGTCGGATGTCGTCGATGACGAGGCCCGCTTCGGTCAGCCGGCCGACCATGCTGTCGGTGGTGTGCTTCGCGCCGCCGACGTTGAGGAGCAGCAGCAGGTCCATGGCGGTGCTGAACCGCATCGAGGGCGTGTCGTCGACGAGGTTCTCGATGACCACGACCCGTGCCCCTGGCCCGCCCGCCGCCATGACGTTGCGCAGCGCTCGGGCGGTGCTGTCGTCGTCCCACTCCAGGATGTTCTTGAGGATGTACACGTCGGCGCGGACGGGGACGGTCACCCGGCAGTCGCCCGGCACCACGCGTACCCGGTCCGCGAGCTCTCCGCCCTCGCGCAGCCGAGGGTCGGCGTTCTCCACGACGAGCGGCAGATCGAGCAGGGTGCCGTGCAGCGCGGGGTACTTCTCCAGCAGGCTCGCCACCACGTGCCCCTGGCCGCCGCCGATGTCCGCGACCGAGGCGGCGCCCGACAGGTCGAGGCGGGCCGCGACGTCCTGGGCCGACTGGCGGCTGGACGTCGTCATGGCCCGGTTGAAGACCTCGGCCGACTCGGGTGCGTCCTCGTTGAGGTAGGTGAAGAACTCCTTGCCGTACAGGTCCTCGACGACGTTGCGGCCGGTACGCACCGCCTCGTCCAGCTGAGGCCACGCGTCCCAGGTCCACGGCTCCGTGCACCACAGCGTGATGTGGCGCAGGCTGTGCGGATCGTCCTCGCGCAGCAGCAGGGACATGTCGGTGTGCGCGAACCTGCCGTCCTCGCCCTCGGCGAAGACGCCGTAGCAGGTCAGAGTGCGCAGCAGCCGGCGCAGCGGCCCGGGCTCGGTCTTCACCGAGGCCGCGAGGTCCTCCACGGCCCCGGGGGTGTCACCGAGCGCGTCGGCGACCCCGAGCCGGGCGGCCGCGCGGAGGGCGGCGGCACATGCCGCCCCGAACACGAGCTCCCTCAGCCGCATGGGCGGGGGCGGGGCACTCTGTGCGGTCGTCATGTGCCGCTTTCCTTCCTGCTTCGGCCCGCGTCGGTCCACGGGTGGCTACGGCCGGTCGGTCAGCACAGCCCCGCGGGCTTGGAGGCCCCGCAGGTGTTGGCTTCGAAGGTGTTGCTCTTGGCGGCCTTCCCGGTCTCGGCGTTGACGAGGTCGGCGGGGGAGTTGTCACGCAGCCTGTTGCCGTTGATCTCGTTCTTCTCGCCGGTGACACCCACGAAGCTCTTGAACAGGACGATGCCGCCCGACATCGGGGACGTGCCGGAGTTGCCCTCGACCATGTTGTCCGCGACCAGGACCTTCTCGGTGCCGGTCAGGACGATGCCGGAGCCCTGGAGCGCGTCCAGCCGGTCGGTTTTGGGACAGGACCTGTTGTTGCGCACGACGTGGTTGTCGCGCACGACCAGGTCGCCGGCCTTGGGCTTGTTCTCGTCGCCGACGACGAACACGCCCGCGCAGTTGCCGCTGATGTAGTTGTCCGCGACGGCGAGGTTGCGCAGGCGGCGGACGGTGACACCGATCCGGTTGCCCTCGACCCGGTTGTGCACGACGACCGTGCCCTCGGTGTCCGCGGCGCCTTCCTCGGCCGTGACGGTGTTGGCGAGGAAGATACCCGCGTCGCCGTTGTCGCGGGCGATGTTCTCCCGGAAGGTGCCGTGCACCGACCGTTCCTGGGCGATGCCCCAGACGCCGTTCTTCTCCGCCGTCACGTTCCGCACGGTGAGCCCGTCGGTGGCCATGGAGAACAGTCCGGTGCGCTTGAAGCCGGTCACCGTCAGGTTGGCGATGGTGACGCCCTTGACGTTCTTGTCCTTCGTCCCGGTCACGCAGATGCCGTTGCCGTCCTCGGCACAGGTGTTGCCGGTGGCCTTCTCCGTGCTCGGCTTGACGACCGTGCTGCGGCCCACGCCCCGCAGGGTGAGCCCGGACGTGCTCACCTCGACGCTCTCGTGGTAGGTGCCGGGGGTGACGAGAACGGTGTCGCCCGGCTCGGCGGCGTCCACCGCCTTCTGGATCGATTCGCCGGGGTGGACCACGTGGGTCGTGTGGTCGGCGGATGCCGGAGCCGCGCCGAGCCCCGTTCCGATCATCGCTGCGGTGCACACCAGGTACACGACATGGCATTTCTTCATATTCTGCACGTTATGCCCGAAAGATTCACACGCGGGATGGATGAGCCATCCGACGGCGTGTCATGAACGGACGGTGAACCGGTGGTTCGCGGGCAGACGGCGTAAGTGATCGACATGCCGGCCGCAGGGAGGAACGACCATCGTGACCGTGTCCCAACACCGCACCCGCTCGAGACGCTCCGGGCGCCGCTTCGACCTCCGGGCGACGGCCATGTTCTTCGGTCTCGCCGCTGTCGGCCTGATCATCGGGGGGTGGGTCGTGCGGACGGCGTTCGACGTCGCGGAGCGGCGTCCCGCCTGGGCCGTCGTCCTGGTACTCGGGGCAGTGGTGGCAGGCGTCGTCTGTTGGCGCGGGCGCTCAGGGTTCTCCGCCTCCCGGCTGGCGCGCCGCACCACCGGGGCGTTGGAGGAGGCCACGGCGACAGCCCTGGACGCGCTGGAGGAGCGGCGGACGGCCGCGCCGACGGCCGAGGCGCACGGCGTCGAGGAGCCCGCCGCGGTCGCGGCCGTCGACCACGAGGCGCTGAGCCCCGACGAGTTCGAGCAGGTGATAGCCGATCTCTGCGTACGGGACGGCTGCGCCGAGGTGGAGGTCGTGGGCAAAGCGGGCGACCTCGGCGCGGATGTGGTGGCGCTGGCTCCCGACGGCCGGCGCGTCGTCATCCAGTGCAAGCGCTACGGCCCCGACAACAAGGTCGGCTCCCAGGAGCTCCAGCGCTTCGGCGGTACCTGTTTCACCGTCCACGAGGCCGACATCGCGGTCCTCGTCACCAGCAGCGACTTCACCGCACCGGCCGTCGAGTACGCCGAGCGGTGCGCCATAGTCTGCGTGAACGAGGAGCGGCTGCGTGCATGGAACGAGGGCCGGGGACCGGCGCCCTGGGCACTGAGTCCCCTCGCAGGGGAAGGGACAACACCGTCGGGCCGGGCCCTCGGGTGAGCTTCCCGCGGACTCCTCGGCCCGCCGTCCGCCGGCAAAGAGCGGTTTTCCCGCCGCCCGGTGGCAACCTGGGCTGCATGGGCAAGACCGCGCTGATCGTCATCGACATGATCAACACCTACGATCACGAGGACGCCGACTCGCTGATCCCCTCTGTGGAATCCGTGCTGCCGGCGCAGACCGGCCTGCTGGAGCGGGCGCGGCGACAGGGCGTCCCCGTGATCTACGTCAACGACAACTTCGGTGAATGGCGCTCGCACCACGGCGAGATCCTCGACAAGGCTCTCTCGGGACCGCACGCCCGGCTCGTCGAGCCGCTGCGGCCCGACGAAGCCTCCCTCTTCGTGGTCAAGGCACGCCACTCGATCTTCTTCGAGACCCCGTTGACGTACCTGCTGCACCAGCAGGGCATCGACCGGCTCGTGCTGTGCGGGCAGGTGACCGAACAGTGCGTGCTCTACTCGGCGCTCGACGCCCACATCCGCCACCTGCAAGTCATCGTCCCGCGCGACGCGGTCGCCCATATCCACGCCGACCTCGCGGATGCCGCGCTGCGCATGATGCAGCGGAACATGGGCGCCCGGGTGTGCGACAGCGGCGAATTGTGGACGTGAGGTGATCCTCCGCGGGTACGCCACGCCGGCGCGCGGACACCCGGCCTGCGCCGGCGGCACGGCCCTCGGCCTTCTCGCCGGTATCCCCGTCGGCGCCTGCGCGGCGGCCCCGGCCCGGTACGAGCGGCTTCCGGGAGCACCGCCGACGTTCGTCGCGAACGGCACGGAGGCCGGGTGGGAACTCGGGGAGCACCGGCCGCTGGGCGTCGAGCACCGGCCCGGTCGCGCCGGCCGCGCGACGCAGACCGCCTTCGTCGACGACCTCGACGCCCGCGTGGCCGCGATCGCCGAGCGCGGCCCGGAACCCGCGAGGAGGGAGGCCGGCCCGAACGGTGTGCGCGAGGCGGGACACCGGGGCCCGGGCGGGAACGAGATCGGGTTCGGCGGCGCACCCCGCTGACCGGCGTGCGCGCGTCGGGGCCCGTCCCGTGGGCTCCGCGGGCTGAGCACGGGCAGGACGAGCTGTGCGGCCGACGTGCGCGCGTCCTCGCCGTTCGCCGATGCGGCGTCGCCCCACCGTCGTCCGGCCCGCCACCGGACCAGTGGCGCGTGGCGGAGGTCGGGCAGACGCCCCGCGCTCACCGGCCTCCGCCGCTGCGGGGTGCGCCCCGGCCGGGGCCCCACCGAGGCGGGCGACCCGGCTCTGTCGGGCCCCGGCTGCGCCCCGCTCGGCACCTGCGTTCCCGCCCGCCTGCCGAACGCCGCCGGCTGCGCGGCCACCGCCGCACCGCGGGGTACCGCTCGACGAGACGGTCGTGGCCCGGTCCATGATCGGACCATCCGGTCCTGCACACCCGCGTCGCCCACCCGCGTCGCCCACCCGCGTCGCCCACCCGCGTCTCCCACCCGCATTGGAACCCGACATGCCGTCCGTGCGTACCACCCCGGCCCCCCTCCCCTGGTACCGCGAGGTCTCCAGGGAGAAATGGAAGTCCTTCTTCGCCGCCTGGATCGGCTACCTCCTCGACGGCTTCGACTTCGTCCTGATCACCCTCGTACTGACCGAGATCGCAGACGACTTCGGACTGTCGACCGTGGAGTCCGCGAGCCTGGTGTCCGGAGCCTTCATCACCCGCTGGCTCGGCGGCGCCGTGCTCGGCGCGCTCGGCGACCGCTTCGGCCGCAAGAGCGCCATGGTGGCCAGCATCCTGCTGTACTCGATCGGCACCTTCGCCTGCGGCTTCGCCTGGGACTACACCAGTCTGTTCACCGCGCGCCTCCTGATCGGCATGGGCATGGCCGGCGAGTACAGCGCCAGCGCCACCTACGTCCTGGAGAGCTGGCCCGTCCGGCTGCGCAACCGCGCCTCCGGGTTCCTCATCTCCGGCTTCTCACTGGGCGGCGTCCTGGCGGCGGAGGTCTACGAGCACGTGGTGCCGGGGCACGGCTGGCGCTGGCTCTTCTACATCGGCCTCCTCCCCGTGGTCGTCGCGCTGTGGGTGCGGCGCGCGCTGCCCGAGGCCGACGACTGGGAGGCGCGGGTGGGGGGTGCCGGTGAACGGCCGAACCCGTTCGGGCCGCTGTTCGCGGGCCGTCGCCGGGCGGTGGCCAACACCGTCCTCACGGTCGTCGCGACGGCGTCGCTCTTCGCGGTGTTCACCCCGTTCGGCACCGGGGCGGTGCCCGTCCTCTCCGTCGTGGCGGCGGCCTGTCTGGTGGCGTTCGCCGTGCAGCTGGGTGGGCGCAGGCGGTGGCTGCTGTTCGTCGCGCTCTGCGTCACCGTGTTCTGCGCCTTCCTCTACAGCTGGCCGGTCCAGGCTCTGCTGCCCACCTACCTCAAGACCGAGCTCGGCTTCACCCCCGAGCACGTCAGTGACGCGCTCTACTACGCCGGGTTCGGCACCATGGCGGGCTGCGTCGTCACCGGATTCCTCGGTGACCGGTTCGGCACGCGCAGGGCGTACGCCTGCACACTGCTGGTCGGCATCGCCTTCGTCTTCCCCGTCTTCGCGATCCGGGACAGCCGGGTCGGACTGGGCGTCCTGCTCTTCCTGATGCTGGCCTGCATGCAGGGCATCTCGGGGCTGCTGCCCAAGTTCATCGCCGGTCACTTCCCGACCGGGACCCGGGCCGCGTCCCTGGGCTTCACCTACAACGTCGGAGCACTGGGCGGCGCCGTAGCGCCGGTGCTGGGGGCCAGGCTGGCGTCGGCCATGTCCCTGGGCCAGTCGCTCGCGGTGCTGACGTTCTCACTGACCCTCGTAGTGATCCTGCTGATCGGCTTCGACGTCCCGAGCCGTCTCAACCGCCTCGTCGACCCGGAGGCCGTACCGGACTACCTCGCCGCCGAAGCGGTGACGGACGGCCCGCGTTCGCATACGGTCGGCGACGTGAGGCGAAGCGAGGCGATGTGAGGCGGGTGGCGGGCGGGGGACCGGTGCGTCTCCCGCGTGAGGGTCCCGTCGCCCCAGGGCCCCACGCGCCCCTCGGCGCCCACGAAGCGCCGTCGTCGCGTCGTGGAGCACGCCGAGTGCACCTGGGTGGCGGAGGGGCGTGCCGGTACAACACCCCAACGGCTCCGGCCGGTTGGTCCCACCGGGCCGTCCGTGTCGGGGGTGGTTCGTGTGCTCCGACTGGCGTAAGGCCGGGTGTCCGGCACGGCGGGCGGACGTCACGTGCTGTAACAGTCTATGTATGATCTGTAGACGAAAAGCTCATACGAGTGACGTGCGCAGTTCGCAGGGCCGCACGGTCCGGACCGCCGTCGTGCTCCTGTTCGCCGCGACCGCACTGGGCACGACCACCGAAGCGGCGGCCTCCCAGTCGGTCCCCCTGCGTACCGACTGGGACGCCATCGCCGCGTGCGAATCCGGCGGCGACTGGGACGCGAACACCGGCAACGGCTACTACGGGGGCCTGCAGTTCGCACCGTCGAGCTGGATCGCGGCGGGCGGCCTCGAGTACGCCCCGCGCGCGGACCTCGCCTCCCGCGCGGAGCAGATCGCCGTGGCCGAACGCCTGGCCCGTATCCAGGGGATGTCGGCCTGGGGCTGCTCCTGATGTTCCCGCCGGGCGGAGCGGGGCAGACGTAGTCCTATGTGAGCCACCCGGCCGCGGCAGGGGAAGGAGGGCTCGCCGGCCATGCGCATGCCTTCCGGAAACAGCTGTCCCGCCCCGCGCGCACGGCTCGGTGACCTGATCTTCTCCAGGGTCGCCGGGCCGGAGGGGGCGGAGAACCACGCCCGCATCCACGACACACCGGGCCCACGCTGGTTCGGACCCGAGCGGCCGATCAGACGGGTGCACGGGGACGCCTCGATGTTCATCGGCGGCCTTTCCGCCCTCCTGCTCCAGTCGCTCCACCCCCTGGCCATGGCGGCTGTGGCTGCGCACTCCGGATTCCGTGGCGACCCCTGGGGCCGGCTGCAGCGGACGAGCACCTTCCTGGCCGTCACCACCTATGGACCGGCCGACAGCGCACGGGAGGCGTGCGAGCGGGTACGGGCCGTGCACGACACCGTGCGCGGCACCACCTCCGAGGGCCGGGCCTACGCCGCCGCCGATCCGCACCTGCTGTGCTGGGTGCACATCGCCGAGGTCGACAGCTTCCTGCGGGCCCACCAGCGCTACGGAGCCCAGCCCCTGGACGACGACGGGTGCGACGCCTACGTGGCCGACACGGCGCGCATCGCCGTCGCGCTCGGCGTCCCGGACCCGCCCGTGGACCGTGCCGGACTCGTGGAGCGACTGGCCGCCTACCGCGGCGAACTGCACGCGACCGGTGAGGCGCGGAGCACCGCGCGGTTCCTGCTGCTGCGTCCGCCCGTGCCGCTGCTCGCCCGCCTCCCGTACGCGGTCATCGCCGCCAACGCGGTCTCGCTGCTGCCGGGCTGGGCCTCGCGCGCCCTGTGGCTGCCGCGGGTTCCGCCGGCGGAAGGCGTGTGCGTACGCCCGCTCGGCGTGGCCGTGACCGCGGGCATCCGCTGGGCGCTGACCCCGCCCCGCGCAGGGGCGTAGTCCCGGCGCCCGCGCCGGCCGGGCGCCCCGTGGACGCCGGCGACGTCAGGCACCCGGTCCGGGGTCCGGCTCTACGGGCGTACGGATACCGGCCCGGGCCGCTTCCAGCTGGGCGGCGAACGCGATGCCGAGGAAGAGCGCCACGGCGGTGAGGTTGGCCCACAACAGCAGTGCGATGAAGGCGGTGAGCGGACCGTAGACGGCACCGAAGGCGCCGCTCCGGCCGACGTACAGCGCGAGCAGCCAGGTCGCCGAGACCCACAGCACGAGGTGGACCGCCGACCCGAAGGCCAGCCAGGTGTAACCGGGCTGGTCGCGGCGGGGTGACCAGCGCAGGATCACCGCCGAGGCGACCCAGGCCAACAGCAGTCCCGCCGGCACCTGCAGCACGCCCCACCACCCGGTGCCGCCGTCCCGGTCACCGACCGAGCGGACCACGGCGTCCCCGACGGCCTCACCCGCGACGAGCACGAGGAACCCCAGCACCATGGGCAGCCCGGCGGTGAGCGCGAGCACCAGCGCCCTCGCGTACTTGCGGGGGAAGGGGCGGTCGCGCTCGATGCCGTAGATGCGGTTGGCGCCCCGCTCGATCTGGCCCATGGCCGAAGCGAGGTTGAGCACGGCGAACGCCAGGCCCAGCCACAGGGCGAGCGTGCTCCACGCGTCGCTGTCGCCGCTGCGCCGGGTGGACTCGAACGCCGTCTGGACGACGTCGGCACTGGCCCCCGGCACGATCCGGCCGAGGGTGAGCTCGATGACCCGGCCCACGGTCTCGGTGTGCACCGACGTGGCCAGACCGACGAGCGCGATGGTGAACGGGACCAGGCCGATCACCACCTGGAAGGCGAGGGCCCGCGCGTTGGTGAAGCCGTCCGCGTAGCGGAACCGGGTGAAGGCGTCGGTCAGCAGCCGCAGGCCGCCGTACCGGCGCAGGGCGGTCAGGGCTTCGTCGCCGGAGAGTTCTTCTCCGAGCATGTCCCGGGTCTGCGGGACGTGGACGGCGGTTCCCACGGTGTGGCTGCTCCTCGGCTCGGGCGGGCAGGCGGGCGGGTCGGGGGTCCACCCGTACGCATGCCCCGTCAACGAGGCGGCAGCGCGGACGGGACGCCCCCGCGCCTCGCCGGCATCACCGTGTTGACCGGGGTAACCCGTGGGCGTGCACGTGCGCGCCGCCTCCGCAGGACCCGTCTTCTCCGGACCGCGCACGGGCAGGCCCCCGGAGGGGGGAGCCGAGGGGCGGTCCCGGACGTTCAGTGGCCGATACGCCCGGGGCCGCCCCTGGCACCGCCACCGCCCGACGGGCTACGCGTCGGCCTCCCCCTTGTCCCGGCCGGCGAGTTCGTGCAGGCGGGCCAGTTCGGCGGCGTGCTCGCTCACCCGCACACCGATGAGCCCGTAGGTGAGGAGCACCGCACCCCCCCACGGAGACGGGAACCGAGAGGCCGAGCAGAGCCAGCGCCTCGGGCCAGTCCCGTTCGTCACCGCAGGGATCCTTGGACGGTCCCTCGTTCGCGGTCCCGTCATCGGTGAACAGGCGGGACTCGCACTCCACCGGGTTGGTCGCGTACGCGCGGTCGACTTCGTACGGGGTGGTGAGCAGTACGCCGCACCACACCCACAGCACTGCTGCCACGGCGAGCAGTCCGAGACCGAAGCTCGTTGTCCGGCGGCTGCGTTCACGGAACCGCATGTCGAATACTTGTGGATGCACGGGGGGGGGGGTGAACTTGGCAGCTGTGCGGCGAAGAACCGGTCCCCCCGCCGGGCCGCTCCTCGTGGGCTCCTCGCCGGGTGATGCCCCGGACGGTGCGAGCCAGGTCATGCGACGGCTTCGGTCGACCTTGTGAACGACTGTTGTCGTGACGGCACTTGTACGGGCGAGTCGCTCAACTCCGCACGGCCGCGACCGAGTAGGCGGACCAGCGGTCCCCGTGCCTGGCCACCGTGATGTCACGGCCGAAGCAGGTGGTCAGGAGGGAGTCGGTCAGGACGTCGGCCACGGGTCCCTGGGAGAGGATCCGGCCCTCGCGCAGCAGCAGGCTGTGGCTGACCGTCGGGAACAGCTCCTCCAGGTGGTGGGTGACCGTCACGGTGGCCAGCTGCGGACGACCCTCGGTGAGTCGGTGCATGGCCTCGACGAGGTCCTCGCGGGACGGCAGGTCCAGTGCGTTGAACGGCTCGTCCAGGAGCAGCAGGGCCGGGTCGGCCATCAGCGCCCTGGCGATGAGGACGCGGGCCCGCTGCCCGCCCGAGCAGACACCGTACGGCCGGTCCGCCAGCTCTTCGACGCCGAGTTCGGCCAGGAGTCCGCGGGCACGGAGCCGGACCCCGCCGTCGTACGTCCGCCACAGGGGCTGCACGGTGCCGCTGTGCCCGGTGAGTACGACCGCGTGGGCGGTGAGGTCCTGTGGCACCCGCTGGGCGGACGTGACATGGCCGATGTGCGTCCGCAGTTCGCGGACGTCCACCCGGCCGAGCCGGCTGCCGAGGACGTCGACGGTGCCGGTCGTGGGGTGCATGAGCGCGCCGAGCAGCCGCAGCAGGGTGGTCTTCCCGGCGCCGTTGGCCCCCAGGAGCGCCCAGTGCTCTCCCGGCCGGACCGTCCAGTCGATCCCGTCGAGGATCAACCGGTCCGACGTGTGGCGGCCGACGCTCACGTCCTGGAGCCGGAGCACGGCCGCCTCGTACTCGTCCGCCGGGGACTTGGCTGTCTGTCCGCCCATGCCGGGGCTCCTTCGCGCGGGACACCGATCGTTCACGGTGAACGATAGATGCATCCACCACGCGCTTGCCGGGCCGTCCGGTCCCTGGACGCCGGGCACCGGGAACGCGTCGGCGTCCGGCCGGTGCCGACGGCGGGCACCGGGTCCCGCGCCTGCCTCCGCCGGGACGGAGAAAGGTCGCGGTCGGGCCGGACGCCGGTGCGGTCCTCGGGGCGGGAGCGGGTCAGACGCCCGCGACGGACTGGATCCACGAGCGGTAGGCGGTCACGTTCGTGTACGCCGTCGTGGTCTGCCGGTCGCTGGTCGAGGCGACGCCCACCTGGATGCCGCCGGCCATCATCGGGCCGCCGGAGTCGCCGCCCGCGGTGATGCCGTCGACGGGACGGGCGCAGATCGCCGAACCGTAGTAGGCGTCGCGGCAGCCCTGGGTCACGCTCACGTTCGCGACCTTCAGGTACGGGGACTGGCAGTTGATCTCCGAGCCGCACCGGGAGGTGGCACCCCAGCCGTAGACCTGTACGGTCTGGCCGACCCGCACCGTGCCCGGCTGCCCGAGCTGTGCGTAGGAGGCGGAGACGGAGCGGTCGAGCCGGACCAGCGCGAGGTCCGACGAGGAGTGGGTGACGGTCCGGACGCCGTTCGCCACGGTGCCGCCGGACCGCTGGTCGAGGCTGCCGATGCGGAAGGAGAGTCCTCCGCCGCTCACGCAGTGCTTGGCGGTCAGGATCCAGGTGGGGGAGATGATGGTCGACGAGCAGGTCTGGGTTCCGTTGGAGAACAGCCGGGCGGCCCAGGGGGCGTTCTGCGCGTAGCCGCCGCCGATGATCGGCTGGGGGCCGCCGTCACCGGGCCGCGGCTCGGCGGCGGAGGCGCTCGGCGCGAGCGCGAGGGCGGACAGCAGTGCTGCCAGGACAGCGGCCGTCAAGGTGGGGACGAGTCTGGATATGCGCAAGGCTCCTCGATTCCGACGACACGCGTGGGAGCGCGTGGTGATGTGTGGGGCGCCGCTCAGCATGTCCGGCGGGGATCCGGGGCCACCAGTCCCGACTTCTCATAACGCGCCGTTATGCCGAGGGGCCCGGGCCGGGCGCCGGGTCCGGGCCGGCCGTCGGTGCCTGCCGGCCGGCCCGGCACCTCGGTTTCAGTCGGCGGCCGGGGCCGGGGAGTCCTCTCTGCCGCGCACGGTCATCAGCAGGGTGCGGGGCCGGACGGTGGCCGCGGCGACGGGCCGTACCACCTGGCCGGGGGCGAGTTCGAGCCGTACCCGCCGGGTGATCGTGGCGAGGGCGGTGACGAGTTCGGTGAGGGCGAACCGGTCACCGATGCACTTGTGCTTGCCCGCGCCGAAGGGCAGGAACGCGTGCGTGGGGCGGGGCTGGTCGCTGTCCAGCCAGCGGTCGGGGTCGAAGCTCAGCGGGTCCGGGAACAGGCGCGGATCGCGGTGGAGGGCATGCTGGCAGTAGGCGAGTTCGGTCCCGGCGGGCACGGTCCAGGGACCGAGCCGGGTCTCGGTGACGGTGCGGCGGGTGACGAGCCACCCGGTGTGGTGCAGCCGCAGGGTCTCGTCGACGACCCGTCCGAGGTACGGCAGCCGGCCCAGGTCGTCGGACGTGACCGGCCGGTCGCCGAGGACGTCGTCGAGTTCCCCCAGGACCCGCGCCTCGACCCCGGGGTTCCGGGCGAGTTCGTACAGCACCCAGGACAGCACCGAGGCGGTGGTCTCGGTGCCGGCCACGGCCAGGGTGAGGATCTCGGAGGAGATCTGGTGCCCGGTCAGCGGCCGGCCGGTCTCCTCGTCGGTGGTGCGCAGGAGCAGGGACAGCATGTCGCCGGTGTCGTGGCCGGAGGCCTGGAGGTCGGTGACGGCCCGGTCGACGGTGGCCCGTACGGCGTCGCGCGCGGCGGTGAAACGGCGGTTGACGGGCAGCGGCAGCCGCTCGATCCAGTCGGGCAGCATGACGCGGGCGCCGACGCCGTTCATCACGACGGAGAGGTCGGCGCGCAGCCGGCGGAAGGTGGCCTCGTCGAGGCTGCCGGAGAACACGGTCTTGGCGAGCATGTTCAGACTGAGGCCGACCATGGCCTCGCGCACGTCGAGTCGCTGCCCCGGCGCCCAGCCGTCGAGGGCGGCCTCGGTCTCGCCGCGCATGATGTCGACGTAGCGGGCGATCCGGTCGCGGGCGAAGGCCGGTTGGAGCTGACGTCGTCTGCGGACGTGGGCCTGGCCGGCGGCGGTGACGACGGAGTCGCCCAGCAGCTGGCCCATCTTCTCGAAGAACCGGCCCTTGTCGAGGTTCGGTCCGAGGTCGGTCAGCATGGTGCGGATGAGGTCGGGGTCCTGGACGACCAGGGTGCGGGTGCCGGGCTGGAGGGTGATCTCGACGAGCGGTCCGTAGGCGGTGCGCAGTGAGGCGATGAAACCGAGGTTGTCACGCAGGAGTTGTACCGCGTGTCCCAGAAGCGGCAGCGAGCCCGCTGCCCTGGGTATGGGGGGAGGCGCTACGAGCGTCACGAGGGTGGGTCCCTTCGAGTCGATCCTGGGCGCCTCCATGGCTTCCCTGATCGCTCCCCGGGGCAATCCGCGCGACGGGGTGGTGTATCCCACGCGCCCTGCCCGCGCGGTCACGGTGTGAGGGAACAAGCGGCGGGGAAGATTCCACTTTTCTCCGCCCCTCGGGCCGCCGGGTCAGCGGAGCAGCAGCTGCACGAGGGCGACGGTGCCGACCGCCACGACCAGCGTCCGCAGGACCACAGGGCTGAAGCGCCGGCCCACCTTGGCCCCGCTGTAACCGCCGAGGGCCGAGCCGACGGCGATGAGCGCGACGGCCGTCCAGTCGAAGTCCGCGGCGAAGAGGAAGAAGAGTGCGGCGACGGTGTTGACGAGGGCGGAGAGCACGTTCTTGACGGCGTTGAGGCGTTGCAGGGACTCGTCGAGGAGCATGCCCATCAAGGACAGGTAGATGATCCCCTGCGCGGCGGTGAAGTAGCCCCCGTAGACGCTGGCGAGCGTCAGGCCGGTGAACAGCAACGGGCCGCCGTCACGGCGGGGGGAGGCGCCGGTGCGTTCGCGGCGGCGCTGCACCAGCCTGCCGAGCCGGGGCTGGAGCGCCACCAGCACCAGGGCCAGTCCCACCAGGACCGGCACGATCGTCTCGAAGGCGTCGGGGGGCAGGGACAGCAGCAGAGTGGCGCCGGTGAGACCGCCCAGCAGCGCCCCGAGGCCCAGTTTCAGGATGCGCCGGCGCTGGCCGCTCAGTTCCTTCCGGTAGCCGATGGCCCCACTGATGGAACCGGGGATGAGCCCGAGCGCGTTGGAGACCGTGGCGGTGACGGGCGACAGTCCCGTGGCCAGCAGCACCGGAAAGGTGATCAGCGTTCCGGAGCCCACGACACTGTTGATGGCGCCGGCCCCGAAGCCCGCCGCGAACACCGCGGCCATGGCTTCCGGCGTCACGCCGCGCCGTCCCACGCCGGCCCCGGGCCCGGCCGGAAGGTGTCGTGTGCATCTTTCACGGGGTCGACTGTACCCACCGTCCAGGAGCGGCCGCGCACCGGTCCCCAACCGCTGCTGAACGAGCGTTTCTTGACGTCAATTCACCTGATCATGCGGTGATACGATCACCGCGTTTGCGGAGCGGGCGGATGGGTGAAACACGGCATCCCCGACTTCAGGGACAGCCTGGGCAGCCTCCTCGGTGCGGGCAGTCCACCGGGCCGCCCGCGTAGACGGGAACTCAGCAAGCCGGCCTTCAGTCGCCTGAAGAGAGTCTTATGACGGAATACATAGGGAACCCATTGCTCTGGGTCGCCCTCGTCGCCCTCGTCGCCGCCGCCGCGCTCATCAGCCGCCAGCGCAGGGCGGCGCGAGCTTTGCGGCAGGAGGTTCAAGGGCTCAGGGCCCATTACACAGAGCTGGAGAACGATTACGGCAAGTCCGTGCAGGCGGCGCAGGAACGGGCCGAGGACGAGACGAAGACCGTCCTGAAATCGGCCATGCGGACACTTCAGGGCCTCGCCGCCGAACAGCAGCTGGTCCTGTCCCGGCTGCAGACCAAGTACGGCGACTCGGCGCTCCTCCAGGACCTGCTGGAGATCGACCACACCAACTCGCAGTTCGGCCGGCGTGCCCAGTCCATCGCGGTCCTGTGCGACGGCTGGCTGGGCGGCCGGCGGGACACCGCCTCGGTCTACGACGTGGTACGCAGCGCACAGGGGCGCGTCCGGCACTTCCGCCGGGTGGAGATCCTCTCGCAGGTCGACTTCGGCATCACCAGCCGGGCCGTCGAACCCGTCGCCCTGGCCCTCGCCGAACTGCTCGACAACGCCACCAGCTACTCCAGCCCGGACACCGTCGTCGAGATCAACATCCGGACCGTGCCCAAGGGCATCTGCGTCGTGGTCGACGACGCCGGTGTCGGCATGAGTGACGAGGAGCGCGCCCGCGCGGACAAGCTGCTCGCCACCGAGCGTGCCTCGGGCGTCGCGGGGCTCGGCAATCCGCCGCAGTTCGGCTTCGCGGTCATCGGCCTGCTGTGCGAGCGCTTCGGCTTCGAGGTGTCGGTGGACTCCTCTTCCCCCTACGGAGGTGTACGCGCGGTGGTCCTGTTGCCGCACGAACTGCTCACCGCCATGCCGGAGAAGAAGGCATCCGCCCCGGCCGCCCGGGCCACGGCCCGGCCCGGCCAGGACGGCGGACCGGAAGCCGCGCTCACCTCGTCCCGGACCGACGACGGTCTGCCCCGGCGCCGCCGCAAGCGCCCGATGGCCATCGTGCCCGGCAGCGCGCCCACCCCGCGCTCCGCCGGCCGCTCCGACTCCGAGCAGGCGCAGATCATGGCCGCCTTCCAACGGGGCACGCAGACCGGCCGTGTCACCCGGCCCGAGGAGACGGACCGGACGAGCAGAACACCCGGTGCAAGAAGCGAAGGACATGAGGACTCGTGAACGACGATCTGTCATGGATGCTCGACAGCGCCCTGGAGATTCCCGGGGCCCTGCACGCGGTCCTGATATCCGCCGACGGACTGCTGATGGCCCGGACGCAGGACTTCGACAAGGACGACGCCGACCGGGTCGCCGCCGCGATGAGCGGCGTGCAGTCACTCAGCCGCACCCTCGCCTTCTTCTGTGAGGACCCGAACCACGCGTGGCGGCAGACCCTGGTCGAGTTCGACGGCGGCTGGGTCTTCCTGATCTCCGCCGGCGAGGGCGCCTACCTCGGCGTCTCCGCCTCCCCGGAGGTCGACATGGCGGACATCACCTTCCGGATGCAGCAACTCGTCGCCCAGCTCGGCAAGCGGCTGACGACACCGCCGCGCGAGAACCTCGGCACCCGCTCATGACCGGCCACGACGACGGCTGGGAGCCCGAGGCCCCCGAATTAGTGCGGCCGTACGTCATCACCAAGGGCCGCGGCCTGCCCGACGAGGAGCACCTTTCCCTCATCACCCTGGTCACCGCCTCCGCCGAGGACACGCGGCGGCCGGCCCGGCTGTCCCCCGAAGAGCAGAGCCTGCTGGACCTCTGCTCCGCCGGCTACCTCTCGGTCGCCGAGATCGCCGGCCACTCCCACTTCCCGCTGGGCGTGGTGCGGATCCTGCTGGCGTCCCTCATGGAGGGCGGCCACCTCATGACCCGCCCGCCCGTGGCCCGCGCACGCCTGGCCGACAAGGAAATCCTGGAGGAGGTGCTCAATGGCCTCCGCGCCAAGTTTGGGTGAGCAGGACTACGTACGCGGTGGAGCCACCCAGACCGCGGTCAAGATCCTCGTCGTCGGCCACTTCGCGGTGGGCAAGACCACCCTCATCGGCTCCATCTCCGAGATCGAGCCGCTGTCCACCGAGGAGACGATGACGCAGGCCGCGGAGTCGGTCGACGACCTCAAGGGGGTCCAGGGAAAGACCACCACCACGGTCGCCATGGACTTCGGTCGCCTCACCATCAGCGACCGCGTCGTGCTCTACCTGTTCGGCACGCCGGGTCAGCAGCGCTTCGTCCAGATGTGGGAGGACATGGCCCGCGGCGCGCTCGGCGCCCTGGTGCTGGTCGACCCCGAGCGGCTGGCCGACTCCTTCCCCGTGATCGACCTCATCGAGCACTACGGACTCGACTACGCCATCGCCGTCAACCACTTCGACGGCGCCCCGCTGCGCGACGAGCGGGCGCTGCGCGAGGCGCTGGACCTGCTCGGCGACACCCCCGTCGTCACCTGCGACGCCCGGGACGAGAAGTCCTCGGCCGCCGCACTGACCACCCTCGTCCGCTACTTGCTGGACCGCACCCGCTAGGAGCTGGGAGCAGACAATGAACGCCCACGACACCGCCCCGGTGCCGCCGCCCGGGTGCCCGGCACACGGCTCCGGTGCCCGCGTGCCGCTGCACGGCCCGGAGTTCGCCGCCCACCCGCAGGCGTACTACGAGTACCTGCGCCACTACGGGGCCGCCGCACCCGTCGAACTGGCCCCCGGGGTCGAGGCGACGCTGGTCACGGACTACGCCGCGGCGCTCCAGCTGCTGCAGGACTCCGGTTCCTTCCGCAAGGACGCGCGTCGCTGGCGGGCCTTCAACGAGGGCAAGGTGGGCCCGGACAGCCCCGTCGCGCCGCTGCTGGCCTACCGGCCCAACTGCATGTTCGCCGACGGCGCCGACCACCTGCGCCTGCGCCAGGCGGTCACCGACAGCATGGCGCGGGTGGACACCCGCCGGCTGAGCCGCAGCACCGAGCAGATCTCCGGCTACCTCATCTCCCAGTTCGGCGGCCGAGGCTCGGCCGACCTGCTCGGCGACTACGCCAGGCAGCTGCCGCTGTTCGTGTTCAACGAACTCTTCGGCTGCCCCGCCGACATCGGCGACCGCGTGCTGTTCGGCATCTCCGGCATGTTCGACGGAGTCAACGCCGACAAGGCCACCGCCGTGCTGTTCCAGGCGGTGGAGGAGCTGGTCGCGCTCAAACGGAGCAAGCCGGGTGACGACGTCACCTCCTGGCTGATGCGACACGAGGCGCGGCTGACCGACGAGGAGATGGCCCACCAGCTCGCGCTGCTGCTGGGCGCGGGCGCCGAGCCGCTGCGCAACCTCATCGGCAACACCCTGCACCGGCTCCTCACCCACGACCGGTACGCCCGTGAGGGCGGCCTGATCGACGAGGCCCTCGACGACACACTGTGGGAGAACCCTCCCATGTCGAACTACGCGCCGCACTACCCGGCCGCCGACACCGAACTCGCCGGACAGCACCTGCAGGCGGGCGACCTGGTCCTGGTCAGCTTCGCCGCGGCCAACACCGGCCCGGCGCTCAAGGCCTCGCGCCAGGCCGGCAGCAACCGCGCGCACCTGGCCTGGAGCGCGGGCCCCCACGCCTGCCCGTCCAAGGAACCGGCCCGGCACATCACGGTCACCGCCATCGAGCACCTGTTCAACGAGCTGCCCGATGTCGAACTCGCCGTCCCCGAGGACAGCCTGACGTGGCGTCCGGGCCCCTTCAACCGGGCCCTGGCCACGCTCCCGGCCCGCTTCACCCCGGTGCGGTCCGGACGGGGTACCGGCCCGGAGCCGGACACCGGGACGGCCGCGCGGGAGAAGGCGGCGAGCACGGCCCACCCGGCTGAACGCAGCGGCATGTGGAGCCAGTTCCTCAACTGGCTCACCAGGTGACATGCGCAACACCTGTCCAACCTGCCCCTTCCGCATGAAGATCCAACGCGACGGGTAGTGAGCAACGCGGCATTCAAGTTGCTCACGAGTAAAAGGAGGTGTCGTGGACCACATATCCACGGACGCCGCTTTCCCGCCGCCGAACCCCCCGATACCCGCCTCCCCAGGCGGGTATCACTTTGTGCGGCTCCGGCGGGGGCCGGGCCGGTGACCGCCGACACGACGGGCACGGTCCTGCGGGGCACACCGACGCTCGGCGCCCTCACCAGCGGTCAGCTGCGAAGACTCGGCGCGGTCGCCGGCCTGTCCGAGTCCGACGTCGAGACCTACGCCCAGGTCCTGACCGACTCGCTGGGGCCGGTGGCCGAGCGACCGCTGCACCTGCCGCCGCCCACCCGCACCTTCCTGTCCGACGACCACACCCCCGTGGAGTTCTCCCTCTCCTTCCAGCCGGACGCGGCTCCCGCCCTGCGGTTGCTCCTGGAACCAGGCTGCGGCGCAGACAGCCTGGCCCGCAACGGCAGCGTGGGAGCCGAGACGATCCGGGCGATGGCACGGCGCTGGAACTTCACCACCGGCCCGCTCGACGACCTCCAGGACCTCTTCCTGCCACCCGCCCCGCAAGGCCCGCTGGCCCTGTGGTGCGCCCTGGAACTGAGACCCGGCGGTGTTCCCAAGGTCAAGGTCTACCTGAACCCGGCAGCGAACGGCGCGGAACGTTCCGCCGCAACGGTGCGCGAGGCGCTGCACCGGCTCGGCCATCAGAGGGCGTTCGCCGGCCTGCCGAAGGGCAGCGGATACCCGTTCCTCGCCCTGGACCTGGGGGACTGGGAGGAACCCCGGGTGAAGGTCTACGTGCGCCACGACAACCTCACGGCCGGCCAGGCCGGGCGGTTGTCCCGCATGGACCCGGGCCCCGGCCCCGCGGGCATCGAGGGCTTCTTCCGCACGGCCGCGGGCCTCGGGCCCGACGCCACGGGGCTCAGCGGGCGGCCCGGCCTGTCCTGCCACTCCTTCACCGACACCGCCGCCGCCCGGCCGAGCGGCTTCACTCTCCACATCCCCGTCCGGGACTACGCCCGGCACGACGGGGAGGCCCTGGCACGGGCGGCGAGGCTGCTGCGCCACCACGGCATGGACGCCTCGGCGCTCGTGCGCGCCCTGGCCGCCGTCACCGACCGGCGGCCCGAGGACGGCGTGGGGCTGATCGCCTACCTGGCGCTGGCCCACCAGCAGGACCGCCCGCCGCGGGTGACGGCCTACCTCTCCTCGGAGGCGTACGCGGTCAGGCCGCCGGTCGTGGAGGCTGTCCGCCGTCCGGTGGCGGTGCGCTGAGCGGACCGCCCGGACACCACAGGGCTCCCGGTGGAACGTACCGGGAGCCCTGGTCACGGAGGCGGTGGCCGCGCACCGCCAACGGCGCCCGGCGGGACGGCTACACGGGCAGCGACTCCCGGAACTCCGCCAGATACGGGCCCACGTCGACCTGGATCGAGGCGCCCTGCGTCCGGCCGTAGCGCTGGACGATGGCGGCGAGGTAGGTGCCGATCTCCTCGCGCATCTCGTCCGCCGCGGGCAGCTCGGCCTCACCGTCGATGATCCGCGCCACCCACTGTGCCTGGGCCTCCACCAACCGGGTGATCGCGCCCACCGGCCGGACCAGTCCGACGAAGTACAGGCCCGGCCGGTCGGCCGGGACGACCCGTCGGTACAGCTCGACCGAGCCGTCCGCCGCCACCGGGCAGCCGGCCGGGAGGAAGGGGAAGGTCATGTGGAAGCCGGTGCAGTACACGACCGCGTCCGCCGCCACCCGGGTGCCGTCGGTGAAGACGACCCGGTCGCCGTCGAAGGAGCCGATCGCGGGCTTCGGGGTCACGGCGCCGTGCCGGATCCGGCTGAGGATCTCGTCCGAGAGGGTCGTGGCGGAGGAGAAGAGCGGATGGTCGGGCTCGGGCAGTCCGTAGTCCGCCAGCCTGCCGCGCGCGACGTGCAGGGCCTCCTCGGCCCACTGGCGCCGCTCGGCGAAGGACATCTCGTTCCACCACGGCGCTTCGGCGATCTCGTCGAGCGACTGCCCGTACAGCTGCTTGGGCACGATGTGCAGTCCCCGGCGCACCGACAGCACGGTCTCGGCGGCATGCCGGGAGAGGTCCGCGGCGATGTCCACCGCCGAGGCGCCGAGGCCCACGACGACGACACGCTGTCCGGCGAAGTCGCGGCCGTCGCGGTAGTCGAGGGAGTGCAGGATCCTCCCGGTGAACGCATCGGAACCCGCCGGAAGAGGGTCGGGCAGCGCGGGGTCGGTGTGGTGTCCCGACGCGACGATCACCTGCTCGAACCGCCGCGACGCCACCGCGCCGTCCGCGTCCCGGCTGACGACCGTCCACATGCCGTCCGGGTCCCGGCCCACGGACACCACCTCGGTCCGCAGCTCGACGTGCTCGCGTATGCCGGCCCAGTCCGCGAAGGAACGCAGATAGGCGGCGACCTGGCTGTGCCGGGGGTAGAGCGGGTACGAGGACGGCATCGGGAAACCGGCGTAACCGGTCAGCTGCTTGGCGGTGTTGAGATGCAGCGACAGATACCCGGGTCCACGCTCTCCGGCCTCCGGCTGACGCCAGATCCCGCCGACGTCGGGAGCCTTCTCCAGGCAGACGAACCCGATGCCACGCTCCTTGAGGGCGCGGGCCACCGCCAGCCCCGACAGACCTGCACCGATCACACACACACGCACGGGATGTACCCCCAGGACGTACTCAATCTCCCCCGATCATGCAGTCACTGCCCATCCACACCTCTCCGCACACCAGTACGGGACGTGAACGGACGTGTCGGTGCTCACGTTTCGTCTCTTCGCAGGTCGGCGGTCACTCCCCGCGCAGATCCCTGACCCGGCGGAGCTTGCCGAGCGAGCGCTCCAGGGTCTCCGGGTCGGTGATCTCCACCTCCACGCTGACGCCCACGCCGTCCTTGACGCCCCGCCCGATCGCCTCGGCGGCGGCCTCGCGCTGCTCGGGACCCGCGTCGGGGCGGGCCTCGACCCGTACGGTCATGTGGTCCATGCGGCCGCGCTCGGTGAGCCGGATCTGGAAGTGCGGGGCGACGCCGGGCGTGCGCAGCACGATCTCCTCGATCTGTGTCGGGAAGACGTTCACCCCGCGCAGGATGATCATGTCGTCGCAGCGGCCGGTGACCTTCCGCATCCGGCGGAAGGCGGGCCGTGCGGTGCCCGGCAGCAGCCGGGACAGATCGCGCGTACGGTACCGGATCACCGGGAGCGCCTCCTTGGTGAGCGAGGTGAAGACCACCTCCCCCTCCTCGCCCTCGGCCAGCGGGGCGTCCGTGAGCGGGTCGACCACCTCCGGGTAGAAGTGGTCCTCCCACACGTGCAGCCCGTCCTTGGTCTCGACACACTCCTGTGCCACGCCGGGGCCGATCACCTCGGACAGCCCGTATATGTCGACGGCGTGGATGTCCATCCGCTCCTCGATCTCGCGGCGCATCTCCTCGGTCCACGGCTCGGCACCGAAGATGCCGACCTCGAGGGACGTGGTGCGCGGATCGACGCCCTGCCGCTCGAACTCGTCGAGCAGGATGAGCATGTAGGAGGGGGTGACCATGATGATCTCGGGCCGGAAATCCTGGATGATCTGCACCTGCCGCGCCGTCATGCCGCCGGAGGCCGGGATCACCGTGCACCCGGCGCGCTCGGCGCCGTAGTGGGCACCGAGGCCGCCGGTGAACAGGCCGTAGCCGTAGGAGATGTGCACCTTGTGCCCGGGACGGCCGCCGGCGGCCCGGATCGAACGGGCGACGACGTCCGCCCACATGGACAGGTCGTTGTCCGTGTAACCGACGACGGTGGCGCGGCCGGTGGTACCGCTGGAGGCGTGCACGCGCCGTACGTCGGCCATGGGGACGGCGAACATGCCGAAGGGGTAGGTGTCCCGCAGGTCGGCCTTGGTGGTGAAGGGGAACCGGGCCAGGTCCGCGAGGCTGCGGCAGTCGTCGGGCGTCACCCCGGCGGCGTCGAACTTCTTCCGGTACAGCTCCACGTTCTCGTAGGCGTGCCGAAGGGTGGTGCGCAACCGGTCGAGCTGCAGCTCCCGGAGCCGCTCCCGGGACAGCCGCTCGGCGTCGTCCAGCAGGTCGTGGGGGAGGGGCGTGCCCCGGCGGGGACCCGGGGCCGCCCCGGTCGTCGGCTCGCTGCTCATCGCGACTCCTTCCTCGTCGTGCCCGGCGTCTCGCGCGCCGTGGTGTCCCGCATGCTGCGGCTGCGTCCGCGGAACTCCGCGATCACCTCTCCGGCGCGCCGCACGGTCACGTCGCAGAGGCCGCTGCGGCCGAACCGGGCCCGCTCCTCGGCACGCGCCACGAGCACGTCGCCCGCACGGGCCGGCGCGACGAACACGATGTCGGCGCCCGCCGCCACGGTCACCGGCCCGTGGCTGTTGCACGCACAGGCGAAGGCGGTGTCGGCGAGGAGGAACAGGTAGCCGCCGTGGGCGATCCCGTGCCCGTTCACCATCGCCGGGGTCACGGTCATACGGAGTACGGCGCTTCCCTCCCCGTGTTCGACCAGCTCGATGCCCAGCCGCCGGGACGCCTCGTCCGCGCAGAACATCACCTCCGTGGGCGACGGCCCAGCGGCCCGCGGCACCTGTCCCCTCACGTGGTCCACCACCTTGTCTCCCGACCGACCATTCGGTTAGCGCATGGCAGGGCCCAGTAATCCAGCGGTGCGGTCGCCCTGTCAAGAGTGTGGCCGACGAGGGCCCCGGGTCTTGCCCGGCACCGGGAAACGCGTCACACTGGTACCGAACGAATGGTCGGTTGGGAAGCTGGTGACGATGACCACGACACACGCCGCCGAGGCACCGCCCCCGGACGGGTTGCAGGAGCACTTCGACGCGACGATCGCGCACGACCAGCGCGTCGAACCGCGCGACTGGATGCCGGACGGCTACCGGAAGACGCTGATCCGGCAGATCGCCCAGCACGCGCACTCGGAGATCATCGGCATGCAGCCGGAGGGCGAGTGGATCACCCGGGCGCCGTCGCTGCGCCGCAAGGCGATCCTGTTCGCCAAGGTCCAGGACGAGGCCGGCCACGGGCTCTATCTGTACGCGGCGGCCGAGACGCTCGGCGCGGACCGCGACGACCTCACCGAGCGGCTCATCGACGGGCGCCAGAAGTATTCGTCGATCTTCAACTACCCGACGCTGAGCTTCGCCGACGTCGGCGTGATCGGCTGGTTCGTGGACGGCGCGGCGATCTGCAACCAGGTGCCGCTGTGCCGCAGCTCGTACGGACCCTACGCGCGCGCGATGGTGCGCATCTGCAAGGAGGAGTCCTTCCACCAGCGGCAGGGCTACGAGCTGCTGATGACGATGATGCGCGGCACCGACGCCCAGCGGGAGATGGTCCAGGACGCGGTGAACCGCTGGTGGTGGCCGTCCCTGATGATGTTCGGCCCGCCCGACGACGCCTCGCCCAACTCGGCGCGGTCGATGGCCTGGAAGATCAAGCGGCACAGCAACGACGAACTGCGCCGCCGCTTCGTCGACATGACCGTCCCACAGGCGGCGAAGCTCGGCGTCACCCTGCCCGACCCGGGGCTGCGCTGGAACGAGGAGACCGGCCACCACGACTTCGGCACCCCGGACTGGGACGAGCTGATGCGCGTCATCAAGGGCGACGGCCCGTGCAACGAGCAGCGGATCCGGCGGCGGCGGACCGCCCACGAGGAGGGCGCCTGGGTGCGCGAGGCGGCCACCGCCCACGCCGCCAAGCAGGCCGCCCGTGCGGAGAAGGGAGCGGCGGCATGACCTCCGGGAAGCAGGGCTGGCCGCTGTACGAGGTGTTCGTGCGCGGCAAGCGCGGCCTCAACCACGTCCACGTGGGCTCGCTGCACGCCGCCGACGACACGATGGCCCTCACCCACGCCCGCGACCTCTACACCCGGCGCAACGAGGGCGTCAGCATCTGGGTCGTGCGCTCCGAGCACATAGCGGCCTCCACCCGCGACGAGAAGGACCCCTTCTTCGCCCCCAGCGCCGACAAGGTCTACCGCCACCCGACCTTCTACGACATCCCCGACGACGTCCCCCACATCTAGGAGCAGGGCATGAGTGACGACCACGTCTACCTGAGCCTGGCCGAGGGGCACGAGGACGACACCCGCTGGGCGTACGGCACCGGCTTCGAGGACCCGCTGCACGGCGTCGACACCACCGTGCCCGAGGGCGTCGACGCCGGTGAACTGGCCGCGGACTGCGTGGCCCTCGCCGACGACGCCCTGGTCAGCGCCCAGCGGCTCGCCGAATGGGTCACCCGCGCACCCGAGCTGGAGGAGGAGGTGGCGTTGGCCAACATCGGCCTCGACCTCCTCGGCCAGGCCCGCCTGCTCTACTCCCGCGCCGGCCAGGCCGACGGCACCGGCCGCGACGAGGACGCCTACGCCTACTTCCGGGACGCCGGCGACTTCCGCAACGTGACCCTGGCCGAACTGCCCGGCGGCGACTTCGCTTTCACCGTCGTGCGGCTCCTGGTCCTCTCCAGCTGGCGCCTGGCCCACTTCCGGCGGCTGGTGACCCATCCCGACCCGGTCCTGTCGGCGGTCGCCGCGAAGGGCGTCAAGGAACTGACGTACCACCGGCAGTGGGCCGCCGAGTGGGCCGTGCGGCTGGGCGACGGCACGGACGAGTCGCACCGCAGGACGCGGGCGGCGCTGGACCAGGTCGCTCCGTACCTCGACGAACTCCACACGGCGTACGACGCACGGGAGGAGGTCGCCGACGACCTGCGCCGGGTCACCGAGGCGGCCGGACTGACCCTGCCGGTGCACCGGCCCCTGCCCGGCCGTGGCCGTACCGGCGAGCACACCCCGCATCTGGCGCCGCTCCTCGCGGAGTTGCAGAGCGTCGCCCGCGCCCACCCGGAGGCGACATGGTGACCGGTGGCCTCGCACCTCTGGACGCCCGCCGCGCGCGGCACATCGCCGAGCAGGTGCCCGACCCCGAGCTGCCCATGCTGACCCTCGCCGACCTCGGTGTGCTGCGCGGCGTCGAGGTGACCGGGGACGGCACCGTGGTCGCGAGCCTCACTCCCACGTACTCCGGGTGCCCGGCGATGGCCGAGATGCGGGCGGACGTCGCCGCCCGCCTGCGGGAGGCGGGGTACGGGCGCGTGGAGATCCGTACGGTCCTGGATCCGCCCTGGACGAGCGACTGGATCACCGGGGCCGGCCGCCGCAAGCTCGCCGAGCACGGCATCGCCCCGCCCGGTGCCGCCCCCCGCGGCCCGGTCGCCCTCGTCCTGTCGCCCACCCGGCCCGCGGTGCCCTGTCCCCGGTGCGGCTCGGCGGACACCGAGGAGACCTCCCGCTTCGCCGCCACGTCCTGCAAGGCGCTGTGGCGCTGCCGGTCCTGCCGCGAGCCGTTCGAGTATGTCAAGGAGATCTGATGGCCCCGACCGCCCCCGCCTCGGCGACCGCGTCCGGCTCGGCGTCGCCGGCGCGCGCCCGCCGCCGTCCCGCCTTCCACCGCCTGCGCGTCGCCGCCGTCCAGCGGCTGTGCGCGGACGCGGCGGCCGTGAGCTTCGAGATCCCGGACGAGCTGGCCGAGGAGTTCGCCTTCGCGCCCGGCCAGTCGCTCACCCTGCGGCGTGAGGTGGACGGCCGGGACGAGCGCCGTTCGTACTCGATCTGCGCGCCGGCCGGCTCGACGCCGCGCATCGGGGTGCGGGTGGTGCCGGGCGGCCTGTTCTCGGCGTGGCTGGTGAGCGAGGTGCGTCCGGGCGACACCGTCGAGGTGATGGCCCCCACCGGACGCTTCACGCCCGACCTGACCGCCCCGGGCCACCACGTGCTGGTCGCGGCGGGCTCGGGCATCACGCCCATGGTGTCCATCGCCGAGTCGGTGCTGGCCGCCGACGACCGCTCGGCCGTCACCCTCTTCTACGGCAACCGCCGCACCGACACGGTGATGTTCGCCGACGAACTGGCCGACCTGAAGGACCTCCATCCGAGCCGCTTCCACCTGGCCCACGTGCTCTCCCGGGAACCCCGCGAGGCGGAGGTGCTCTCCGGTCGCCTGGACGCCGGACGGCTGACGGCGCTCATCGACTCCCTGGTGGACGTGGAGAGCGCGGACCACTGGTGGCTGTGCGGCCCGCAGGGCATGGTCGCCGACGCCCAGCAGGTCCTGACCGGCCTCGGCGTCCCGGCGGACCGGGTCCACCGGGAGCTGTTCCACGCCGACGACGAGCCCGCGCGGGAGGTGCGTCACGAGGAGGCCGGCCCGCGGGGACCCGTCAGCGAGGTCACCGTCGTGCTGGACGGCCGCGCCACGACCTCCGCCCTCTCCCGGGAGCGGTCGGTCCTCGACGGCGCCCAGCAGACCCGCCCCGACCTGCCGTTCGCCTGCAAGGGCGGCGTATGCGGCACCTGCCGGGCCCTGGTCACCGACGGCAGCGTCGACATGCGCCGCAACTACGCGCTGGAAACGGCCGAGGTCGACGCCGGCTACGTCCTGACCTGCCAGTCGTACCCGGTCTCCGAGAAGCTGACCGTGGACTACGACAGCTGAGTGGGCGTCATCCTCTTGTGCCTTGGCTTCAGGCGGGGCCGGCACGGCCATCGCCGCTTCCTGCGGTGCCGCCGACACGGGGGGCACGGGGAACGGCGGCGTCGGTTCCTACGAGCCCGGTCTCCGTCCCGCGCCGTTCGCCTCGCGGGAGTGGCCGCGGCCGGGCGGACTCGGCCTGCCCGTCACGACCGCCGTGCGGGAGCCGGCCCGGAAGCCCGGCCGAGGGTGTGAGGACCGCGCCGTGAGAGGCTTGCTCAGCCGTCCTCCGACAGCACCGCCCGGATCACGTGCCGGGCGTTGCCGGCCATCGCGGCGTTGGTCTCCCGGTAGTACGGCAACGCGATCAGTGCCTGCGACAGGGTCCGCCCCCGGCCGCGTCTCCACGTCGCCTCGTCCACACCGAGCGCCTCGCGGAAGACCTTCCTCGCACCGGCCGGCAGCAGATTCCACGCCGGGAAGAGGTCGCAGGCCGGGTCGCCCACTCCCGTGCACCCGAAGTCGATCACCGAGGACAGCCTGCCGCCGTCCACCAGCAGATTGCCCGGCATCAGGTCGGCGTGCAGCCAGACCGGCGGCCCGTCCCACGCCGGTGCCCGCAGCGCGTCCTCCCACACCGCGGTCAGGGCGTCGCAGTCGAAGCCTTCCTCGGGCAGAGCGCGCAGTTCCCCGATCGCGGCCCGCGTCGGCTCGTCGAGCGTGGCGAGCGGGCCGCCGCGATGGGCCCACGGGGCGCCCGGCAGGGTGACCCGCCGCATCGCCGCCACGAACCCGGCCAGATCCCCGGCCAGCAGCGCGGGTTCGCTCAGTGCCCCGGCCTCGGGGGTCTCCCCGGGCAGCCACCGGTACACCGACCACGGCCACGGATACCCCTCGGCCGGCTCGCCGTCCCCGAGCACCTCGGGGACGGCGGTGGGCAGAAGGGGCGCCAGGCGGGGCAGCCACTTCCGCTCCGCCAGCACGTCCCCGGCGCCGCCCTCGACCAACGGCAGCCGTACGACCATGTCGTCGCCGAGCCGGTACATCGCGTTGACGCTGCCGCCGGACGGGAAGCGCTCGACGGGCAGTCCCCTCCACTGCGGGAACCGTCCCTCGACCAGCCGCCGCACGAGACGGGCGTCGAGAGGGTACATGCCCGGATGCATCTGCTGCCCTGAACTCATGGACCCCATCCGAGCCTTCGACGCCGACGGCCGTCAAACGCTTTCCCGTCCGCGAGTTCCCGTGCGCGAGCGGACGGGATCAGACGCCGAACTCCGAGGGCGGCACGCCGAGCGCGGTGCAGGCCTCGCGGATCGCGTACTGCTCGGAGGGCTCGAAGACGCCGTCGGCCCCGGCGATGACCATGCCGGTCTGGATGACCGCCCGGGCCTCCGCGGGCTTCTTGGCGGCCTTGGCGATCACCTGCAGGGCCTCGCTCTTGCCCAGCTCGAAGTTGCCGACGAGCCGGTCCACATGCTGGTTGAACCGCTGGCGGAGCTGGTCCGCCGGGAAGTTCTGCAGGACCTCGTTGGAGACGATCAGCTCCTCCACGCGCTGCCGCTCCGCCGGTTCCACCTGCCCGTCGGCCGCGGCGACCAGGGCACACATGGCCATGCTGGCGTCCCGGTAGGCGCCGCTCTTGAGTTCGGTCTTGACCGATGCGAGCTGGGTCTTGAACATCCCGATCAGCTGGGCCTTGGAGCCGCCGGAGGACGAGCCCGGCCGGCCGGAACCCTGAGGGCCCTGGTAGCCCTGCTGCCCCTGCCCGGGTCCGCTCGCTCCCCGAGTGCCCTGGGACTGCTGGAAGGTCTTGGCCTGGTCCTTGATCTTGTCCCACATCGCCACTCGTGCCACCTCGGCTTCTGTTGCTGCTGCGTATCCGTCTTGGTCCTCGGCCGCGATTTCTCGCGGCTATCAGGATGAACGCACCCGGGGGCCACGCGGTTCCCGAAAGGCAAAGACCAGGCAAAGTGTCTCACGGCGTAGTGGGCGGCGTGGCCGGGAGCTGACGGCCGGTCGGCTGGGCGAGCGAGCGTGACCTGTGGCCCGGGTGAACACGTCGTCGGTCACTGCAGGGCCCTGCGCGCCGTTCCCCGCTTCCCCCGCGCGCCGCTCCCTGCTTCCCCCGCGCGCCGCCCCCCGCTTCTCCCGCGCGCCGGCGACGCCGAACCGTGCCCCGCCCGTCAGGGGCCGTAGCCGAAGCCGCGACGGGAGGCGTCGTCGGGGCCCAGGTACCGGTGGGTCCAGTCGCCCGTGTGGTGTGTCGTCTCCCGCGGTCCCTGACTCGGTTCCGCGAGGGTGTACCCGACGCGCGGCGGCACGGTGGGACGCACGCACCGCTCCACCAGTCCGTTGCGCTCCAGCATGCGCAGATTCTGCGCCCGCGCCAGGGAGTCCACGCGTGTCAGGTCCCCGTCGTCGACCGGACCCCCGACACGATGCCCCAACCGCTGAGGGCATCGCCCGGGGGGGAAGGCGAACCCAGGGTCCCCGCGGCACCGCCGGCCACCCTGCTCGGCGATCGGCGGCGCTGGACGTGGCTCGTTTGAGTGTCTGCGCTCGGGACAGGCGACTGCTGGGCGCCGCCGGCCGGTGGCGCCGACTGCGCAGGCGATCGTATGGAGGCCAGTGATGGTGGAGAGGAAGGGAACGGGCGACGGACCGCTCGACCGTCCGGCGATGCCCCAGGAGGAGGCGGAGCTCTCTCCGCCCTACCGGTTCCAGCGCCAGCAGCGCCCCGGCCTGGAGGAGCGGATGGAGGTGCGCCCGCGCTACCTCGCCGCCAACTACCGGGGCTCCGGAAAGCTCGCCGGAAAGGTCGCGCTGATCACCGGGGGCGACTCCGGGATCGGCCGTTCGGTCGCCGTGCTCTACGCCCGCGAAGGTGCCGACGTCGCCATCGTCCACCTGCCCGAGGAGCAGAGCGACGCCGACGAGACCAGGGAAGCGGTCGAGAAAGAGGGCGGCACCTGCCTGCTGCTGCCGGGCGACCTGTGCGAGCCGGCCTTCTGCGCGGATGTCGTCGAACGCACCGTCGCGGAGCTGGGCGGCCTGAACGTCCTGGTCAGCAACGCCGCCTTCCTCAACAGCCAGAACAGCCTCTCCGACCTGACCGCCGAGGACTTCGACCGGGTCTTCAAGACGAACGTCTACGCCTACTTCCACCTGGTGATGGCGGCCCTGCCGCACCTCTCCCACGGCGACGCCGTCATCGCCACCGCGTCCGAGGAGGCGCTCAAGGGCAGCGAGATGATGATGGACTACGCCGCCTCGAAGGCAGCTCTGGTCGTCTTCACCAAGTCCATCGCCCCCCACCTCGCCGAGCGCGGCATCCGCGCCAACGTCGTCTCCCCGGGGCCGACCTGGACGGTGCTCAACCTGGCAGGGCAGCGGTTCCCCGACGACTATCTGACCAACCTGGGCAGTTCGTCCCCCATGGGACGGGTCGCCCAGCCGGAGGAGGTGGCTCCCGCGTACGTGTACCTGGCCTCCGACGCGGACTCCAGTTTCACCGTCGGTGAGGTCATCGCCGTCACCGGCGGTCTGACGGACACCCGCTGACACGTCCAGCGCCTCCCTCGCGGCCACGGCGAGCCGCGTGGCGGGCACGCGTGGGCCGCGGGGTACTGCGCCGAACGGGCCCGGCCGCCCGCCCCACCGTCGCCGTGACATCCGTGCCATGGCCGGTCGGGTCCCTCGCGGAAGAAGTCGCCGAGGCGTCCGGCCGGCGGGCGCCCGCCGGTCCCTACCGCGGGCTCGTGCGGGGCCGGCCCCCGTCCCGAGCGCCGGCACGATGGCGGCAGCCCGCGTCGTGCTGTGCGCCCAGAGAGGTCCACCACCGCTCGCAGCACCTGACGCGGAGGGGGACGCGGGCGGCAGCGGGGCGGGTGCACTCCGGGCCGTGCCCGGCGCCGACGGAGCGCTGCCAGAACACGCAGCACACGGGGAGAGAGGTGCTGAGCGGCCGCCGTCGGCGCGGGCGTGCCAGCCGCTCGGCGCGCTGCGCCCGTGCGGCCAGCAGCCGGTGCCCGGCCCGGGCGCGGGCCGCGCACCAGGCGAACACGGCAGCGGCGTACAGGCCGGGCAGGGCGAGCCAGGGGTGGTGGGTGGCCGCGTATCCGGCGGCGGCAAGGAGGAGGGCGGCGGTGGCACGGCACACGCGGGCGGTCCGCAGGCTCGGCGTCACAGGGAACTCCCGTTGGTCGGCGACGGAGAGGGCCTCGGAACCTCCGTATGCCCGCGGTTCGCCGCCCTACGTGCCCGGATCGACGCCGGCACCGGCAAGAGGACGGCCCGTGGACAGCGCGGCCGGCGGAAAACCCGTTGCGGTCCCCCCTCGGCGCACACAACCCTGCCCCCATGTCCCCTGCTGCCCTGCGGTCGGCCACCCTCGCCGACGCCCCCGCCATCACCGACCTCCTCAACGAGATCGACCGGATCGAGATCGGCCGGCCCGAGACCGACCAGCACACCGTCGAAGCCGACCTGAAGAACCCGCGGACGGATCTGGCGCGGGATTCATGGCTGGCCTTCGACGACGGCCGGCTGGTGGCGTACGGGCTGCTGTGGGACGAGTCGGGGGGAGAGCGCATCGACATCGACCACTACGTGCTCCCCGACCACCAGCGGACCGGGCTGCGCGTGCTGGCGGCCATGGAGGCCCGGGCCCTGGCCGGGGCACGAGCCAACGGAGCCGCGCGGGCCGTCGTCCACCTGCACCTCGCCGCCCGGCCCACGACCGACACCGAACTCCTCGAGGCGCGGGGCTGGAGCGTCGTCCGGCGTCATCAGGTACTGCGCCGAGCGGTGGACCCGGCGAGCGACCTCCCGCCCGACGTCCCGGTGGGAGTGCGGGTACGGGCCTGCGCCACCGAGGCGGACCGGATCCGGGTGTACGAGCTGTACCAGCAGGCGTTCGCGGACCACTTCGACTTCCAGCCGCGCGACTACCGGCTCTGGCTGAACGACATTCACGCCGAGGGGCTGGACTGGTCCCTGGTCTGGATCGCCGCCACCGACGACCTGGGCGACGCCGGGTTCCTGCTGGCGCGGGACGACCGCGAGGCCATGGGCTGGATCCGCAGCATCGGTGTCCTGCGCGAGGCCCGAGGCCGCGGCCTGGGCGCGTTCCTGCTCCGCCACGCCTTCGCCCACTTCGCCGCTCGGGGCCGGGACACGGTGGGCCTCGGTGTCGACACCGAGAACGCGACGGGCGCCCCACGGCTGTACGGCCGCCACGGCATGACGGTCCACTACGCCGTCGACACCTGGGAGGCCGTGATCGCCTGACGGCCGCCGAACGCGTCCGTCCGCCGTCACCGA
Organism: Streptomyces sp. WG5; assembly: GCF_049974565.1. NCBI lineage: Bacteria > Bacillati > Actinomycetota > Actinomycetes > Kitasatosporales > Streptomycetaceae > Streptomyces > Streptomyces sp. WG5. Next base: position 253,649 of record NZ_JBNGGC010000002.1, on the reverse strand, counting down.
CGAGTAACACCCGGCCCAGGCCCTGCCCGGCGGGCCCTGCCACCGTCCCGGGACGCTCTGTCACCGCCCCCGGTGGCGGACCTCAGCGCCGTGCCAGGGCCAGCACGCTCAGTCCGAACATCAGGACACCCAGGGGGAGATGGACCGACGACATGTGGGCGATGCCCACCACGACCTGGACCGAGGCGAGGACGAGGAAGCCGCACGCGTTCCAGATGGGCCGGGGCGAGCCGCCGCCCGGCTTCCACGCCAGCACCGCCGCGAGCACGTACAGCATCGACGCCCCGTACATCACGCGGGCTCCGGCACTGTGCAGCGTCTCTCCGTAGGACGAGGACATCAGCAGTCCGGCGGAGACCGCCTGAAGGAAGATGGTCAGGGTCTGCAGGGCGATCGCGATCCGCAGGAACGAGTAGCGGCGATGTGTCGTTGCCGAGGCTGCCATGTCACGGTCCCCTTCTTTTCCGCCCGGGGGCGGTAGATCGGTAAGGTCTCACCAGCCCGACGACGCGGGCCTGCGAAAGGTAAGGCGAGGAGGCGGTCGGGAGTATGGGGACGGCCGGCGCGCGCACCGATGGGACAGCCGGTGAGCGACGCCAACTGATCAATGTCGCCTACCGGTTGCTCGGTTCACTGGCCGAGTCCGAGGACGCCGTGCAGGAGGCCTACGCGCGCTGGTACGCGCTGCCACAAGGCCGGCGGGACGAGATCGTGTCCCCAGGCGCCTGGCTGACGACGGTGACCGGCCGCGTCTGCCTGGACGTGCTCGGCTCGGCGCGGGCCCGGCGGGAACGCTACGTCGGCGCGTGGTTGCCCGACCCGCTGCCCGACCGCGCCGAGTGGGGGCACGGCCATGGCACCGACCCAGCCGACCAGATGGTCCTGGACGAATCGGTGTCCATGGCCTTCCTCGTCGTCCTGGAGTCGATGACCCCCGCCGAGCGGGTGGCCTTCGTCCTGCACGACGTCTTCCGCTACCCCTTCGCCGAGATCGCCGACGTCCTCGGCCGGACCCCCGCGGCCTGCAAGCAGCTCGCGGCCTCCGCCCGGCGGCGGGCGCGCGGCGCCCGCGCTCCGGCGACCGCGGCCGGGCAGGCCGACGCGGTACGGCAGGTCAGAGCGGCGTGGGAGACCAAGGACATCGCGGCCCTCGTCGACCTCCTCGACCCGGCCGCGGTGATGACCGCCGACGGCGGGGGCATGGCCGGTACCGCCCTACGCCCGATCGAGGGCGGCGCGCGCATCGCCCAGTACATGGCCGCCATCGCCGACAAGGCTCCGGGGCTCGAACTCCTGCAGCGGTCGGTCAACGGTGTGCCGGGCCTGGTGGCCCGGCGTGCCGGCGCCGTCGTGACCGTGGCCTCGTTCGAGGTCGCAGACGGCCGCGTCACCCGGATCTGGGTGGTCCGCAATCCGGAGAAGCTGCGGCCGTGGGTGCGGGACGGCCGGGGCCCGTCCGGCACGTCGTGATGTCGCCACCGCCGTCCGGCCCGCGCGGACGGCCCGGACCGAACGGGCCTTCACCCGGCGCTTCCGTTCGCGGACGGGCGACAGCCCCGCCGGCGCGCCACCGGAAGCCGCGGTCAGGACTCCCCCTGCCCCTGCTTCCGCTCCGGTACCGCCCGGCCCCGGCTCTCCGGCTGCTCCTGGGCGTGGTGTCCCAGGGCAGCGCTGCGGCTCGTCGCCAGGTGGTGCAGGACGAGCGCCTGTACACGCTCGACGTCGCGCTCCGCGATGGCCTGGTAGAGGGCCTCGTGTTCCAGCGCCACGCCCAGCAGGTCGTCGTGCTGGCCCATGAGCCATCGCAGCCGGCTGCGCAGGACGCGTTCTAGCTCGTTGAGCAACTCGTTGGCCGCCAGGGAGATGACCGTCTGGTGGAAGTCGGCCGCCGCCCGGCGGGCCCGTACCGCGTCGCCCGCGCGGGCCGCCGCGAGTTCGGCGTCCACCGTCGCGCGGAGCCTCTCCAGCCCGGCGCGTGTGTGCCGCTGGGCGGCGAGCCGGAAGCCGAGGGTCTCCAGGCCCGAACGGACCTCGTCGAGATCGGCGATGTCGCTGGTGGTGAACTCCCGCACCACCGCCCACGTCCGCGGTCGCGGGGTCACCAGGCCCTCGGACACCAGGGTCTTGAGGGCCTCCCGGACGGGCAGCCGGCTCACGCCGAGTGCCTCGGCCAGTTCCCGCTCGACCAGGCGGCTGCCCGGCCGCCGCGCACCGTCGATGATCTCGTCGCGCAACTGCCGTGTGACCCGCTCGGACTCGGGCATGAAGCCCTGTGACGCAGCCATCGCCGTCCTTCGTCTGTGGTCCCGTTCCGAGTCGCGGACCGCGCCGGTGCGGAGCGTCGGTCGGGCGACCCGTCAGAATACCCCGCGGCCGGCGTGCCCCGTGGCGGGCCGCCGACCGGGGACGTGGGACGGCACCGGATGCGTCACGGGACGCGTCCCCCTGCCTTCGGGGGCCAGTTGACGATCCGCTTGGGGCGCGGACGCGCGTAGGTGCGCACCTTGGACGTGGACAGGCGGAGGCGGACCAGCGACTCGGCGACCGTCACGGCGGCGGTGACCCCGTCGACCACGGGGACACCGGTACGCTCCGCCACGCGTTCGGCGAGACCGGCCATGCCCCCGCAGCCCAGGCAGATCACCTCGGCCCGGTCGTCCTCGACGGCGCGCGCGGCCTGTTCGGTGATGGCGTCCACGGCAGCCTGTCCGTCCTGTTCCAGGTCGAGTACGGCGAGCCCGCTGGCGCGTACGGAGGCGCACCTGGCGCTCAGTCCGGCCACCTCCAGCCGCTCCTCGATCAGGGGCACCGTGCGGTCGAGGGTGGTGACGACGGAGTAGCGGCGGCCCAGGAACTGCGCGGTGCTCGCCGCGGCCTCGGTGATGTCGACGACGGGAACGTCGAGCAGTTCCTGGAGCCCTTCCCGGCCGTGTTCGCCGTATCCCGCCTGGATCACCGCGTTGAAGGGCTCCGGGTGGGCGCGGACGGTCTCCATGACGGCGACCGCGGCGAGGTAGCTCTCGTAGTTGCCCTCGACGGACTCCGCGCCGAAGGAGGGCGTCAGCGGAACGATCTCGGTGCCCGGGGAAGCCGCGCCGGCCGCCTGTTCGCCGATCGCGTCGGTGAGGGACTGCGTGGTGTTGACGTTGACCACGAGGATGCGCATGGATGGGCCTTCTGCTCGGGTGGGCCTTCTGCTCGGGTGGGAGGCCCGCGACGGTGGGGGGACTATTCCGCGGCGACGGCGATGGTCTCGCCGTCCACGTCGCGGATCGGCGAGGCGCGGTCGGCGACGACCGCGTACAGCACGGCGCCGATGATCGCGCCGACGAACCAGGAGAACCCGGCCGCGGCGTGGAAGAAGGGCACCAGGGCGACGACGACGGCGATCGCGGCGCTGGGGACGAAGGCGGCGACGGCCCGCGGGTTGTAGCCGCGGCGGTAGTGGTACTCGGCGCCCGCGTCATCGGTGTAGAGGGCCGGCACGTTGACGCGGGACTTCCGCAGCAGCCAGTAGTCCGCCATGATCACGCCGAAGAGGGGGCCGAGCAGGGCGCCCAGCCCGCCGAGGAAGTAGTTCACGACGACCGGGCTGTTGTAGAGGTTCCACGGCGTGATGACCAGGCCCAGGACGGCGCTCACCAGACCGGCGCGGCGGAAGTCGAGCCGGTGGGGGAAGAGGTCGACCAGGGCGTAGATCGGCGCCACGAAGTTGGCCAGCAGGTTCACCGCCACCGTCAGGGCGATGAGGGCGAGCGATGCGACGGCCAGCAGGAACATGTGGGGGATGGTCCTGACGATGTCCGTCGGGCTGGTGATGACGTGCCCGTCGAGACGGAACTGGGCGCCGCTGAGGACCGCCACGATGCCGGCGAAGAAGAGCATGTTCACCGGGATGCCGATCACGTTCCCGCGGACGATGGAGCCGCGGCTCCGCGCGGACCGGGTGAAGTCGCAGAAGTTCAGGACGAACGTCCCGTAGATCACGACCCACAGGGCGGCGGCCTGCAGTACCTGGAGCCACATCGCGCCGCCGGTGAGCGGCTCACCGTTGGACAGGGAGACCGAGCCGTCCGCCCGGACGAACATCCACACCGCGAGGACGCACATGGTGAGCAGGGTGGTGGGCGCGGCGACGGCCATGTACCGGCGGATCATCTGCATCCCGTAGCTCACGATGAGCACTTGCAGGGCCCACAGGGCCAGGAAGGTGGTCCAGCCGAGAGTCGACTGGCCGAGCAGGGAGTTCGTGTCCAGGCGGGCCAGCCCGGGGAACATCGCCACCAGGAGAGTGCTCAGTACCGCGGCGGCGAGATAAGTCTGGATACCAAACCAGGCAATAGCGACGAGGCCTCGGACGGCGGCCGGGATCTTCGCCCCTTTGACGCCGAACGCGATGCGGCTCATCACCGGGAACGGCACACCCGTCTTGTGCCCCATGAACCCGGACAGCGTCAGCAGCAGGAAGAGCAGGACGGACGCGAGCGCGAAGGCGGCGAGGATGCCCCACACGTTCAGTCCGAGGGCGAACAGTCCGATGGCGAACGCGTAATTGCCCAGGCTGTGCACGTCGTTGGCCCAGAGCGTGAAGACGTTGTAGGCGCCCCAGCGGCGCCCTTCCCTCTTCGTGGGTGCCAGGTCGTACGTGTAGAGGCTGGAGCTGGTGGCGGTGTCGCCGGTCTCCGCGGGCGAGCGGCGGTCTTCCAGGGCAGTCATACGGGACTCCTGGGATCAGGGTGTGGGGAGTCGCAGAGTTCCGCAAAGCGGAAGCGGCTTTTCGATGAACAGAACGTAGTTTTCGCCGAACAGCACCGTCAAGAGGTCTGCGGCAAATGGAATACCATTTTTGGGCGGTTGGGCGACGGCCGTTCGAGCGGCCCCGGCGGCGTCACCTACAGCGGTGCCTGGAACTGCGGAACGGGCTGCGCCGCCCAGTGCTTCTGGAGCGACGGCCACTGGAGCGACCGGGCCGGTGCCACGGCAGCCTTCTCCATCACCGGTACTCGCATCGCCCTGCTCTCCGCCAAGGACACGGGCAACGGCTGCGCGGCGATCAGCGTCGACGGGGCCCCGAGCAGCGGGTGGGCTTCCACAACTCGATCCGCGTCGGCGAGGCGGTGCGGTACGTCAGCCCACGGCTCGCGCACGGCCGCCACACCCTGCGGGACCGGGGGACGGGAGAGCGCAACTCCCCGTCCGGGGCATCCTTCGTGAGCGCCGGCCGCGCCGAGGCCCCCATGAACTGGCCACCGGGCCGACCACCCCGTCAGGGCCGCTGGTGGCCTTCCGTGCTCTCCCTCAGGACGAGCCGGTGGGCCACGATGCGGTCCTGGGGCGACAGCACGCCGGACTCGCTGCCGGCACTCACGCCGTCCGGTGCCGTCGCTTCCTCGATGCGGCGCTGCAGCAGTTGTACGGCGGTCTTGGCCACCGCCGCCTTGTCGGGAGCCACCGTGCTCAGCGTGGGTACGGAGAACCGTCCGCCCTCCACGTCGTCGAAGCCGACGACGGCGACGTCCTCCGGCACCCTGGCCCCGTGCTCGTGCAGGGCACGCAACGCGCCCAGCGCCAGCTGGTCGTTGAGGCAGAGCAGCGCGTCGGGCCGGGCGCCGTCGCGCAGCGCCCGCGCCACGGCCCGGGCGCCGTCGGGCATCCTGAAGGAGTCGACCGGCAGCAGGGCGGCCGGATCGTAGGCGATGCCCGCCTCCGACAGGGCGGCGCGGTAGCCGCGCGTGCGGGCCTCGGCGGTTCCCAGGCCCGAGTCGTCGCGTCCACCGACGGCGAGGATGGTGCGGCGCCCGAGACCGATCAGGTGGGCGGTCGCCTCGCGTGCGGCACGCTCGTTGTCGATGGCCACGTGGTCGGCGCCCTCCTCCAGCAGCTCCCCGAGCAGCACGGTGGGCGGGGCGCCCACGCGATCGCGCAGGTCGGCGGCGGTCAGGGCGAGCGGACTCAGGATGATCCCGTCCACGAAGGTGGAGCCGAAACCGGCCAGCGCCGCCAGTTCGTGGGCGCGGTCCGCCCCGGACTGATGGATCAGGACGGTCAGGGAGCACTGCTCGGCCTCGCGGATGACGTGCCGGGCCAGCTCGGCGAAGTACGGGATGTCCAGTTCGGGCACGACCAGGGCGATGATGCCGGTGCGGCCCTTGCGCAGGTGACGGCCGGCCAGATTCACCCGGTACCCGAGCTGCTCGATGGCTTCGCGGACCACCTTCCTGGTCCGGTCGGACACATGGGCGTAGTCGTTGATGACATTGGACACCGTCTTCTCCGAAACGCCCGCATGACGTGCGACGTCCTTGATCCTGGGCCGTGCCACCGAGACCTCCCTGCCTCTCCCGCGGCTGCCGAGTCTATGTCCCGGCACCGCACGGATCCGATCGCAGGCCCGGCCTGACACCACGGCGCAACCCCGGTCGCGCCGTCACCACGGTCCAACCCCGTCCCCACCTCTTTACAGCCCATGTACATCGATGTAAAAAACAAGCCACCGCATGAGCGTCCGGCCGTCGAAAGGTCCGCGATGAGTTCCCGTTTGCCTGCCCACGGGGTGCCGGCGGCGTCCGACCCGGGACGCCGTCTCAGCCGCCGCCGGCTGCTGCGTCACACCATGACCGGAGCGGGAGCCCTGCTCGCCGCGGGCCCGCTGTCGGGCTGCGCCGCACCGGCCGCCGCCTCCGGGACGTCCACGCTGAGCGTCTGGGACCTGTTCCAGGGCGGCGACGGCATGCTGATGGACGACATGATCGACGCGGTGTCCAAGGGGTCCAAGGGGTCCGAGGGCTTCGACATCGACCGCACGATCCTGGACTGGGGCCCGTCCTACTACACCAAGCTCGCCATGTCGGCCGCCGGCGGCCGGGCCTCCGACGTGGCCGCCATGCATCTGTCCCGGCTGGCGGGCTACGCTCCCGGCGGCCTGGTGGATGCCTTCGATCTGGACCTGCTCGCCGAGTTCGGGGTCACGCGGAAGGACTTCGCGCCGGCGGTCTGGGAACGGACCCAGCACGACGGAACCGTCTACGCGATCCCGCTGGACGTCCACCCCTTCATCGTCTTCTACGACCAGGAGGCCGCGGAGTCCGCCGGGCTCCTGGACTCCTCGGGCGAGCTGGCTCCCATGGGTTCGCCGGAGGCCCTCCTGGACGCGGGCAAGGCCCTCGCCGAGGCGACCGGTCAGGCGGGCATCCTGTTCGGCCACGTCACCGACACGGCACAGAACTGGCGCCTGTTCGCCGGCCTCTACGCGCAGACCGGCGCCGAGTTCACCCTGCCGGACGGCGGTCCGCCCGAGATCGACGTCGACGCCGCCGTACGCGTCGTCACGTTCATGCAGCAGCTCTTCGACGGCCGCACGAACCCCAACAACCTGGACTACTACGGGTCGGTGGCCGGCTTCACCGGAGGACGCGGCGGCATGGCGATGCTGGGGGAGTGGGAACTGCCCACCCTCAAGGAGTCCGGCATACCGCTGGGCGCCGCGCCCTTCCCGCAGGTCTTCGACAAGCCGGCCGTCTACACCGACAGCCACAGCTTCGTCCTTCCGCACCAGAAGGACCCTGACCCGGCACGGCGACGCGAGGCCCACCGGTACGTGGCGGCGATACTCGAGCAGAGCCTCACCTGGGCGGGCGCCGGCCACATCCCCGCGTATCAGCCCGTGCTCGCGGAGCCCGCGTACGCGGCCCTGAAACCGCAGTCCTCCTACGCGGACGCCGCGAAGGTGGCGGTGCTCGACCCGCCCAACTGGTTCGCCGGCGCCGGGTCGAACTTCCAGAACCGCATGTGTCAGCCCCTCCAGTCGGCGCTGCTGGGCAACACGTCCGCCGAGAAGGCGGTACGTCAGATGGTCCGCGAGGCGGACGCGCTGCTGCGGCAGCCCAATCCGGTGGCCTGACCCGCAGAAGGAGTGAGCGACGTGACCACCACCGCACCCCTCGGCGCCGAGGCGCGGACCGACCCGCCCGAGGTCCGCGCGGGCGGCCGCCGACGCGCCGTCCTGCGCCGCCTGCGCCTCACCCCGGGCGCCGGGTTCGTCTTCGTCCTGCCGTTCCTGCTCCTCTTCGGTCTCTTCATGGTCTGGCCGATCGCGCAGGGACTCTGGATGAGCTTCACCGACACCTCGCTCGCCCTGCGCGACACGAGCTTCGTCGGCTTCGACAACTACACCGAGGCCCTCGGCGACCCCGACGTCTGGAGCAGCCTCGGCAACACGCTCTTCTTCACCGTCGTCTCCAGCGTGCCGCTGGTGCTCGTCCCGCTGGCGATGGCGCTGCTGGTGCACAGCGGGCTCGCCGGACAGTGGGCGTGGCGGCTGGCGTTCTTCGCCCCCTACCTGCTGCCCGTGACCGTGGTGACCCTCATCTGGACCTGGCTGTATCAGCCGGAACTGGGCTTCGGCAACCAACTCCTCGACACCCTCGGGATGGAACCCGTGGGCTGGTTGTCCGACGAGTCCGTCGCCATGTGGTCCGTCGCCGCCCTCACCGTCTGGTGGACGGTCGGCTTCAACTTCCTGCTCTACCTCGCGGCACTCCAGTCCCTGCCCTCGACCTTCGACGAGGCGGCGGCGCTCGACGGGGCCGGCGCGTGGCGGCGCCTGTGGTCCATCACGCTGCCGCAGTTGCGCAGGACGACCGCGCTGGTGGCCATGCTCCAGATCCTCGCGTCGCTCAAGGTGTTCGACCAGATCTACATCCTCACCAAGGGCGGCCCCGACGGCTCGACCCGCCCCGTCCTGGAGTACGTCTACGACGTCGGCTTCACCGGCTACCGGCTCGGCTACGCCTCCGCCATCTCCTACCTGTTCTTCGCGCTCGTCATCGTCGTCTCGCTCGTGCAGCTGCGCCTCTTCCGGCAGGAGGACTGACCGTGTCCGCCACCGCAACGACCCTCCGCCCGCGGCGCCGCCCGTCCCGCGAAGAGACCGGCGCGCCCCTGCTCCTCGGCCACGGCCGGCTGCCCCGCGTCCTGGCCGGCACGGCGCTGGCCGTCCTGGCGGCCGTCTGGCTGCTGCCGTTCCTGTGGGCGATCGCCACCTCGCTGCAGAGCGAGCAGGACGTCAACACCCCCGGCCTCTCCCCGTTCAAGGGAGCCTTCACGGCGGAGGCGTACCAGCAGATCCTCGAACGCGGGAACGTGACCGTCTGGGCCTTCAACAGCGTCCTGATCGCCGGACTGGTCACGCTGATCACCGTCGTGGTCTCCACCCTCGCGGCGTACGGCTTCTCGCGCGGCACGTTCCGCGGGCGCCGGGCGCTGCTCGCCGTCACCGTCGCGGCCATCATGGTCCCGCCGCAGCTGCTCGTCGTGCCGCTGTTCGAGCAGATGCTCCTGTTCGACCTGGTCGACACCTACGCGGCGGTCATCCTGCCCCAGGTCGTCGCCCCCATGATGGTGTTCATCCTCAAACGGTTCTTCGACGCCGTCCCCCGGGAACTGGAGGAGGCGGCCCGCATCGACGGCGCCTCCGAGTTCCGGGTCTTCCGGTCGGTCGTGCTGCCGCTCTCACGGCCGATCGTGGCCGCGGTGGCGATCTTCGTCTTCATCGGGGCGTGGAACAACTTCATGTGGCCGTTCATCGTCACCAACGACCCGGACCTGATGACCCTCCCGGTGGGCCTGGCCACCGTCAAGGACTCCTACGGCATCGTGTACGCGCAGTCCATGGCGTCCGCCCTGCTGGCGGCGCTGCCGCTGATCGTGGTCTTCCTCCTCTTCCAGCGCCGCATCGTCAACTCCGTGGCCACCACCGGCCTCGGCGGTTCCTGAACCACGCCCCCCCCCACAGCCGTACACACGGGTCCGGCGCCCGCGCCGGCCCACCGATCGACTGGAGCATGTGTGCCCACTCACTCCGCACCGCGCCCGGAGTACCCGCGACCGCAGTTCGTGCGCCGCGACTGGCTCAACCTGAACGGCGCCTGGCAGTTCGAGACCGACCGGGGGGACAGCGGACTGGAACGCGGTCTGCTCGACCGGGAACTGCGAGGCGAGATCCTCGTACCCTTCCCGCCCGAGTCCGAGCTGTCCGGCGTCGGGGACACCGACTTCCTGGAGGCCGTCTGGTACCGGCGCGTCCTCACCCTGCCGGCGGCGTGGGCCGGGCGCCACGTGCTGCTGCACTTCGGCGCCGTCGACTACGACACCACCGTGTGGGCCGACGGCAAGGAGGTCGCCCGGCACCGCGGCGGCTTCACCCCCTTCACCGCCGACCTCGGCGACGTCGCCGGGACCGGTCAGGAGGTCGTGGTCACCGTCCGCGCCCGCGACCCGAAGTCGGGCCCGCAGGCGCGCGGGAAGCAGGCCGTCAGGTACGCCAACCACGACTGCAACTACACCCGGGTGACCGGCATCTGGCAGACCGTCTGGCTGGAGCCCGTCCCGGAGGCGCACCTGCGCCGGCCCCGCATCACCCCCGACCTGGCCGGCTCCGCCTTCCACCTCGAACTGCCCCTGTCCGCCAACCGTCCCGGCCACCGGGTACGCGCCGTCCTCAGCGACGCCGACGGCGAGGTGTGCCGCGCCGAGGCCCGCGCCGACCTGGACCTGGCCCCACGCCTCCACCTGCCGGTACCGGAGGACCGGCGACGGGAGTGGAGTCCCGACGACCCCCACCTGTACGACCTGCGCCTCGAACTCCTCGACGCCGACGGGCAGGTGGTCGACGGCGCGGAGAGCTACGCCGGGCTGCGCGCCGTCGGCCTGCGCGGCAAGGCGGTCCTCCTCAACGGGCGGCCGCTCTTCCAGCGCCTCGTCCTCGACCAGGGCTGGTACCCGGACGGGCTGATGACCGCCCCGACCGACGAGGCACTGGTGAGGGACATCGAGCTGGCCATGGCGGCCGGCTTCAACGGTGCCCGGCTGCACCAGAAGGTCTTCGAGGAGCGCTTCCTGTACCACGCGGACCGCCTCGGCTACCTCGTCTGGGGCGAGTTCGGCGACTGGGGCTGCGAGACGGGCGGTTCCTCCGGCGACAACCAGCAGCCCGACGCCTCCTATGTCGGCCAGTGGCTGGAGGCCCTCGAACGGGACTACTCGCACCCCTCGGTCATCGGCTGGTGCCCGTTGAACGAGACCTACCAGAAGCTGCACGACCGGGTCACCCAGCTCGACGCCGTGACCCGCGCGATGTTCCTGGCCACCAAGGCCATGGACACCACCCGTCCGGTCATCGACGCCTCCGGCTACGCCCACCGGGTCGCCGAGACCGACATCTACGACTCCCACAGCTACGAGCAGGACCCGGCCGTCTTTCGGCAGCTGATGTCCGGCCTGGCCAAGGACGCTCCCTTCGTCAACGCCCACGAGAGCGGCACCCCGTACTCCCAGCCGTACCGCGGACAGCCGTACTTCGTCAGCGAGTTCGGCGGCATCTGGTGGGACCCCGAGGCGGCCGCCGACCGGTCCGGTGAGGACCGCACCGTCTCCTGGGGCTACGGGGAACGGGTCCGCGACGAGGACGAGTTCCACGAGCGGTTCCGCGGCCTGACCGGGGTACTGCTGGAGGACCGGGACATGTTCGGCTACTGCTACACCCAGCTGACGGACGTCTTCCAGGAGCAGAACGGCATCTACCGGTTCGACCGCGGCGTGAAACTCGACGTCGCACGCATCCGTGCCGCACAGCTGCGCCCGGCCGCGATCGAGGAAGAGGACCCGGCCTAGCCGAACCCCGGGCCGGAGGCGGACCGCCGTCTCCGGCCCGGGCGCGCGCCGGTCAGAAGGGACGGTCGCCCTCGATGGCGACGCGCTCGGCGACGCGGCGTGCGGAGCCGTAGTCGCCCACGGCGTAGTGCTGCGTGGCGCGGTTGTCCCAGAAGGCGATGTCGCCGGGCTGCCAGCGGAAACGCACCTGGTACTCGGGGACATGCGCCTGCTGGAACAGGAAGCGCAGCAGCCGGTCGCTCTCGTCACGCTCCATGCCGGTGATGTGGGTGGTGAACGAGGCGTTGACGAACAGCATGCGCCGGCCGGTCTCGGGGTGGGTGCGCACCACGGGGTGTTCCACCGGAGGGAAGAGCTCCTGGTGCGGGATCAGCCGCTCGGGTCCGTAGAACCTGGCGAAGCCGGGGATGAAGTCGTGCACGGCCCGGGCGCCGTCGACGCGGTCCTTCACCTCCTGGGGGAGGTTGTCGTAGGCGGCCGCCATGTCCGCCCACATCGTGTCCCCGCCGAACGGCGGGACCTCACGCAGCTGGAGGACCGCGCCGAGCGCGGGCCGCTCGCGGAAGGTGACGTCGGTGTGCCAGACGTTCTCGTACGTCGGGGTGGCTCCGTCGGCCTTGTCGAAGCGCACGACGTCCTCGCTGGAGCCGGCGGCGAGCAGGGGATTGGTCTCCAGCTCGCCCCAGTTGCCCGCGAAGTCGCGCTGCTGGTCGGAGGTGAGGTGCTGGGCGCGGAAGAAGAGCACCTTCCACTCCAGCAGGGCACGGTTCAGCTGCTCGCGCAGGGCGGGGGAGAGCGGGCGCGAGAGGTCGACGCCCCTGATCTCGGCGCCGATGGTGCGCGCCTGCGGAACGACCTCGAACAGTTCGTAGGGCCGCTCCTCCCATCCCTCGGGCAGCCGGCGCAGCACGCGCCGTCCCTCGTACATACCGTCCCCCGGGATGCGGGCTTCACGCAGGCCGGCGGTCGGACCGGCGGTCGTGACGGTCATGGAGTCCTCCCCTTCACATGCAATGGTGGTCTGACCAGGCCCCGGCGGCGGCTCGGCAGCGCATCGGCCTACGGCGGTACGGCGACATGGCGGGATGTCGCCTGTCGACAGCCGTGGCAGCCGTGGGAGATGACGTGGTGCGGCCGTGCCGGATGTCCTGGGAAATGGACGTGCTCCGGAACGTCTCCGGTAAGAAGACCGATTCGTTCTGTATGCGGCGCGGATCGAGCCTTCGGCTCAGAGACAGCCGGCTATCGGCCGGAGCGCTCACATCCGGTTCGATCGGGCACGCGCAGAGGCTCCGCCGTCGTCTCGAACCGGTATCGGGTCATGGCCCGATTGTGTGATCTTCCAGGGGCTCTGTCAACGGGCGCGTGGTGTTCGGAGACATGCCTCACTGTTCCGATCAGGACGGGCTCGCGCCAGACGGGCGCCACGGCCGCGTCGCGTCGGTGTTTCCCAGGAGGCGGGTCCGGGACAGGAGTCCGGCGCAGGGGCGGCCACGGGGGCCCCGCTGTGCGCGGACCCTCACGAACAGGAACGTTCGATGGTGCCCGTGGGGGCGACGTCGCCGCGGGCTGTCGAGCCGGGGGAGTGCGGCCCAACCGGACCGAGGCCACGGCGCCGTGTCCGGCAGGCCGGACCGTGGGCCCGCACGGCGTTCACCGGCGGCGACACCGTGCCGGCCGTCCAGCAGGCGTCCGCCCGGGTGACCGCCGGCCAGGCCTTGCGAAGCCCGGCTCCTCGGGGTCCGGTACCGGCAGACGGCCGGGGTGCTGACACCGCCGTCCGGGCCCGCCCGCGCTGGGGCACCGCGGTTGCCCCGGACGGCCGCTGCCCGCGCCGTGCGCCGCTGCCTGCTCCACGCGACGCGCGGCGAGGGCCCGTTCCGCCGTCCCGTTCCGGGCGCGGCCCGGGCTCGCCACACGGACGTCAGGCGGCCTGGGTGAGTTCCGCGCGCCCGAAGAGGATCGCGTACCCGGAGGGGAGCCGGTCGAGGATGCGGTCCAGCAGGGCCGGCCCCGCGAGGTGGGCGACGACGCCCAGCACGGAGCCGACGTCCCAGCGTGTGGTGGCGAGGCTGCCACCGGTGCGGGCGGCGAGGTCCCGGACGAAGGCCCAGCCGGTCAGCGAGTCCGTCATCGGGATCTCGGAGGCGAAGATCCGGGCGGCTTCGCGGGGGAGCCGGGCCGCGAGTTCGACGCGCTCCTCACCGGTGACGCGGCGCCCGAGGGCGGCGAGGACGGCGGAGACGACTTCCTCGGCCCGCTCGCGGGTGGGGTACGCGCCGTTGTAGCGGACCTGCTCCAGCATCTGGCCGAACGACATGGCCGGCTCGGTGCTGAGGGTCGCCGGGGCCGTCTTGGACTGCATCGGTGAAGACGCCTTTCTCGTTCATGGGATTGTTCGACGGGGTGGCCGGCGGCCGGCGGACACGGTCGTGTCAGTCACCGGACGCGCGGGCCGTTCTCGGGGCCGTGGTGTCCTGCGGGCGGCCCATGAGCAGGTCGTATCCGGGCGGGAGCTGAAGCAGGATGCGACGGGTCAGCTCCTCGCCCGCCGCGTCGGCGGTCACGCTGAGCACGGCGCCGACGTCCCAGGCCGCGGTCTGTTCGGTGGCCCCCTCGATCCACGCCGCGGTGGCCCGCACGAACCGCTCGGGGGAGAGGGGTTCGGCGGCCTGGAGCGGGTTGAGGAGGATCAGGGCGAAGGTCTCCGGGAGCCGGCCGGCCAGCTCGGCCCGTACCTCACCCACCAGGTGCGCGCCGAGCAGCGCCAGCACGGTGCGCGCTGCACGCTCCGCCTCGGTGCGGGTCGGGTACTCGCCGCGGTCCTGCACATGGTCGAGGAACACTTCCCACCGCATGGCCATCGGGGTCCTCCTTGCCTGGCGTTCCGTGCCGACGTGCCGACGTGCCGGCGCAGGGGCGGAGGGCGGGAGCCGCCGTGGGCGGTTCCGCCCTCCGCCACCGGGAGGGCGGCTCCGCCTCAGCCCGGGATCTCCCTGCGGTCCGGGCCGGTGCCGATCGAGATCTTGCGCGGTTTGGCCCGCTCGGCGATCGGGACGCGCAGCGTGAGGACGCCCGCGTCGTAGTCGGCACTGATGTGCTCGGTGTCGAGGGTGTCGGCCAGCATCACCTGACGGGAGAAGACACCCAGGGGTCGTTCCGACAGTTCCATCTGGACGTCTTCGCCCTTGGTGACGGGACGGCGTTCGGCCCGGACGGTCAGCATGTTCCGTTCGACGTCGATGTCGATCGCGTCCGGGTCGACACCCGGCAGGTCGAGGGCGATCACGTACGCGTCGCCCTCGCGGTAGGCGTCCATGGGCATCGCCGTAGGCCGCGACCAGGTGCCGGACGCGTTGCCGAACAGTTGCTGGGCGACCCGGTCGAACTCACGGAACGGGTCGGTGCGCATCAGCATCGGGAAACACCTCCACTTCGGGCAGAACCGCTCATGCGCTGCTTCCTGCTTTTCTTGTAGCATGTCATCGAAAGGATGACAAGTGACGGCGTCATCCGTCAGGTGACATGATCGAACGGAGGTGACCCATGACCGCAGACGAGCGGGAAGCCGGCGCCCGGCCCGCGTCCTTCCCCGCCGCCGAGGCGGCGCTGGCAGCCATCGACGAGGCCGTGCGCACCGCCCAGGCACCGCAGCCCCCGGCACAGCCCGGTTCACCGGTCAGTTCCGACCAGGCCCTGGCCGCGCTGCTGCTCCTGCGCGAAGTGCGCGACCAGCTCGCGGGATGGGAGACGGGACTGATCGAAACCGCCCGCGAGGTGGGCGCGAGCTGGTCCGACCTCGCCCACCCCCTCGGTGTCGCCAGCCGGCAGGCCGCCGAACGGCGTTACCTGCGCCTGCGCCCCGGAGCTCCCGGCACCACCGGCGAACAACGCGTCCGGGCCACCCGGGACCGCCGCGCCGCCGACCGCGCCGTCACCACCTGGGCCCGTGGCAACGCCGCCGACCTCCGCCAGCTCGCGGGCCAGATCACCGCCCTGGCCAACCTCCCGGCCGAGGCCCGCACGCCGCTCGTACGGGCGCTGGGCCAGGACGACGCCGCCGGGCTCGTCGGCCCGCTGAGCGGCGCCCGCCCTCATCTCGCCGCTCACCATCCCGAGCTCGCCGCCCGCGTCGACAGCCTCGCCGACCACGCCGACCGGCTCCGCCGCGTCAGACCGCCAGCGGAGTGAAGGGCAGCATGGCGTCTCCTTCGGCCTGGACGACGCCGTAGCTGCTCTCGGGCACCTCGTTCCAGACGCCGGGCAGATCGCCCAGGGGTTCCGAGACGATGAGGCGGGTGTCGTCGGATGCCTCCCGGAGGAAGGGCAGGTCGGGATGGAGCGCCCGCAGGCTCTCCACGCGTGAGCTGTAGAAGAGGGACCGTGAGGCGCCCTGACTGGAGTAGCGGAAGGCCCACAGCCGCTGCCCGTCGGTCACGGCGACCGTCATCTGCAGCGGGTACTGGACGCCGTGCTCGTGGCCGATCTCCTCCACCAGCCCCGCCATCCGCGCCACGGCCGCCGGGGGATCGTCCTCCAGGCCGAACGTGAGGGACAGGAAGAACATCATCTCCGAGTCCGTCGATCCCTCGATGTCGAGGAACAGCCGCGGATCGACGGCCAGGGCGAGGTCGCGCCGGACGCGGTGGAACTCGGCGATCGCGCCGTTGTGCATCCACATCCAGCGGCCGTGGCGGAACGGGTGGCAGTTGGTCTGCTGCACCGCGCTGCCCGTCGACGCCCGGATGTGCGCGAAGAACAGCGGGGAGCGGACATGGCTCGCGATCTCCCGGAGGTTGCGGTTGCTCCACGCCGGACCGATCTCCCGGACGATCGCGGGCGTCGTCATCTCCGGACCGAACCATCCGACGCCGAACCCGTCCCCGTTCGTCGTCTCGACGCCCATCCGGGCGTGCAGGCTCTGGTCGATCAGTGAGTGCTGCGGCTGGTAGAGGATGCTCTCCAGCAGCACGGGCGTTCCCGAGTAGGCAAGCCATCGGCACATCGTCTGCCGCCTCCCTGGTCCTGGCGCGTGCCGCGCGGGGTGCCGGCCCTCAGTCGACCGGCCAGGTGTGGACCGGGGCGTTGAGATGCATGTAGTCCATGTACTGCCGGGTCATCCGGCGCAGCGCCTCGTGGCGGCCCGGACGGGCATCGGCGTCGATGCGGTGGAACATCTCCTTCTGCCAGACCGCGCCGTTGCGCCCGGTGACGCACCGCTGCTCGATGATGCCGAGCAGCGGCTCCCGCCAGGCCGAGTCCATGCCGGAGAGCTCCAGTCCCCGGTGCGCCAGCGGCAGCAGCCGCCGCAGGACGAGCTCGGGTACGGTCACCTCGCCCATTCCCGGCCAGTACAGCCGTGCCTCGATGCCGTGCCGGGCCGCGGTGTGCAGGTTGTCCTCGGCGACCGAGAAGGACATCCGCGACCACACCGGCCGTTCCTCCTCCACCAGGGCGCGGGTGAGCCCGTAGTAGAAAGCGCCGTTGGCGAGCGTGTCGGCGACGGTCGGACCGGCGGGCAGCACGCGGTTCTCCACCCGGACGTGCGGTGTGTCGTGGGCGACGGCGTAGACGGGCCGGTTCCACCGGTAGATGGTGCCGTTGTGCAGGGTGAGTTCGCCCAGTTCGGGGATGTCACCGCGGTCCAGTGTCTCCACGGGGCTCTGCTCGTCGCACAGGGGCAGCAGGGCCGGGAAATAGCGCAGGTTCTCCTCGAAGAGGTCGAAGACGCTGTTGATCCAGCGCTCCCCGAACCACACCCGGGGCCGCACTCCCTGGGCCTTGATCTCCTGCGGCCGGGTGTCGGTGGCCTGCTCGAACAGCGGGATGCGGCTCTCGTGCCAGAGTTCCTTGCCGAGCAGGAAGGGCGAGTTGGCCGCGAGGGCGACCTGGACGCCGGCGATGGCCTGTGCAGCGTTCCAGTAGTCGGCGAACTCGTCGGGGGACACCTGGAGGTGGAACTGCGTGCTGGTGCAGGCGGCCTCCGGCGTGATGGTGTCGGCGTAGGTCCGCAGGCGGTCGACGCCGTCCACCTCGATGTGCAGGTCCTCGCCGCGGGCGGCGAACACCTGGTCGTTGAGCAGACGGTAGCGGGGGTTCTCCGAGAGCGCGGCCTCGCCCACGTCCGACTGGCGCAGCGTGGGCAGGATGCCGACCATGATCAGATGGGCGCCGATCGACTTCGCCCGGTCCTCCGCGTGGTTCAGGGCGGCGCGGATCTCGGTCTCCCAGGCGTCGGGGCCGCCCGCCGTCAGCCGGCGCGGCGGGATGTTGATCTCCAGGTTGAACCGGCCCAGCTCGGTGGACCAGGCGGGGTCCGCGATCGCTTCGAGCGCGTCACTGTTGCACATCGCCGGCTCGGCCTCGTCGTCGACCAGGTTCAGCTCGATCTCCAGGCCCACCTGGGGGCGCTCGGTCTCGAACCGGGACTCGCGCAGCATCTGCGCGAAGGCCTCGAGGCACTCCTGCATCTTGCTCCGGTACCGGCGGCGGTCCTCGCGGGTGAAGACCAGCGCCGGGACGTCCCGTCCCATCGGCCCTCCCGGTGTTGCCCTTCTCGGACGCCTCTCCACCCCAGCGTCGCATCACCTGGCGCCCCTCACCAGGCGGGGACGGGGCGGGGGCCCACCGCACCGTGTGCGATGGGCCCCCGTCGGTTCAGGTCCTCGTGCGGCCGGTCAGCCTCAGAGCTTGCCGGACTCCCGCACCGTGATCTTCGCGGAGGTGCGGCCCGACGGGGAGGAGCCGTAGCCCTCGACCTTGTCGACCACGTCCGTGCCCTCGACGACCTTGCCGAAGACGACGTGCTTGCCGTCCAGCCAGGGGGTGGGGACGGTGGTGATGAAGAACTGCGAGCCGTTGGTGTTCGGACCGGCGTTCGCCATCGAGAGCAGGTACGGGCCGGTGTGCTTCAGCTGGAAGTTCTCGTCCGCGAACTTCTCGCCGTAGATGCTCTTGCCGCCGGTGCCGTTGCCGTTGGTGAAGTCACCGCCCTGCAGCATGAACTGCGGGATCACGCGGTGGAACGGGGAACCCGCGTAGCCGAAGCCGTGCTCGCCGGTGGCCAGCTCGATGAAGTTCTTGGCGGTCTTGGGCGTGACGTCCTCGAAGAGTTCGAAGACGATGCGGCCCGCATCCTGGCCGTCGATGTCGATGTCGAAGTAAACCTTGGAATTGCTCATCGCACCATTGTGACGTGTGAGCCCCGGTGATGTCGCACCGGCCGTCCTTTCAGCGTGTGGCGAGCAGTCCGAGCGTGTCGATGACCCGGTTCGAGAAGCCCCACTCGTTGTCGTACCAGGCGACCACCTTGACGTGGCGGCCGTCGACGCGGGTCAGGGCCGAGTCGAAGATCGACGAGGCCGGGTTGCCCGTGATGTCCGAGGAGACCAGCGGGTCCTCCGAGTATTCGAGTACGCCGGCGAGCGGCCCCTCGGCGGCGGCGCGGTACGCGGCCAGCACGTCGTCGCGCGACACGTCACGGGCGACGGTCGTGTTGAGTTCGACGATGGAACCCACCGGTACCGGCACACGGATGGAGTCGCCCGACAGCTTGCCGTCGAGGTTCGGCAGCACCAGGCCGATCGCCTTGGCGGCGCCCGTCGTGGTGGGCACGATGTTGACCCCGGCGGCGCGGGCACGGCGGGGGTCGCGGTGCGGACCGTCCTGCAGGTTCTGCTCCTGCGTGTAGGCGTGCACCGTGGTCATGAAGCCGTGCTCGATGCCGGCGAGCTCGTCGAGCACCGCGGCCAGCGGCGCGAGCGCGTTGGTCGTGCAGGACGCGTTCGAGACGATCGTGTGCGCGGCCGGGTCGTACGCGTCGGTGTTGACGCCGAAAGCGAGGGTGACGTCGGCTCCGTCCGACGGCGCGCTGACCAGGACCTTCCTGGCGCCCGCGGCGAGGTGGGCGCGGGCGGCGTCGGCCGAGGTGAAGCGGCCGGTGGCCTCCAGCACGAGGTCGACGCCGAGCTCGGCCCAGGGCAGCCGCGCCGGCTCCCGCTCGGCGAGCACCTTGATGCGGCGGCCGTCGACGACGAGGGTGTCCCCGTCGACGGTCACCGGGCGGCCGAGCCGGCCGGCCGTCGAGTCGTAGGCCAGCAGCCGTGCGAGGGTGGCGGGCTCCGTGAGGTCGTTCACCGCGACGACCTCGAGCTTGGTGTCGCGTTCGAGCAGTGCGCGCAGCACGTTGCGCCCGATGCGGCCGAATCCGTTGATGCCGATGCGAGTCATGAGAAGTGCCCTTCCGGTTCGCCTTGCGGGTCCGCCACCAGGCTGGCGTGCGGCGTCCGCTCGTGGCAGCGGCGTGAGTGCCACGGTCCGCAAGGATCGCGCCAAGCGGCCCGCGCCGCGCGGCACGCCACGCGTGGAGCAGGTCCCGAGCGTGGTGCGTCGTGCCCGGGCGTCGTGCGTCGAGCAGGCCCCGAGCGTGGTGCGTCGGGCCCGAGCCCGAGCGCCATGTGCCGAGCCCGAGGGCCGGAGACAGCGCCGGTGGAGTCACCCGCCCTGGGCGAAGGTGCGCCGGTACTCGCTCGGTGTGGTGCCCAGGATGCGCTGGAAGTGCAGCCGCAGATTGGCACCGGTCCCGAGACCGACGTCGGCGGCGATCTGCTCGACGCTCCGTTCCGAGCGTTCGAGCAGCTCACGGGCCATGTCGATGCGGGCGCGCATGACCCACTGCATCGGTGTGTACCCGGTGTCCTCGACGAAGCGCCGGGAGAAGGTGCGCGCGGACACCGCCGCGTGCCGGGCGAGCGTGTCCAGGGTGAGCGGTTCCCCGAGGCGGCGCAGCGCCCACTCGCGGGTGGCGGCGAACCGCTCGCCCAGCGGCTCCGGCACACTGCGCGGCACGTACTGTGCCTGGCCGCCGCTGCGGTAGGGGGCCGCGACCAGACGCCGGGCCGCGTGGTTCGACGCGGCCACCCCGAGGTCGCCGCGCAGAACGTGCAGGCACAGGTCGATGCCCGAAGCGGCGCCTGCGGACGTCAGCACGCTGCCCTCGTCCACGAACAGCACGTTCTCGTCGACCCGCACCCGAGGATGCTTCGCCGCGAGCGCCCGCGTGTAGTGCCAGTGCGTCGTGGCGCGCCTGCCGTCGAGCAGGCCGGTGGCGGCGAGCGCGAAGGCGCCCGTGGAGATGGCGGCGAGCCGCGCGCCCCCGTCGTGGGCTGCCGTCAGCGCGTCGACGACGGTCCGCGGCGGGTCGTCGAGGTCGGGAGACCGGTAACCGGGGAGGAAGACCACGTCGGCCCACGCCAGCGCGTCGAGGCCGTGGGCGACGTGGTACGAGAGGCCGTCGCCGCCGGTCACGAGGCCGGGCGCCGCGCCGCACACCCGCACCTCGTACGGCATGCTCGCGCGCGTCGTGAACACCTGCGCCGGGATGCCGACATCGAGCGGTTTCGCACCGTCGAGCACAAGGACGGCGACACGGCGCAGGCGGGAGGGCGGCACGGGGGACAGCGTACGGGGCGCGGGTCAGCTCAGGCCGAGGACCTTCATGGTGTGCTCGGCCATGCGCCGCTCGCCGAGGGCGTTGGGGTGGACGGGGACGAGGCTGCGACCGAACAGGAGTGGTTCGATCCACCGGGTGCCGACGGCCTGGCAGGCGTCGTGGCCCTCGGACGCCTGTGAGAAGTCCACATAGGTGGCCCCGGTCTCCTCCGCAGCGCGCTCGACGACGGCGTTCAGGTGCGCCTGGATGCCCCGCAGGTAGGGCACGTCACCGGCGGCGATCGGCAGCTTCGCGAAGCAGGACGGGTCGGCGGCGGCCGGCGTGATCCACGGGTAACCCAGGGCTGCCACACGGGCCTCGGGAGCCTTGGCGCGGACGCTGCGCAGCGCGTTCTTGAGGGCCGGATAGGTGTTGGCCTCGATCTGGTCGGCGAAGGACGTGCCGTGTCTGTCCTTGCAGGGGCTGCCCTTCCCGCCGCTGAGGACGCCCGCGGAGCCGCAGGCCGTGATGGCGTTGATGAACGTGTTGTTGTCGTTGCCGCCGATGGTCAGTGTGACCAGGTCCGTGTCGGCGCTGAGCGCGTTCACCTGGGGAGCGACGCCCGGGTACTGGGCCCGCGTGAAATGAGCGGTCTGGGCGGCGCCGCAGGTGACGTCCTTCAGGCGGGCGCCCGTGGTGGCCGCGATGACGTGGGGATAGTTCGCCGTGGAGCGCAGGCAGAGCAGATGGGTGGGATCGACGGGCAGGACGCCCGAGCCGGCACTGTAACTGTCGCCGAGGGCGACGTAGTCCAAGGAGGGCGTGGCGTGCGCGGTGGCGTCGGTGAGACCGAGGGCCAGCGTGCCGACCGCGGCAATTGTCGCGGTCATGACACGGCGCAGAGCATGCTTCGGCATCTGCTCTCTCTTCTCGAGATGTGGGCGCGGGAGTCGTGCGGGCGTGCGGCCGCTGGTTACCGACCGGTTCTACTTTTAAGTAATCTGCACACACCCTGACTTGCAGTCAACGTTGTTGACAGGACTTCTTGCAGTGGGGTGCCGAGAGTCGATCGATTCTCGATCGGTTCCGATCGGGAATCGATACATGCGTCGGTTTTCATCGCCTTGCTCCGGACCGGCGCAGCCACAGGGCTCCTGGCCGGTTGCTTCGGGCAGCTCCGACGGCGGCTTCAGCCGTGTCCGCCGTCCGGTCCGCCTCCGGCGCGGCGGGACGTACCGGCCGCGTCCGAGGTCCGGAACAGCCGGGCGGCGGTGCCCGGTTCCCTGGACGTCCACCTCCCCGACCGGTACGGAAAGGCGTTGCCCGCCGACGGGACATGGGGTGAGGATGTGCCGACCAAGCATGATCGCCACCGGCACGGGGTGCTCCCGCCCCCGGACCGCTCCTGGAGGAACGCCTTGCCCGACTCCATGCCCCAGGTACGCCCCGCGACGCAGGAGGACCTGCCCGCAGCCGTACGGACGCTGGCCCGCGCCTTCGCGGACTACCCCTTCACCAGGCACGTGGTCGCGGCCGACGACCACCAGGACCGGGTGCGCCGCTTCCAGGAGCTGTTCCTGGCGCGGGTCGCGATGGCGTACGGCCGTGCCTGGGTCACCGACGACGGCCGTGCCGTCGCCGCCTGGACGACGCCGGAGCGGGACCCGGGGCCCGCCTTCGCCGAGGTCGGGACCCTGGTCGCCGAGCTCGCGGGAGACCGGGCGGCGGCCCTGGAGTCCGCCGAGCGCGCGCTGGATCCGTACCGCCCGAACGACCCGGTGTGGTTCCTCGCCACCGTGGGGGTGGACCCGGGCGCCCAGGGCACCGGTCTGGGCACCGCGGTTCTCCGGCCCGGCCTCGAGGCGGCCGAGCGTGCGGGGTACCCGGCCTTCCTGGAGACCTCGGACGCGGGCAACGTACGGTTCTACGAACGCCTCGGCTTCGAGGTGACGGCCGAGGTGAGCCTGCCGGATGACGGTCCCCCGACCTGGTGCATGCTCCGCAGGCCCGGCCGCTGACCGAGCGAACGGCACCCGGAGCCGGTGCGGCCCCTGTTCGCGGCCCGGGGAGATCTCCTCGCCTGCCCGGCGGCGAGGGGGAGGCCGCGTCCGGCCTGAGGCCGCGGGCGACGGAGACGGCCATGGCCCGACTGGACGCGGAGGGACTCCTCGGCACGGGCTGAGACCGCCGCTCGGTCGTCGTCCACGTCGAAGCCGTGCCGCCCGGCACGGGCAACGACGAGCGGGCGCAGCGGCTCAACCCGCCCGAGGTACTGGGGGACTGACTGGAGGACGCCTGAGCGGCGCGTACGGGAACGCGTGCTGTTCTAAAGTGACTTCCACCAGTTCAGACAACCGCGGACCTGTGAGGTACTCACCAGCCATGCCGACCGAAACGTTTGAGTTCCAGGTCGAGGCACGTCAGCTCCTGCAGCTGATGATTCACTCCGTCTACTCGAACAAGGACGTCTTTCTTCGCGAGCTCGTCTCCAACGCCTCCGACGCGCTGGACAAGCTGCGCCTCGCCGCCCTGCGGGACGACGCTCCCGACGTCGACGTGACCGACCTGCACATCGAGCTCGAGGCCGACAAGGAGGCCCGCACCCTCACCGTGCGGGACAACGGCATCGGAATGTCGTACGACGAGGTCACGCACCTCATCGGCACCATCGCCAACTCGGGCACGGCCAAGTTCCTGCAGGAGCTGCGCGAGGCCAAGGACGCCGCGGGGGCCGACGGGCTCATCGGCCAGTTCGGCGTCGGCTTCTACTCCGGCTTCATGGTGGCGGACGAGGTCACCCTGGTGACCCGGCGCGCCGGCGAGACCCAGGGCACCCGCTGGACGTCGCGCGGAGAGGGCACGTACACCCTGGAGACGGTCGACGAGGCGCCGCAGGGGACCTCCGTCACCCTCCACCTCAAGCCGGTGGACTCCGAGAACCAGCTCCACGACTACACCTCCGCCTGGAAGATCAAGGAGATCGTCAAGCGCTACTCGGACTTCATCACCTGGCCGATCCGCCTCCTGCCGGAGCGGGGCGACGACGACGCCGAGGCCCGCGAGGCCGAGACGCTCAACTCGATGAAGGCCCTGTGGGCACGCCCGCGCGACGAGGTGTCCGAAGACGAGTACCACGAGCTGTACAAGCACATCTCCCACGACTGGCGCGAACCGCTGGAGACGATCCGGCTGCAGGCGGAGGGCACCTTCGAGTACCAGGCCCTGCTCTTCGTGCCCTCGCACGCCCCGCACGACCTGTTCACCCAGGGCTACCAGCGCGGCGTACAGCTGTATGTGAAGCGCGTCTTCATCATGGACGACTGCGAGGAACTGCTCCCGCCCTATCTCCGTTTCGTCAAGGGCGTCGTCGACGCGCAGGACCTCTCGCTGAACGTCTCCCGTGAGATCCTCCAGCAGGACCGCCACATCCGCATGATCCAGCGCCGCCTGACCAAGAAGGTCCTGGCCACGGTCAAGGACCTGATGGGATCCGCGCCGGACCGCTACGCCACCTTCTGGCGGGAGTTCGGCGCCGTCCTGAAGGAAGGACTGGTCACCGACTCCGACAACCGGGACGCGATCCTCGCCGCCTCCTCGTTCGCGAGCACGCACGACGCCGACGAGCCGACCACGCTGAAGGCCTACGTGGAGCGGATGAAGGACGGCCAGGACGCCGTCTACTTCATGACGGGCGAGTCCCGGCAGGCCATCGAGAACTCCCCGCACATGGAGGCGTTCCGGGCCAAGGGCGTCGAGGTCCTGCTGCTCACCGACGCCGTGGACGAGGTGTGGGCCGACGCGGTGGGGGAGTACGACGGCAAGCCGCTGCGCTCGGTGGCCAAGGGCGAGATCGACCTCGCCGGTACCGAGGACGAGAAGACCGACGCCGAGAAGGACAAGCAGGGCGAGGAGTACGCCGGCCTGCTCGGCTGGATGACGGAGCACCTGGGCGAGGACGTCAAGGAGGTCCGCCTCTCCTCCCGCCTCACGGTCTCGCCGGCCTGTGTCGTCTCCGACGCGCACGAGCTCACGCCCGCGCTGGAGAACATGTACCGGGCCATGGGCCAGGAGGTCCCCCACGCCAAGCGGATCCTCGAACTCAACCCGGAGCACCAGCTGGTGAAGTCCCTGAACCGGGCCTACACCCAGCAGGAGGACCGGACGGAGCTCACCGAGACCGCCGAACTTCTCCACACCCTGGCGGTACTCGCCGAGGGCGGCCGGCCGCAGGATCCCGCCCGGTTCGTGAAGCTGATGGCGGATCGTCTGGAGCGGACCCTGTAACCACGTCGGCCGACGTCCGGCCGAGCCGCACGCGTCCCGGAGCCCCGCGAGACCGGCGCGTCCGGGAAACGGGGCGGCGGCAGGGGCCCGCCGGGCCGAGTCGATGACCGAGCGCGCGCCGTCGCGGAGACCGCACGGCGCGCGTCCGGCACCCGAACGCCTCACAGGGCTCCTGCCGTGCGGGCTCCCTGGGTCGCACCGCCGCTCGGGCTCCGCCTCGGGCCGCCTCGGCATCGCCCTTCGCGGCTGTCCGGCCGGCCGGGCACACGGACGCTGCCCAGCATCCCCGATCCGCTGGACCAAGGTGATCGCCCGCCGCGGCGGCCTCGGCCCGGAGGCTGACACCACGTACACCGAACCCGGTCGACGGCGTCACGCAGGACGTGGGCGCGGTCGGCGCACACCGTGCACAGGATCAGCGCACCCCGCCCGTGGTCAGCGGACGCCGTGACCGGCTGGACACCCACCGCCCCGGCCGGACGATGTACGGCCTCCACGCTGAGGCCCTCGCTGATTCCCGCGCTGAGGCCCGCGCGGTGGTCGGCCGCCGGCCCACGGCAGGGAGAGCCCCACTGCGGGCGCTCCGGCATGTCTCCCTGTCCAGTCCGCCATCCACATGGCGAGACGGCGTGGCGCCCGGAACGTCTCACTCCGTATATTCGCACGCATGTATGCATCGGCTCCGCTGCTGTGCCTCGCGCTCTTCGCGAACTCGGCGTGGTGCGTCGACGACGGCCTCTGTCGCCGCTGAGCCCCGCACCGGCCGCGTGAACCCCGCGCCGCCGGTCCGCCAGCGCCACGCCCGCCGTCCCCGTGCACCCCACCGGAGATCTTCCGTGACCACCGCACCCCCAGCCGGGTCGACCCCGGCCGCGCCGCCGCGCGCGCCCGCGGCCCTGTTCACCCCGTCCCCCACCTCCTCCGCCCGGCCCGAGGCGCCGCCGCTGCCCCCGGTACGGCGGACGCCGCTCGCGGTGTCCGGCCTGCTCGCCGTGGCCCTGACCGCGTACGTGTGGTCCGCGCACGGCGCCAAGCCGGGCGTACTGCTCCTGCTCGGCCTCGGCCTGGGCGTCGCCCTCTTCCACTCCCGGTTCGGCTTCACCTCCGCCTGGCGGCAGCTGGTCGCCGTCGGCAACGGGGCCGGGCTGCGGGCGCACGCCCTGCTGCTCGGCACCACGGCCACCCTGTTCGCGCTGCTCATCGGTACGGGCACCGGACTCTTCGGCTCCCAGCCGGCTCCGTCCGCCGGGCCGATCGGAGTCGGTCTCTTCGCCGGCTCGGCGCTCTTCGCGATCGGCATGCAGCTCGGCGGCGCCTGCGCCTCGGGCACCCTCTTCGCCGTCGGCTCGGGGCAGGGCTCGGTGGTGCTGACGCTCGGCGGCTTCGTCGCGGGCGCCACCCTCGCGGCCTGGCAGTTCGACCTGTGGAAGGACCTCCCGGCCTGGGAACCCGTCGTGCTGTCCGATCACATCGGCTGGTTCGGCTCCTGGGCGGTGACGATCGTCGCCCTGCTGCTGGTGGTCCTGGTCACCCGGCGCGTCCAGGCACGCCGCAACCCGCCGCCTCTCGGGGCCGTGCCCTCGGCGCGCGGCGCGGCACTCCGCGCCGTCCGCGGCTCCTGGCCGCTGGCCGCGGGCGCCCTCGCGCTGGCCGTGCTCGGCGCGGGCGTCCTGCTGGTCTCCGGCGGAGCCTGGGGCGTCACGAGCGCCTTCAGTCTGTGGGGCTCGGAGCTGGTCGGCGCGCTCGGCGGCCAGCCGGAGAACTGGACGTGGTGGCAGCGGCCCGGCAACGCCGAGATGCTGGCGGGCCCGGTACTCGCCGACAAGACCAGCCTCACCGACATCGGCATCATGATCGGCGCGGCGGTCGCCGCGTCGGTCGGCGGCACCTGGGCCCTGCACCGGCGCATCCCCTGGCGCACGGCGGTCGCGGCGGTGCTCGGCGGCGTGCTGATGGGCATCGGCGCCCGCCTGGCCGGCGGCTGCAACATCGGCGCCTATCTGGCGGGCATCGCCTCGGGCAGCCTCAGCGGCTGGCTGTGGGGGGCCTTCGCACTGGCCGGCACGTGGGTGGGCCTCAAGCTGCGCCCCCTGTTCGGCCTGGGCAACCCCAAGCCGGGCGACGGCGTCTGCTGAGACGGAGGATGCCCGTGCGGCGCAGGGGTCAGGCCTGAGCCGCACGGGCGGCTACGGGGTGCGCCGGTCCGTGGTGGTGACGCGGGCGACGGCCTCCAGGGTGAGCGTCCGCCCGTGGGGCTCACGGGCCAGCGCGCGGTGCAGTGTCAGGCCCTCGATGAGGGCGTCGAGCTGGCGGGCCGTGTCCGGGTCGAAGTGCTTCTCCAGATGGACGCGGCTGCGGCGCATCCACTCGTGGGTGAGTTCCCGGTAGGCCGGCTGGCGTGCGGCGAGGGTGTAGAGCTCCTGGGTGAGCACCAGGTCCCGCTGGCTTCCCTCGGACAGGAGGTGCACGAGGTCGGCCACGGCTTCCCGGGCCTCGTCGCGGTCGGCCGCGGCACCGAGGCGGGCGTCGAACACGGCGACGATGTGGTCGGTGAAGTGGCCGAACGCCTCCCGCAGCAGTTGGTCGATGCCACTGAAGTGGTAGGTCATCGAGCCCAGGGGGACCCCGGCGCGCGTGGCGATCTTCCGGTGGGAGACCCGCGCGATGCCCTCCTCGGCGATCAGGTCGAGCGTGGCGGCGATGATGCGTTCACGCCGCTTCGGATCCGTGTGTCCGGTGGCCATGGGAGCAGGCTCACACCTTCCGCACCGGCCGGGCAGGGTTGCCCACGGCCACGACGTTCGCGGGCACGTCCTTCGTGACGACCGCACCGGCGCCGATGACGGCGTTGTCGCCGATGGTCACGCCGGGCAGGACGACGGCGCCACCGCCCAGCCAGACGTTGTCCCCGATGGTGATGGGCCGGGCGGCCTCCAGCTTGTCCCGCCGGGGCCCGGCCTCGAGGGGGTGCGTCGGGGTGAGCAACTGGACGCCCGGCCCGATCTGGCAGTCCTCGCCGATGGTGATCGCCGCGACGTCCAGCGCGGTCAGGTTGTAGTTGACGAAGGTGCGCGCGCCGATCGTGATGTTGCTGCCGTAGTCGACGTACAGCGGTGGCCGCACGTGCGCCTCGGCGCCCAGGGAACCGAGCAGCTCCGCGAGGACCGGCCGCGCGGCCGCCGCGTCCTGCGCGTACGCGGACTGGTAGCGGGCCGCCAGCCGCACGGCCTGCTGCTGTCTGCGGGCGATCTCGGGATCATCGGCGATGTAGAGGTCGCCCGCCTCCATGCGTTCGAGGTTCGTGCGGGGGTCCTGCGCGAAGTAGTCCGTCGGCATGCGCACGATCATAGGCCCTGGAGCGTACGAACGTACACTCAGCGGCGGTGGGCCGACCGGAAAACGCCCTGCCCGGCGGACGCCGCTCAGTGCCGCCGGGGCTGCAGCACGCCGGCGCACAGGAGGACGAGCAGCCCCGCGACCGGCACCACCAGCAGCCCCACCCGCAGACTCGCCGCGTCGGCGACCAGTCCCACGGCCGGCGGAGAGAGCAGGAAGCCCAGCCGCATGAGCCAGGAGACGATGGTCCGCACCCGCCGCAGCGACGAGGACGTCTCCCGGCTGCTCGCGGTGGCCTGGTGGGAGTGGCCGCCGACCGCACCACCGGGCACGTACGAACCGCCGTGCCGGGCACCGTCACCGACCTCGAAGCGGCGGTCCCACCTCGTTAAACTGGCGCTCGCCGTAACGCACAGCGCACTGAGGAGACCGGATGCCGGCACACGACCCGTCCGTCTCCGACGACGCGGCCGAGCCGCGGGGACCGTCCGCCGCGCCGGTCCGCCAGGTGCTGTCCGACAGCGTCTACGAGGACGTCAAGGCCATGGTCATGGACCACCAGATCGCCCCCGGGGCACGGGTCGGCATCGAGGCCCTGGCCCGCACGCTCAACGTCTCACCGACCCCCGTGCGCGAGGCCCTGGCCCGGCTGGAGGCCGACGGTCTCGTCGTCAAGCGCTCCCTGTCCGGGTACCGGGCGACCGAACTGCTGACCCGTCAGGGAGTGGAGGAGCTGTTCGAGATGCGGCTGCTCCTGGAGCCGCGAGCCGCCGCCCTGGCCGCCCGGCACGCCGACGAGTCCCAGCTCGACGCCGTCGAGACGATCCTGGAGGACATGCAGGCCCACCCCGGCCCCGCCGGACCGTACGCGGCCTACCGGGACTTCGCCGCCCTGGACCAGCGTTTCCACGACGCGATCGCCGAGGCCGCCGGCCGGCCCCTGCTCGCGGACGCGGTCGAGCGGCTCCACTCCCACCTGCACATCTTCCGCCTCAGCAGTCTGCAGAGCGAAGGCGCCCCGACCCTCGCGGAGCACGAGCGCGTGGTGCGCGCGATCCTGCGCCGCAGCGCCGAACGTGCCGCCGAGGCGATGGCGGACCACCTCACCCGCAGCCTGGAACGCCGGCTCAGCCGGCTCGGACCCGGCTGACGCCGCACCTCACCCGCCGTGAACGCCGATGCCGGTCATCCCGCCATCCGGTAGACGCGCCGGGCGGTGCCCGACCACACCTCGTCCCGCTCGGGCGCGGTGAGCGAGGCGGTCAGTTCCCCGGTGGCGTCGAGGACGTCGCGGTAGCGGGCGGCGAGGGTGCTCACCGGCCAGTCGGAGCCGAACATGAGCCGCCGTGGGCCGAAGGCGTCGAGCACCGTGTCGGCGTACGGTCCGAGGTCGCCGACGGTCCACGACCGCCGGTCGGCCTCGGTGACCATGCCGGAAAGCTTGCATACCGTGTTCGGCAGGGCGGCCAGCGCGCGCACATGCCGGGCCCACGGTTCCCGTCGGCCCGACGCGATCGGCGGCTTGCCGAGATGGTCGAGGACGAAGGTGAGTCCGGGGACGGCGGCTGCCGCCCTCGTGGCCGACGGCAGCTGGTGCGGGAGGACCACGAGGTCGTGGACGAGCCCGGCCGCCGCGACCGCGCGCAGCCCGCGCAGCACCTCGGGCCGCGTCAGCCAGTCCGGGTCGGACTCGGCCTGCACCTGGTGCCGGATGCCGCGCAGGAACCCGCCGCCGGGCAGTGAGCGCAGCCGCGCCAGTTCGTCGGCGACCCCGGGCGACGTCAGGTCGGTCCATCCGACGACCGCTCCGACCACGTCGCTGCCCGCGGCCAGCGCCAGCAGCTCCGGCGTCTCCTCGGGCACGGTGACCGTCTGCACGAGCACCGAGGCCGCCACTTCCGTCTCGCGGATCTCGGCCTCGAACTCCGCGAGGAGGAACGAGCGCCGCAGCGGGGCGAGTTCCGGACCGGTGATCCACTCCTGGTCGCGAACTCCGAGGTCCCAGACGTGATGGTGGGCGTCGACGACGCTCATGCTCCTCCCCGGACCGGCACCGGTACCGCACCCGGCAGCAGACCCCGCGTCCGCAGGCCCTCCCACACGGTGTCGGGGACGGGACGGTGGAACTGCTCGGCCGCGTCCCGGACCTGGGCGGCCGACCGCGCCCCGAGGAGGACGGAGGCGACCGCCGGATGCCCGAAGGGAAAGCGCAGCGCGGCCGCACGCAACGGCACTCCGCGCGATTCGGCGACGTCGCGCATCCGCTCGGCCCGGCGCAGGACGCCGGCGGGAGCCGCCGCGTAGTCGTAGGTGGCACCCGGCGACGGATCGGCCAGCAGCCCGGAGTTGAAGACACCGCCGATGATCACACTCTTGCCGGCCGCCGCGGCGGCCGGCAGCAGGGTGTCCAGCGCGCCCTGTTCGAGAAGGGTGTAGCGCCCCGCGCACAGCACGGCGTCGACGTCCGTGTCCGTCAGGAAGCGCGTCAGCATGCGGGTCTGGTTCATTCCCGAGCCGATCGCCCGTACGACCCCCTGCGACCGCAGTTCCTCCAGCGCCGGATAGGCCTCCCGGAACGCCTGCTCCTCGTGGTCGTCCGGATCGTGCAGCAGGACGAGGTCGACGCGGTCGAGCCCGAGGCGGGTGAGGCTGTCCTCCAGCGAGCGGCGCACACCGTCGGCACTGAAGTCCCACTGCCGCCGGTGGGTGGCCGGTACGGCGAAGCCGTGGGCCAGGTCGTCGCCGCCGCCGTCGTGCGGGACGAGCACGCGCCCCACCTTGGTGGACAGGGTGAACTCGTCGCGGGGCCTGTTCCTGAGGGCCTCGCCCAGTCTGCGTTCCGACAGGCCGAGGCCGTAGTGCGGGGCGGTGTCGAAGTAGCGGACGCCCGCCTCCCAGGCGGCGTCCACGGCAGCCGCCGCCTGCTCCTCGCCCACGTGCGCGTAGAGACCGGCGACGGCCGCGGCGCCGAACCCCAGGGCGGTGACGGAGACATCGCCGCGACCGAGGGTGCGGCTCGGCAGCGACGGGGCGGCACCACCGCCGTCCGGCCGCTTCACCGTCCCTCCGGCCGCAGCCGCAGGCCCTGCATCCCGCCGTCCACCGCGAGCGCGGTGCCCGTCACCGAAGCGGCGGCCGGGCTTGCCAGGTACACGATGGCCGCGGCGACCTCCTCGGCGGTGACCAGCCGGCCCATGGGCTGACGGGCGTCGAGCGCGGCCCGCTCGGCGACCGGGTCCGCCGCCCGGTCGAGGAGGCGTGCGACCCAGGGGGTGTCCGCCGTACCCGGGTTGACGCAGTTCACGCGGATGCCCTCCCGGACGTGGTCCGCCGCCATGGCCAGGGTCAGGGACAGGACCGCGCCCTTGCTCGTGCTGTACAGGGCGCGCTGCGGGAGTCCGGCCGTGGCCGCGATCGAGCAGGTGTTGACGACGGCGGCGTGCGCGGAGGCACGCAGGTGGGGGAGGGCGGCGCGAGTGGTGCGGACCATCCCGAGGACGTTCACGTCGAGGACCCGGTGCCACTCGGCGTCGTCGTGGTCCTCGACCGTTCCCACCGCTCCGATGCCGGCGTTGTTGACCAGGATGTCGATGCCCCCGAGGTCCTCGGCGGCGGCGGTGACGGAGGACCGTACGGAAGCGTCGTCCGACACGTCCGCGAGGTACCCGCGCAGGGGCTTGTCGACGGTCGACGGATCGAGGTCCAGCACGGCGACGTCGGCGCCGCGGGCGGCCAGCAGACCGGCGGTGGCCCTGCCGATGCCGGACGCGCCGCCGGTCACCAGGGCTTTGAGCCCGGACAGTTCGCTCATCGGTTCGTCCTCTCCTGCGGTACGGCGAGGTCGTCGGCGTCGTTGACCCAGAAGGTGCCGTGCGGGTAGCGGTAGGCGGCGATCGACGCGGCGCGCATCTGCGAGGAGAAGCCGGGCGCGGTGGGCGCCACGTAGTGCCCGTTCGCGAGGGTGACGGGGTCCTCGAAGTGCTCGTGCAGGTGGTCCACGTACTCGATCACGCGGTCCTCGGTCGTACCGGTCAGCGCCACGAAGTCGAACATCGACAGGTGGCGTACCAGCTCGCACAGGCCGACGCCGCCGGCGTGCGGGCAGACCGGGACGCCGTACTTGGCGGCGAGCAGCAGGATCGCCAGGTTCTCGTTGACGCCGCCCACCCGGGCCGCGTCGATCTGCAGGACGTCGATCGCCTCGGCCTGCAGCAGCTGCTTGAAGACGATGCGGTTCTGGACGTGCTCACCGGTGGCGACCTTGACCGGGGCGACTCCCCTGCGCACGGTCGCGTGCCCGAGGACGTCGTCGGGGCTGGTGGGCTCCTCGATCCAGTACGGGGCGTATTCGGCCAGCGCGTTGGTCCACTCCACGGCCTCGGCGACGTTCCAGCGCTGATTGGCGTCGACGGCGATCCGGACGTCGGGGCCGACGGCCGCGCGCGCCGCCCGCATCCTGCGGATGTCGTCGCTGAGATCGGCCCCGACCTTCAGCTTGATCTGGGTGAAGCCGTCCGCGAGCGCCTGTTCGGCGAGCCGGACCAGCTTCTCGTCGGAGTAGCCGAGCCAGCCGGGAGAGGTGGTGTACGCCGGGTAGCCGGACGCCAGGAGCCGGGCCTCGCGCCCGGTGGCGCCGTTCTTGCCCTCCCGGAGCAGCGCCACGGCCTCCTCGCGGGTGAGGGCGTCCTCGATGTAACGGAAGTCCACCTGGTCCGCGAGCCATTCCGGTTCGGCGTCGGCAAGGAGCTTCCACACCGGTTTCCCCGCGCGCTTGGCCGCCAGGTCCCACACCGCGTTGACGACGGCGCCGATCGCCATGTGCATCACGCCCTTCTCCGGGCCGAGCCAGCGCAGCTGGCTGTCGCCGACCAGGGCCCGGCAGACCGACCCGGGATCGGCGCACACCGCCTCGACGGACAGGCCCACGACGTGATCGCGCAGCGCCGCGATCGCCACGGCCTGCACGTCGTTCCCGCGCCCGATGGTGAAGGCGAACGCGTGGCCCTCCAGCCCGTCACCCGCGTCGGTCCGCAGGATCACGTACGCGGCCGAGTAGTCGGGGTCGGGGTTCATCGCGTCGGAGCCGTCGAGCTCGCGTGAGGTGGGGAAACGGATGTCGATCACGTCGACTTCGGTGATGCGCGCCGCGGCCATGGTCGCTTCCCCACTGGAATCAAATAGGATCCTGTCGCCCTGATGGTGTGGCAGGTTCGATCGCCTCGTCAAGACCTGGGACTCGACCGACCGTTCGCCGTCTGCTCGGGTTGCCCACGTCGCAAGGTGAAATATCCCATAGGATTTCGCGCGCCGGATCCCGTCACCCGTGCTCGGCTCGGTCGAGAAGGCCGGCGACCAGTGCGGCGAACTCGTCCGGGGTGGCCAGGCGGATGCCGAGCTGTTCGGCCTTGGCCTGCTTGGAACCGGCCCCCTCGCCGGCGACGACGAGCGTCGTCTTCTTCGAGACGCTGGAGGAGGAGCGCCCGCCGGCCGCTCGACGAGTTCGTTCCTCTCGTTGCGCGAAAGCTTCTCCAGGCTTCCGGTCATCGCCCCGGTGACCACGACGCGCATTCCCGCCAGCGGACCGCCCTCCCCCGCAGCCACGGCCATGTCGTCGCCTTCGCCTTCGCCTTCGGCGGCGTCCACGATCACTGCTGCAGAAGTCGTCATGAGTGCATCTTGCCGCCCACCGCGGACAATCGGTCCGGGCACCGGCCTGCCGCATCGTGAGACGACGCCGGGTGGGGGAATGGCTGGAAGCGGTGCATCGTTGACACCTGTCATGCCCGCATCTTCCGTACGGCCCGCAGCATCCCGCATGCCGCTCGCCGTCTACATCCTCGGCCTCTCCGTCTTCGCGCTCGGCACGAGTGAGTTCATGCTCTCCGGACTGCTGCCGCCCATCGCCGACGACATGGCCGTGTCGATCCCCCAAGCAGGTTGGCTGATATCCGCGTTCGCGATCGGCATGGTGGTCGGCGCGCCCCTGCTCGCGGTCGCGACCCTGCGGCTGCCGCGGAAGATCACGCTGGTCGCGCTGATCTCGGTCTTCGGCCTCGGCCAGTTCGCGGGGGCGCTGGCGACGACGTACGAGCTGCTGTTCGTCTCGCGGGTCGTGAGTGCCCTGGCGTGCGCCGGCTTCTGGGCGGTGGGCGCCGCCGTCGCCATCGCGATGGTGCCGAAGACCTCACGCGCCCGTGCGATGGCCGTGATGATCGGCGGTCTGTCGATCGCCAACGTCCTCGGCGTCCCGGTGGGCGCGTTCCTCGGCGAGCACCTCGGATGGCGGTCCGCGTTCTGGGCGGTCGGCGCGGCGTCCGTCGTCGCGCTCGTGGGAGTCGTGACCCTGATCCCGCGTATCCCGGTGCCCGAGCGGCGGCCCCGGCTCAAGGGCGAGCTGGCGATCTACCGCGACCGTCAGGTCTGGCTGTCCATCGTCATGACCGCGCTCGCGGCCGGCGGCGTGTTCTGCGCCTTCTCCTACCTCGCGCCCCTGCTCACCGATGTGGCCGGCCTGGAGGACGGCTGGGTGCCGACGGTGCTGGCGCTGTTCGGCATCGGCGCGCTGATCGGCACGACGATCGGGGGCCGGGTCGCCGACGCGCACCTGTTCGGCGTGCTGCTCTCCGGCATCACCGCCTCGACCGTGCTGCTGGCCGCGCTGGCGCTGTTCGCGTCGAGCCCCGCCGTCGTGATCGCCCTTTCGCTGCTGCTCGGCGTCTCCGCCTTCTACACCGCGCCGGCGCTCAACGCGCGCATGTTCAACGTCGCCGGCGCCGCGCCCACCCTCGCGGGCGCGACGGCGACCGCCGCGTTCAACCTGGGCAACACCGGCGGCCCCTGGCTCGGCGGCACAGTGATCGACGCGGGTCTCGGCTACGCCGCCACCGCCTGGGCGGGCGGAGCGATGACTCTGGTCGCGATCGCCTTCGTCGCCGTCTCGCTGCGGCTGCACAGCCGGTCGCGCATCGTGACGGGCTCCATGGCCGTCGAGCCGGCGGGCGCGGATACCCAGCGGGTGTGACCCCTGCCGGAGCGCGGAAGCGCCATGTGCGATCGTCGGCAGGGCGGGGTCGTGGCACAGAGGTAATGCGCCGCGACAGCATCCCGGAGGACGCCGGTTCGCATCCGGCCGCCCCGCCCCCCCTCGACCGCACGGTCACTGCGGCCGCACGCGCTCCGTGACCGCACGCGCTCCGTGACCGCACGGCACTCACACGCTCGGTGACGGCACCGAACGCACGCGCTCGGTGACCGTACCGAACGCACCCGCTCGCCGCCCGACGCCCGGATCACCACCCGCGCCGGGTCCGGCTCCGCACCCGGTGGCGTCAGCGGCGGGCGTCAGCGGCGCGCGTTCCGGGCTCCGTGCAGGATGCGCAGGAGTCCGATCTCCGCGACGTTCTTGGTCAGTTCGACGTTGACCCAGCCCGCCACGTCCGCCAGGGACATGCCCGCGCCCCAGGGCAGGGTGGCGGTCCTCTCCGTGGAGTCGAGTTCGGCGTCGGTGAGGCCGTCCAGCCGCTCCCGCCACTGCTGGTGCAGTCCACGCAGCCAATCCACGGCGCCTTCGGCGGTGCCCGGCCAGAAGACCTCCTCGTGCTCCGACGGCGTCGGGTCCTGGAAGCAGTGGCGGAGTGTGGCAGTCCACCAGTAGCCGATGTGCCAGGTGACCCATCCGATGGTGAGCGCCGGCACCGGCTCGGGCTCCGGCACCTGGAAGTCGGCGACCCACCGCCCCCGCTCGTCCGGCCGGACGGTCCAGTGGTACCGGCTGGGCGCCCACAGGCACTGGGCGTCGTCCAGACCGTCGGCGTGGTGCTCGAACAGGGCCCAGGCGATGTCGAGCTGACGGAGCAACAGGTCGGTCCGGGGTGTGCTCATCCTCGGTGTGCCCTTTCCTCCCCGTGGCTTCGGGGCACGGACCACGCGCTGCGCCCTTGGACCACCGTACCTGTCGGTGTCACCCACCCGCCGTGACATCGGGACCGCACGGCTGACGTCGACGGGCGACAGGCCGGCCACCCCACCGGTGCCCGCATCCGCGGGAGAACCCGCCCCGTTGCCGCACCCCTTGGACGGTCCGCTGCGGTCCGGGGGTGCGACGCCGGTGATCTGCTCACCTGAGTCGGCTGCCCGCGGCAACGAAGTGCGGCGTACATCCATCTCTGTCCTCTACACCCGGGGGAGAGGAACACGGCGGTGCACTACACCCACTGGAGTACGCCGGTCCAGACCCAGGGTCGGATCACATGCGTCGGACTCCGGGCGAGCATGGATGTGCACCCCGGTCAGTGTCTCCGCCTTCCCCCATGTGCCGGGTCTTCGTCCTGCCCGTAACCCGAAGGATTGGTCCCAGTGGCTACGTTCCTCTATCGACTCGGCCGACGCGCATTCCGGCGCCGCGGCCTCGTCGCCCTGCTCTGGGTGGCCATACTCGTGGGCGCAGGCGTCGCCGCGTCCACGGCGCCCGCCCCTCCCGAAGACTCCTTCTCCATGCCCGGCACGGAGTCCCAGAAGGCATTCGACCTCCTCGACGAGCGCTTCCCGGCAGCCAGTGCCGAGGGCGCCACCGCACGCGTCGTGATCCGCGCCCCCGACGGCGGGAAGATCTCCGACCCGGCCGGCAAGGCCAAGGTCGAGGAGCTGGTGACGGCCCTCGGCGACGGCCCGCAGGTCGCCTCGGTGGCCGACCCGTTCGAGGCGGACGCCGTCAGTGAGGACGGCACGACCGCGTACGCCTCCGTGACGTACAAGGTCAACGCCATGGAGCTGACCGACCAGGCCCGTGACTCGCTCGTCGCCGCCACCGACGACGCGCGCAGCGACGGCTTCACCGTCGAGACCGGCGGTGACGCGGTCGTGGCCGAACAGGAGATAGGCGGCACCGCCGAGCTGATCGGTATCGGCGTCGCCGCGATCGTGCTCCTGCTGACCTTCGGCTCGCTCGTCGCGGCCGGCATGCCCCTGCTCTCGGCGATCATCGGTGTCGGCATCGGCATCTTCGCCATCGGGGCGCTCGGCAGCACGCTCGAGCTCTCCGCCACGACCTCCACCCTCGCCATGATGATCGGCCTCGCGGTCGCCATCGACTACGCCTTGTTC
Source organism: Streptomyces sp. WG5 (assembly GCF_049974565.1). Taxonomy (NCBI): domain Bacteria; kingdom Bacillati; phylum Actinomycetota; class Actinomycetes; order Kitasatosporales; family Streptomycetaceae; genus Streptomyces; species Streptomyces sp. WG5. Next base: position 215,827 of record NZ_JBNGGC010000002.1, on the reverse strand, counting down.
ATCGTCTCCCGCTACCGCGCGGAGATCGCCGAGGGCCGCACCCCGGAGGACGCCGCGGGGCGCGCGGTCGGCACCGCGGGCTCCGCGGTCGTCTTCGCGGGACTCACCGTCATCGTCGCCCTGTCGGGCCTCGCGGTGGTCAACATCCCGATCCTCACCAAGATGGGCCTCGCCGCGGCGGGCACGGTCGGCATCGCCGTGCTGATCGCGCTCACCCTCACGCCGGCGCTGCTCGGTTTCGCCGGCAAGAAGGCGCTCAGCCGCAAGGACCGCAAGGCGCCCGCCGGACAGGCGGACGCGTCCGCCAAGCCGAAGCTCGGCACCCGCTGGGCCCGGTTCGTGCTGCGGCGTCCGGTGACCGTGCTGCTGACCGCGGTGCTCGGCCTCGGTGCCGTCGCGGTGCCGGCCGCGAGCATGGAGCTGGGCCTGCCCGACGAGGGCAGCTCCGCACCCGACACCACGCAGCGCAAGGCGTACGACATGCTGTCCGAGTCCTTCGGCGCCGGGTTCAACGGCCCGCTGATGGTCACCATCGACACCCGGGACGCGGACGACGCGAAGGCCGCCGCCGACACCGTCGGCAAGGAGATCACGGGCCTCGGCGAGGCCGCCGCCGTCACCCCGGCGAACTTCAACGAGGCGGGCGACACCGCCGTCCTCACGGTCGTACCCAAGACGGGGCCGAGCGAGGTGGCCACCGAGTCGCTGGTGGAGGACATCCGTTCACTGTCCGGTGACATCAGGGCAGAGACGGGCGCGACCATGCTGGTCACCGGCGCGACCGCGATGACCATCGACTTCTCGCAGACCCTGGACGACGCGCTCATCCCGTACCTGGCCCTGGTCGTCGGCCTCGCCTTCCTGCTTCTGATGCTGGTCTTCCGCTCGATCCTCGTCCCGCTCAAGGCGGCCCTGGGCTTCCTGCTCTCGGTGGCCGCGGCGCTCGGCGCGGTGGTCGCGGTGTTCCAGTGGGGCTGGCTCGCCGACCTCTTCGGTGTGGCGCAGCCGGGTCCGATCATGTCGATGATGCCCATCTTCATGATCGGCGTGGTCTTCGGCCTGGCCATGGACTACGAGGTCTTCCTCGTAACGCGCATGCGTGAGGCGTACGTCCACGGATCGTCCGCCGCCGACTCCGTCACCACGGGATTCACCCACGGCGGCCGGGTCGTCGCGGCGGCCGCGATCATCATGGTCAGCGTCTTCTCCGGCTTCATCCTGGAGGACGACAGCATGATCAAGATGATGGGCTTCGGCCTCGCGATCGCGGTCCTCTTCGACGCCTTCGTGGTCCGTATGGCCATCGTGCCGGCCGTGCTGGCCCTGCTCGGCACCAAGGCCTGGTGGCTGCCCACGTGGCTGGACCGACTGCTGCCGAACGTCGACGTCGAGGGCGAGAAGCTCCACAAGGAGCTCGGCGACACCACCGCACCCGCGGGACCCTCCCGCGAGCCGGAGACGGCCGGAGTCTGACACCCACGTGTACCGCCCCGGTGACCTGGTCCTCCAGGCCGCCGGGGCCTTCGCGTGCCAGGGTGCACGACGGCAGGTACGACGGCCGAGCCTTGCGGACGGAGGACGACCGCGATGACCGAGGAGGGACACGGGGGCCAGGAGTACGTGATCACCGGCCCGGAGCTGCTGACCGCCGGCGACGAGGTGGCGGCGATCGCTGCCGCCCGCGGTGAGGAGATCACCCTGGTCGAGCTCACCGAGGAGCAGGCCGTCGCGCGGTGGAGGGCGGCGGGACACCCGGAGGATGCCGTCACCTTCCTGCTCGAGGTGTACGGGGACACCCCGGAGGTGGGCCGCACGGTCGTCGACACCGCCGAGAAGGTCACGGGCCGCCCGGCCCGCACCTTCGCCCAGTGGGCCGCGGACCACGCGGGCACCTTCCGGGCTACGGCCCCGGTGGGCACGATGCCGTAGGGCGCCTGCGGGAAGGCGGGCACCCCGGCCCTGGCGCGGAGCGCCGCGGCCCGCCCTCTGGCCGGAGGCGGCCCGGCCCGGTCGCCGCGGGCGGACCCGACGGTCCCGTTCTCCGCGACGTACTCGGTCTCCTGCACCCGGCCCTGGTTCCCGAGCGTTGCCGGGCGTCTCCCCCGTGCGGGGGAGACGCTCCCCGCCTGCGGGGGATCCGCCGCGACTCTTCGGCGGCTGTACTGGAGCGGTCGGCAGGAGACGGACGGACGCCGGCCGTGCCGGGGCACAGCCCGCTGCGGCCGGGGCGGGGAGGGAGACCAGGATGAGTGTCTGGAGAAAGCGCCTGCTGAAGGCGGCGGTCATGGGGATGCTGTCCCTCGCGGTCGTGCCCGCGGCGCCGGGAACGACGACCGCTCAGGCGGCAGCCGTGACGGCGGCCGTCGAGGGCGACGGGCAGCGGCAGGGCGACGTACTCGACGCGCTGCGGGCGCTGCCGGGGCTCAGGGTCGTCGAGGAGCGGCCGGGGGCCGAACCGGGATACCGGTTCTTCGTCCTCGGCCTGCGCCAGCCCGTCGACCACACCGATCCGTCGGCCGGCACCTTCGAGCAGCGTCTCACCCTGCTCCACAAGTCGACGGACCGCCCCACGGTGCTCTTCACCACGGGGTACGAGGTACCGCTGTCGCCGCGACGGGCCGAGCCGACCGTGCTGCTCGACGGCAACCAGATAGGCGTCGAGCACCGATTCTTCGGCGCCTCGCGCCCGGCGGCCGTCGACTGGTCCCACCAGACCGTCCGCCAGGCCGCCGACGACCATCACCGTGTGGTGTCGCTGTTCCGCGGGCTCTACCGCGGTGCCTGGATCTCGACGGGCGGCAGCAAGGGCGGCATGGCATCCGTCTACCACCGCCGTTTCCACCCCGATGACGTGGACGGCACCGTCGCGTACTCCGCGCCGAACAACGTCGACGACCGCGAGGACTCCGCCTACCTGCGGTTCCTCGACACCATCGGCTCCGCCTCCTGCCGCGACGCCCTCAAGACGGTGCAGCGGCAGGCCCTCCTGCGCCGCGAGGAGATGGTCGACCGCTACGAAGCATGGGCGGCGTCCACCGGCAGCACCTTCCGCATCGTCGGCAGCGCCGACAAGGCCTTCGAAACGGCCGTGCTGCGCGCCCCGTTGATGTTCTGGCAGAACCGGGGCGCCTCCCACTGCCCCGACGTCCCCGCGCCGGACGCGACGACCGAGGAACTCTACCGCTGGCTGGACGCCACCGCGCTGCTCTCCGCCTACTCCGACCCGGTCGTGGAGGACCACGTCCCGTACTTCTACCAACTCGGGACCCAGCTCGGGTACTTCGACGTCCAGACCGCCCATCTGGTCGGCCTCCTGCGTCACCCGGACGCCGTTGAGCCCCGCAACTTCGTTCCCCGGGATGTCCCGATGCGCTTCGACCGCCGTGCGATGCCCGACATCGACCGCTGGGTCCGTCGGCACGGCAGCCGCCTCCTCTTCGTCAACGGGGACCAGGACCCGGCCGTCGCCGAGCACTTCCGCGTCGGCCCCGGCACCCGCGACTCCCGCGTCCACTGGGCGCTCGGTGCGAACCACCACGTCGGCATCGCGGACCTTCCGCCCACCGCCCGAGCCGACGCCACGGCCGCCCTCCGCCGGTGGGCCGGCGACCCGGCCCCCGCAGCGGGCTGACAGGAGACGAGATCCTCAGAGGCCCCGGGCGGCGTCGCCAGCGCTTCGCCGAGGCTGCTGTCGGTCAGCCGAGTGCGGTCCCGCAGTGGCGTGCCGCAGAGGAGTGGGAAGCGCTCGGGGTCAGCGGGGGCAGCCCCGCTCCCGCGCCGGCCGCGGTGCCGGGGCCCGCGGCGCGGTCGCCCCACACGCTGGAGTCCACAGTGGAGTCCGACCGCACCCCGCCCGTGCCCGCCTCCCTTTCCCGGAGACGGGCACGGGCGCGCGTCCTACCCGAACGCCTCCTTCCTGAGGACATCGAGGAGGCCCGGAACGCCTTCCGTGGTGCGGACGTCGACGAACGTGCGCAGATGGCGCCCGGACAAGTCACCCACCGCGTGGCGCAGCAGCGCGTGCGCGAGATCGGCGCGTGCGGTGTACCGGCCGGGCAGGCGCGTCTCGGCCAGTTGGTAGTCGCTCACGACCGAGGCGTCGAAGAGTCCGGCGGGGCGGATCACGGTCCAGTCGCGGTCGCTGTCGGCGAGCAGGGCTTCCATGCGCCGCATGTCGTCGTAGACCGTGCGGCCCAGGAAGCCGGTGATGAAGGGTTCCAGTACTTTGCGGAAGAGCAGCGACTCGCCCGGAGCGGGCACGCCGAAGAGCACGGTGGAGGTCACACAGACCAGGCGCCGCACCCCGTGCCGCGTCATGGCCTTCACGATGTGGGTGGCACCGTCCGCATACACCGTCACGGGGGCGCGGCCGTAGGGCGCCCCGAGCGTGGAGACCACCGCCTCCTGTCCCGCTACGGCGCGTGCGACCGCGTCCGGGTCGCGTACGTCCGCACGCACCACGTGCAGCCGTGGTCCGCTCAGCGGGAACGCGCCGGGCCGGCGCGTCACGGCGGTGACGCTGTGGCCCTCGGCGAGGGCCTGTGCGGTGGCCAGCAGTCCCGTGGGTCCGTTCGCCCCGAAGATCACGAGTTTCATGCGGCTCTCCGTCCAGATCGGTGATCGGTGGTGCCGGCGTACCGGCTTCGCTGTTCACTCACCGTTCAAGAGGCGGCGGGGAGACCGAATGTGACACCGGCGATCCGGGGAGGGGGAGGGAATTGTCTCCGGCCGGATGTCACACTCCGCGGGGCGTTCGCATCTTGGATGGAGTGTCCGAACCAGGAGGTGTGCCATGCGGGAGGGGCCCGAGGACTCGGTGGCGGACGGCACGGTGGACGCGGCGACACAGGTGTTCGTCGACCATCGCGAGCTGCTGTTCTCCGTCGTCTACAACATGCTCGGGAGTGTCGCGGACACCGAGGACGTACTCCAGGAATCCTGGCTCTCGTGGGCGGACAGGACGCGTCGCTCCCCGCAGGAGGCCATCGGCAATCCGCGGGCGTACCTCGTGCGCGTGGCGGTCAACCACGCGCTCGCCCGGCGCGCCGGCATCCGGCGGCGCCGCGAGACCTACGTGGGGCCGTGGCTGCCCGAACCGCTCGTCACCGAGGACGTCGCCGACGCGGCCGATCAGGCACTGCGTACCGAATCCGTGTCGATGGCGCTCCTGGTGGTGCTGGAAACCCTCAGTCCCCTGGAGCGGGCGGTGTTCGTCCTCCACGAGGTGTTCGGATACGCCCACACGGAGATCGCCGACATCCTCGACCGCACCCCGGCCGCCGTGCGTCAGCTTTCCCACCGGGCTCGCGCGCACGTCCGGGCCCGACGTCCCCGCTTCCGTACGCGCCCGTACCTCCAGCAGCAGGTGACCGAGCGTTTCGTGGCCGCGGCCCTCGGGGGTGACCTGGCCACGCTCATGGAGATCCTGGCCCCCGACGTCACGCTGTGGACGGACGGTGGCGGCAAGGCGCGTGCGGCCCTGCGGCCCGTCCACGGACGCGACAAGGTGGCACGCACGCTGGCCGGCTTCGCCTCCCGGCCGCCGGACGGCCTGGACGTGCGGTTCCGCAGCGTGAACGGCGACCCCGCCGCGGTGGTCTTCACCGGCGATTCCCCGTACGCCGTCATGGTCGTGGATCTGTCTCCGGAAGGCGGCCAGGTCTCCGGCATCTACCTCGTCACGAATCCCGACAAGTTCTCCGGACTTCGCGACGAGGTCAGGGACCGACGGAAACCGAGCCCCCGGCGTCGGTCTCTCCCGCCGGCCTGAACTCCACGGCGACGACGCCGTCGACGCGGCGGCAGTGTTCTTCCAGCGCGGGGACGGACACGTGGTCGGGGAGCCGGCCGCTGAGGACGACATGTCCGTGCGTCACATCCACCTGCACCGACGAGGGAGCCAGACCGAGGGCGTTGACCAGGGCCTCTTCGATGATCTCGGTTCGGATCGCCCGGTCCGTGCGCAGGAAGACCCGCAGCAGGTCGCTTCTGCTGACGACCCCGATCAGCCGCCCCGCTTCGTCGACGACCAGGAGCCGCTTGATGCCGTGCCGGGCCATCACCCGGGCGGCGTCCACGACGCTCCAGCTCTCGCGGGCGCAGACCGCGGGGGAGGTCATGAGGCCCGCCGCGTCCGTGGCGGACGCCTTGCCACCGTCCGGCCGGGTCCGCTCCTCGTACGCGGGGGAACGGTCGGAATCCGTGCCCCACATCTTCTGCAGGAGGTCCGCCTCGGACACGACCCCCACGGGGCGGTTCTCCTCGTCCACGACGGGCACCGCCGTGATGTCGTACTCCTGCAGCAGGTGTGCGATCTCCTTGAACGGTGTGCCGCGCTGGACGCGGACCACGGCGTCGCTCATCAGATCGCACACCTTCTGGTGCTTCATCAGGGGTCTTCTCCTCCGCTGCCGGCCTGTGTCGACCGGCGTTTGTCCTTCTTGTCTGCGAAACGATCCACCGGCCGTGGGAGTGCCCCCGCGTCACGTACGGGGACTGATGAGCAGCAGGGCGATGTCGTCGCCGGGGGCGGGCGCGTGCCGTATGAGGGTGTCGGCCATGGCGTCGAGATCGGTGGGGTCGGCGTGCTCGAGGAGCCCCGCGAGGGCCGCGATCGCGTCGTCGAGGTCGACTCCGGGGGCTTCGACGAGTCCGTCGGTGTAGAGGGCGAGAACGCTGCCGGGCGGCAGGCTGAATTCCAGCGCCGAGTAGACGGTGTCGGGCTCGATGCCGAGCAGCAGTCCGGGGGGTATCCGCAGGAGTTCGGTGCGTCCGTCGGCATGGCGCACGAGAGGGGGCGGGTGGCCGGCGGTGGCCAGGCAGGCGCGCTGCGTGGCGAGGTCGAGGTGGACGTAGACGCAGCTGGTGAACAGGCCGGGGTCCAGGTCGGTGAGCAGGCGGTTGGTACGGGCCAGGACGTCGTCGGGGGTCGCCCCCACGGTGGCGTGGGCGTGGACGGCGGTGCGCACCTGCCCCATGAGGGCCGCGGCGTCCACGTTGTGGCCCTGCACGTCGCCGATGGTGGCGCTGGCCGTGTGCTCGTCGAGGCGGATCAGGTCGTAGAAGTCGCCGCCGATGCCCAGGCCGCGGGCGGCCGGAAGGTAGCGGGCGGCGACCTCGAGGCCGGGCACACGGGGGAGGGTGTGCGGCAGCAGGGCCGACTGCAGGCGGTGGGCGAGGTGGTGCTTGGCGTCGTAGAGACGGGCACGGTCCAGTGCCTGCCCGACCAGTCCGGCCAGTGAGGTGAGAGCGGCTCGTTCGCCGGGCGGGAAGGCGTGGGGCCGTTGGTAGGCGATGAGGAGGGAGCCGATGGGGCGGCCGGACGAGATCAACGGCAGCACGGCCCATGCGGCCATCCCGTCCTCGTGCACGGTGGCCGGGTAGGCGCGCTGCATTTCGGCGAAGGACGCGAAGAAGCCCGGGACGCCGGTGGCGAGAACGTTGGCGCCGGGGATGTCCGAACTCAGGGGGACGGCGTCGAATCTGTCCATGATCTCGGTGCGGTAGCCGCGGTGGCCGAGGATCCTCAGGCGGCCGTTCTGCGCGGTCATCAGCACCATCGCCTGCGCCCCCAGTGCGGGCAGCAACTGGTCGGCGGTCTGCTCGACCACGTCCTGGACACCGACCGCCTCGGTGAGGGTGGAGGCCAGATGCATCAGGTGGTACAGAACGGCGGCGCGGCTGGGTCCGGCGGTCGGTACGGAACCCGGCAGGGGGGCATCGTCGGCCGGGCTGCCACGAGCGATGCGGACGCTGAGGCCGGTGGCGTCCGGGTACAGCTCGAAGGCCAGCCAGGTCTCCGGGGGGCGCAGCACGGTGAAGGCCTGCGGCCGGCGGCTGACCAGCGCGGCCCGGTAGCGGTCCTCGACGTGGGGGACGTCCATCCACGGCAGCGCCTCCCACGGCAGGGCACCCACCAGATCGTCCCGACCGGCACCGAGCAGGTCGGCCGCGGCCTGGGTGAGGAAGGTGATGCGTCCGTCGAGGTCCAGCGAGCAGTACCCGCCCGGCAGGCGGTCGACGAAGGCCGACAGGGTGGTCGCCTCGCTGGGGGAGGGAGTGCGCCGGGCCGGCGGCGGCAGGGTCCGGGGCCGGTCCGCGGGCAGCAGCGGATCGCCGCGGTCCGCCGCCTGCTGCAGGAGCCCGCCCAGGTGGCGGCAGCCCTTCTGGATGACGTCGCGTTCCTCGGGGCTCAGCTGCGCCGGATGGGTCCCGGGCCACAGCAGCACCAGTCCGCCCCGGGGCGTGGCACCCGATGCGAGCGGAGTGGCCGCCAGCGCGAAGTCGTACGGCAGTACCAGCGCCGGCCGCGGATACCGGCGCGCCATCTCCTCCCGGCCACCGACCCATACCAGGCGCCGCTCGCGGACGGCGTCCGCCACCGGCATCGGATCGGTCAGCGCGACGCGCATCCACGGAGTGGCGAACTCCTGGGGGACCCCCGCGACCAGGACCTGCCACAGGGCGTCGTCGCCGGGCGGCAGCACGTACAACAGCCCTCCGAACGCCCCGCTCTCCCGCACCACGGCAGCCATCGCGGCGTCCATCAGATGTCCGCCCGAATCCGCGCAGGCTCCGGCAGGGCTGCTCGACGCCAGCCACACCGAACATCACGCATATGTGGACACTACGCCCGTCCCGTCGTGATGGCACGCGGGATGCGCCGGCGTGCGGCCGGGGCCGGTGGCGCGCGTGCGGGGCCGCCGTGCCGCTCATAGTCTGGTGTTGCTCGGGGCTTCCTGTGGAGAGGTCTGCCCATGCCCCGGTCGATCTGGAGCGGTGCCATCTCGTTCGGTCTGGTCACGGTGCCGATCCATGTGGTCGGCGCGACCGAGGACCACAGCATCCGGTTCCACCGGTACCACCTGGCGGACCAGGGCAGAATCCGGACCCGCAAGGTCTGTGAGCTGGAGGACCGGGAGGTCGGCTCCGACGAGATCGGCAGGGGCTACGAGCTGACCAGCACGCAGATCGTTCCGGTCACCGACGAGGAACTGCGCGAACTGCCGCTGCCGGCCGCCAAGGCCATCGAGATCGTGGCGTTCGTTCCGCTGTCGTCCGTGGATCCGATCCGGATCGGCGACGGTTACTACCTGCAGCCGGACGGCCAGGTGGCCGCGAAGCCCTACAAGCTGCTGCGCCAGGCGCTGGCGAGGTCGTCGAAGGTGGCGGTGGCGAGGTACGCGTGGTCGGGCCGGGAACGGCTGGGCCTGCTGCGGGTGCGGGACGAGGCGATCGTGCTGCACGCGATGCGCTGGCCCGACGAGGTCCGTGATCCCTCCTCCCTCACACCGCCCCCGGTCGAGGTGTCCGAGGAGGAGATCGAAGGCGCGCTCGCGCTGATGGACACGATGACCCGGGACGACCTGGAGGGCGACGAGTTCCAGGACACCTACACGGACGCCGTCATGGGGCTGATCGAGGCGAAGCGCGAGCACAGGGCGCCGCCGGCGGCGCCGGAGCGGGAGGAGCAGCCGGGGCAGGTGCTGGATCTGATGGCCGCCCTGCAGGAGTCCGTCTCCAAGGCCAAGGAGTCCCGGGGCGAGGGCGGGCGCGCCGAGGTGCACGAGTTGCCCGGGCCGAAGAGGAAGGCCGCGGCCGGGAAGAAGCCGGTCGAGAAGGCACCCGAAAAGAAGACCGCGGCGAGGGGGACGGCCGCGAAGAAGGCCCCCGCCCGCAAACCGAGAACCGCTTAGGGCTCCTGACAAAGGTGGTGGGCTTGACCTGGTCAGAGGTCGGTGTCGTGCACGAGGCCGCTGGGTAGCGGGACGCGGTCAGCCGCGTCATCGCAAGCGACAAACCCGGCGACGTCGGCGATCAGGCCCGGGATACTGGTCGCCCATGGATGAGGTCAAAGTCGTCGTCGCCCATTCCGAGCGCGCGACCCTGCGCGTCGGCGACGTGTTCCTGAAGGTGGACGCCGATCAGGCGCGTATCGACGTCGAGGTCGAGGCGATGTCCCTCGCCCCGGTTCCGACCCCGGAGGTCCTGTGGCGCAAGCCGCCCGTGCTCGCGACCGCCGCACTCCCGGGCACGACGCTTGGGCGCCTCGGCGGGCCGGTGACCGGGTCGCCGGCGGCGTGGGCCGCGGCGGGCGCCGCCATGCGGAAGCTGCACGACGCGCCGCTGCCGCCCTGGCCTGGCCGGGCTGGCCGGAGCATCGACGAGTTGACGAAGGAGCTCGCCGACGAGTGCGAGTTGCTCGTGACGAACGGAGTCCTGCCGGCCGACCTGGTCACCCGGAACCGACAAGTCGCCGAGGCCGCGCTGCGGCCGTGGACTCCGACGTTCACACACGGCGACCTGCAGATCGCGCACGTCTTCGTTGACGGCGACGAGGTCACCGGCATCATCGACTGGTCCGAGGCGGGTCAGGGAGATGCCCTGTACGACCTCGCCACCTTCATACTCGGACACGAGGAGCACCTCGACGACGTCATCGCCGGCTACGGCACCGACATCGACCTCGACGTGATCCACGCGTGGTCGTCGTTGCGAAGCCTGCTGGCAGTTCGCCCGCTGATCGAGCAGGGCTTCGACCCCTTCGCGCCGGGGTGTGAGGTCGACGTTCTGAGATCCCGGATGTGAGGCCGCGCGGCCCGACTGCCACCTGTGTTCTGACGCATCGGCCGGGAGCTGTCCGGCCGGTCATGCAACTGCCGGGGAACTCACGGAGACCGGTCTCCCTCCCACGTCGGCGATGTGGTGACCGCCGCGTTCCGGTCAGGTGACCGGTCTGGCTGGTTCAACCCGTCCGGAACGGCTTCAAGGACGGCCAGTCGGTGAGGGGGCGTGGTTCCTGGAGGCGGCCCTTGCCGGAGCGGTCGCCGGCGATGTGTACGTGCAGGTACTGGTCGCCGGAGAAGACCCAGAAGCGGTGGTCGTCACCGGGGTCCGGCAGGACGGCGTCGACCTTGTTCGTGAAGCGGTCCAGTCCTCCGAACGTCTTGCGCCACTGCGCGATCGGGGCCGGCCCGCTCACCCGCCGCGCCGACGCCGGGTCCGCGCCCGTCTCGACGACCATGTACTGGCTGCCGGAGAACACCCAGAACCTGCCCCGCGCACCCGGAACCGGCATCACCGCGTCCACACGATGCGCGAAGCCCGGGGCGTCGCCGATGCTGTTGCTCCAGTCGGTGAGGGGGCGTGGTTCCTGGAGGCGGCCCTTGCCGGAGCGGTCGCCGGCGATGTGTACGTGCAGGTACTGGTCGCCGGAGAAGACCCAGAAGCGGTGGTCGTCACCGGGGTCCGGCAGGACGGCGTCGACCTTGTTCGTGAAGCGGTCCAGTCCTCCGAACGTCTTGCGCCACTGCGCGATCGGGGCCGGCCCGCTCACCCGCCGCGCCGACGCCGGGTCCGCGCCCGTCTCGACGACCATGTACTGGCTGCCGGAGAACACCCAGAACCTGCCCCGCGCACCCGGAACCGGCATCACCGCGTCCACACGCGAGCCTGCGTGGGCACCGGTGGACGTCTGCCCGGTCTGGTGGGACGAGCCAGAGCCGGGGTCGTCTCCAGCGACGTACGCGGTCACGCCCGCTCCGGTGAGGAGCACCACCACGGCGACCGCCCCCGTGATCGCCGTGCGGCGCCGGTTCACCCCTGCGGCCGCCGTGCGGCGCCGGTTCGCGCGTGTGGGCGGCACCGGCTGCCGCAGTGTCGCCTGCACCGTTCGGGGAGCTCCGTCGACAATCGACCGCAGCGCGTCCGCGAGTGGTGCGCCGGACGGGCGCTTGGCCGGGTCCTTGTCCAGCAACTGCTCGATGACGTCGCCCAGCGGGCCCCGGACGCGGACGGAGGGCGGTTCGAAGGCGACGGCGAACGAGGTGGCCGTGAGGTCCCCGCGGGCGAAGGGCGTCTGACCGGAGGCGAGGAAACACAGGGTGACGCCGAGGGAGAACAAATCGCTGGCCGGTCCGGCGGGCTGATCGCGCAGGCGTTCCGGGGCCATGTACTCGGCCGAGCCGACCACGCCCCCCGTGCCCGTGAGACCTGTGTGACCGGACAGGGCGGCGATACCGAAGTCGGTGAGCACGCTGCTGCCGTCCGCGCGCAGAAGCACGTTGGCCGGTTTCACGTCCCGGTGCAGCGCGCCGGCGGCGTGGACCGCCTCCAACGCGGACAGGATCTCCAGTCCGACGCGGGCCGTCTCCACCGGTGACAGGAGCCCGCTCACTCGCACGCGCTCGCTCAGCGAGCCACCCGGCACCAGTTCCATGACGATCCACAGACCGCCGTCGAACTCCACCAGATCGTAGATGTCGATGACATGCGCGTGCGTCACCCGGGCGATCGCCCGCGCTTCCGACAGCACACGCCGCATCGCCGCCTGCTGCTCGTACCCGCCGCCAACGGCATGAAGTTCCTTGACGGCCACCGTCCGCTGCAACAGATGGTCCCAGGCACGCCACACCGTGCCCATACCGCCGCTGCCCAGTCGGTCGGCGAGCACGTACCTGTCGGCGACGACTCGCCCGCCCACACTTTCGATCACGACGAGACAATGTACATGCCGACCTCCAGGGCGATTCGGGTGAGCACGTGCGGAGCCGGATGACGAGAGCTGCTGCGGTGGGGGTGCCCCGGCAGACGTGGCGGCGCGTGTCGTACCGGGGGAAGGAGGCGTGCTGCGAGCTGGGCGGTCAGGCGGCGGATCTCGGGCAGGCTCAGCGGGACCAGGCGCTACTCACCGGGATCGGAGCCGCATCGGGTCGATGTCGACGCGGGCGACTGGGCGTTCCGCAGCCTGACGGGTTCGTGCTGCGCTCGGGTGCGTTCCGGGAAGGAGGGTGGTCCGGCCACCTGGGCGGCGCTTGCCGACGAGGTGATGCCGGTGCAGCGCCGGCAACCGCAGGGCCGGGGCGCGGACGCCGGTCACCGTGCCGAACGTATCCGCTGCAGTAACCAGGTACCGCCTGTCACTGTCGCCGTCACCAACAGGCCTATTGTCAGCGACATCCTGAACTCCTCCATCTTGCTGCCGTCGTCCGCGACCACCACCGACAGCGCCGTGATGACGACCGTGATCACCAGCCCGATGGCCAGGTTCTTCCGCACCCGCGATTTCAGCAACTGCTTCTCCTTCTCGATGGGTGTGGCGCAGCACCGTCCTCGACGCGGCGGCACACCGAGTTGTCATCAGTTCGGGTCGAGCAACGCTCGGTCAGTGCGGTCTTGCGCCGCGCCCCGTCACGGCCGTTGCCGGCCGACCCCCTCGTACGCTCGTCATGCGCCGGCGCCTCCCCGCGCATGCGGCCCTGCCGACCCCGATCGTCGGCAACCCGCGTCCATCTTCACGAGCGAGGCGTCGGACCTGCGGACCGTCTAGCGCGTGGTGGACCGCGATCCGTCCGAGGCGGGCAGGGAAGGCGGCTCGTAGTCGTACAGGTATCCCTGCACCCGTTCGAAGAACGGGAGGAGTACGCGCATCTTCGCTGCGTTGACCTGTCGCTTCACGGCGCCGGGCCGCTTGCTCTCACGGGCGTTGTGCCCGTGCTTGAGCAGCCTGTCAATGCGCGGGCGGCGTGCCTCGTCGTAGGCCTCGAGTGCCGCTGGGACGGTCGGGGCGCCGCTCAGCGCCGCCGCGAGTTCCAGTGCGTCCTCGATGCACATCGAGGCGCCGTGTCCGACGCCGACGGGGTGGGCGGCGTCGCCGACCAGGACGATGCGCCCGCTGTGCCACTTCTGGACCGGGTCGCAGACGTTCAGGTAGCCGGACGCGGCTATCGATGTCGTGGCCGCGAGGAGGGCCCTCGGCGTTGCCTCCGGGAACAGCTCGGTGACGCGCCGCAGCCATTGCGCGTCGTCGACGCCTCGCAGGTCGGGCTTGACAGGATCCCCGATCTGAGCCGTCCACCACTGGGTCTGTTCGTCGATACTGGTGTACACGAACGCACCGTTGCGCGTGTAGGCGAGGCTCCAGACGCCGGGCTCGACACCCGTCATGGCGGAGATTCCGGCGACCCCGTAGAGCCCCGCGTACTCCGCGCGCGGCGCGGACGAGTCGATCACCCCGCGCACGGTTGACCAGATGCCGTCGGCACCCACGAGCAGCTGCGCGGTGTCGCGCCGGCCGGAGGCGAATTCGGCCACCACGCTGTCCGCTGACTCCGTCGCGCCCACCAGGCGTTCGCCGGTGACGATCTGCGCGCCCGCGTCGAGCGCCGCGCGCCGCAGGAGTGCCACGAGCCGTCCCCGCTGGAGCGAGATGCTGCGCATCGGATCGGCGTCGCGCCGAAGGCGTGGCACGTCGCCCAAGAGGTGGCCGCCCCCCGTGTAGAACCGCATCCGGTCGATGGGGAATCCGACCGCCTGTACCTCGCGCAGGCAGCCCAGCTTCTCCAGTGCGCGCAGGCCGTTGACCGCCAGGCTGAAGTGGGCGCCGACGTCCTCGACCGGAACGTCGTACGCCTCGTAGACGGTCACCTCGTGACCGGTCTGCTGCAGTGCAAGGGCGACGGCGGGTCCTGCTATCCCGCCGCCGATCACGATCGTCCGCACGATGTCTCCCTGAATTGACGTTCACTGAATAGCAATTCGGTGAAAGTGTGTTCCGATACGCTGGCGCCTGTCAACAGTCGAGGGAGGACGACATGCCGCAGGCGAGTACCGCCAGTCGAAAAGTCCGGGCGGCGCAGACCCGTGCCGCGCTGCTGGACGCGGCGCGGGAGCTGTTCAGCGATCGCGGCTACCTCAATACGAAGATCACCGACATCACCGCCGCGGCCGGACGCTCGACCGGCTCGTTCTACGAGCACTTCGCCGGCAAGGACGAGCTGCTCCAGGCGCTCCTCGCGGAGATGGAGGGTGCGATCGACGAGCGCATGGTCGGCCTGGAGCACCCACGTGACCACGACCTGACCGACCGCGACCAGCTGCGCGACCACGTCGGTGTCGCGTGGACGGTGATGCGGCAGAACCGCCCGGTCGCGCTCGCACTGTTCCAGGCGATGGTGGCCGACGACCCCGGCACGGGCCGGGCCTGGCGCGACCTGAGCGAGCAGACCGGAACCATCCGGGAGCACCTGGAGTACCTGGTCGAGCGCGGACACCGGCTGCCCGGCGACCCCGAGTTCGTCGCGGTGGCGATGGGCGCGATGCTCGTCACCCTCAACTACGCCGTGATCACGCCCCCCGGCGGCGGCGAAGACGACCAGCACGTCGTCGACACCCTCACGGATCTGCTGCTGCACGGGCTGGCGGGACCGGCGTCACGACCAGTGGAGGGGCCTTGACGCGCCACGTACGCGTCGATCCCGCGCCGGCCGGGGACGAGGCTTTGCTCACGCGGTCGGGCTGCACACTGCGGCCTCGTGCGGTCCGCGTCGCCTGAAGAACAAGTGCGGCCTGGACCAGTACGAAGTCCGCCGCTATGTCGGATGGATGAGGCACATCATCCCGGCCGTGCTCGCGCTGCCCTTCTCGCGGCCACGGCGGCCCGCGCGGCGGCGGAGGGGGAGGCGGAAACGGTTCCACCTCGTCCCGCTCACCGGGGCAGAAATCCGTCGGCCGCTGGCCACTGACCCCGCCCACCGGCCCCACTCGCCCCTTCGCATCCCTGTGCTGATTCGGTCGCGATGGCGGCGAAGGCGTCAGGCCGTGGCCCGGCACTGTCACTGCCGGCGACGATGTCCGCAGCGGAGGAGGCTCACAGGCCCGCACGGGTGAAGGTCACATGCGTCACTCCGCTGGGCGAGGAGATGGCCTCGACCTGGTAGTGCTTCTCGAGGCCCTCCAGCCCGTCCCAGAGGCGCACGCCCCGGCCGAGCAGGATCGGGACCACCACGATGTGCATGTGGTCGATGAGCCCGGCGGTGAGGAAGTCGCGGATCACCGTGGGCCCCCCGCCGATGCGGACGTCCTGGCCGCCCGCGGCCTCGCGAGCCGCGTCGAGGGCCTTGTCGGGCGCGGCGTCGAGGAAGTGGAACGTCGTGCCGCCCTCCATCTCGATCGACGGGCGCGGATGATGGGTGAGGACGAAGACCGGGGTGTGGAACGGCGGGTTGGGCCCCCACCACCCCTCCCATTCCGGGTCCTCGTTCCATCCGGGGTGGCCGAATTTTCGCGCACCCATGATCTCGGCGCCGATCCCGGGTGCGAACTTCCGCGCGAAGGCGTCGTCGATGCCGCCGGTCCCGCCGGGGCGGCCCGTCATCTCGTGCCACCACCGCGTGGCGAACATCCACTCGTGCAGCCTTTCGCCGGCGTGGCCGAACGGCTCCTCGTGGCTCTGGCCCTCACCGGTGCCGAAGCCGTCGAGCGAGACGGAGAAGTTGTGGACGCGGGAGAGTGGCATGACCGGCGACTCCTTCCTTCCGTCGGCCGAGCTCCGTCCGAGCCGTTCGGCCACACAGCGATGACGGCCGTCCCGAAGCCGCGACGCCTCATGCCCATTCCTCCCAGGTCTCATGGGCAAGCGCAATTCATGCGGGGCCGAGCAGTCCCCGGGCCGCCGGTGCCGGTCGTCCGCGCGGGCCCACCCGGCAGATCCAGCGTGGTGCGGAAGCCCCGTCGGAGCGCGGCGGTCCCTGGCCGTGCCACGACTTACCGCAACCGCAACCGCAACCGCAACCGCAACCGCAACCGCAACGGCAACGGCAACCGCCACCGCTGCCGGGTCGCCGTCCGCTCCTCCAGCACCCTGGACACCCGTAGGCCGACCGCCTGGCGCAGCCGGGCGTCCTCGGTGCCGGTCTTGCCGAACCCGATGATTCCCGCCCGGCGACCGGTCAGCGTCGTGCCGCAGGGGAGTGCGGGGTCGTCGGCCACGTTGCGCCACCGCCCGGCGCGCAGCGCGCGGTCGGCGTCCAGCACGTCACCGGCATGCCGGCCGAGCCGGGGGGTCCCGCAAGGCCACGGGAGAGTCACGGCGACGTCGACTTCCGTTCGCATGCTCCTGCAATGCATCGCCCTCCTCATACGTGGTCGGCGTTCCCGTCCGTGGACATCCAGGAGGGGTGCGGCGGGTGCGGGCGGGCCATGTCCGATCCTCCGCATGTCTTGACGCTGCCCGTGCCCCGGTTTAGCTTCGCGTTCACAGATACAGACCGAGTGCGCAAGTGTAGACAGCTCTGGGTGGCCGGCCCACCCCCCGCCCGTGTTCGGAACGCGTCACATCAGCACTTCCCCGGAGACACGCGACGATGAAGCCCTCCGTTCCATCCCCCCGGCGCGCCGCACCAGGGCGGCCCCGCACCATCGGCGCGACACTGCTGGCGGGCACCGTGCTCCTGTCCAGTGGGTGCGCCGTGGCCAACAGCGCGGGTGGCGACACCGGCCGCGCCGACGGCCGCACCCTGCGGGTGGTGCTCACCCAGGAACCGCCGACCCTGGAACCCTGCGAGGCGTCACTGACCGGCACCGGAGTCGTCGTCCGGTCCAACATCACCGAGCCCCTGGTCGAACGAGATCCCGCGTCCGGTGAGCTGAACCCCCTGCTGTCGACCGGCTGGAAGCAGACCACGCCCCGCACCTGGACCTTCGGCATCCGCTCCGGGGTGACCTTCCAGAACGGCGCGCCCTTCACCGCGGAGGACGCCGCCTTCTCCATCGACCGGGCGGTCAACTCCGACCTGGCCTGCAACGTCGAGGGCTACGTCTTCGGCGACGAGGACCTCCGGGTCGAGGCGGTCGACGACGGCCGACTGACCGTCACCACCGAGCAACCGGACCCCATCCTGCCGCTGCGTCTGAGCTTCGTGGAGATCGTGCCCCGCACGACGGACACCGGGGCGAAAGTCCGTATCCCGATCGGCACCGGCCCCTACGCCGTCCGCTCCTGGCAGCCCGGAGCGGCCATCTCCCTCGACCGCTTCGACGACTACTGGGGCGAGGCCCCCGCCTTCGCACGGGCCCGCTACGTCTGGCGCGGCGACGCCAGTGTGCGCGCGGCCATGATCGACAAGGGCGAGGCGGAGATCGCCGTGGCGCTGGACCCGATGGAAGAGGAGAAGGACACGACGGCCGCGTACCCCAACAACGAGACGACCGCGCTGCGGCTGGACGGCCGAGAGCCCCCGCTCGACGACCTCCGGGTGCGCCGGGCGATCGACCTGGCCGTGGACCGCGAGGGCATCATCGACGCCCTGCTCGGCGGTCTCGCCGAACCGGCGGCCCAACTGGTCCCGCCCGGAGTGGTGGGACACGGCGACGGGATCGAACCGACCCGGCAGGACGTCGGCGAGGCCCGCGCCCTGGTGGAGGAGGCGTCGGCCGATGGCGTGCCCACCGGCCGGCAGATCACCCTCGTCGCCCGCAACGGCATGTTCTCCGGGGTGTCGGAGACGGCGGAGGCCCTGCAGTACCAGCTGCGGGAGATCGGCCTGAACGTCCGGGTCCGTATGGCCGACACCGCCACCCACCTCCAGTACCTGCTGCGTCCGCTGCCCGAGGACGTCGGCCCCGTCGCCCTGCTGATCATGCACGGCAACCAGGCCGGTGACGCGGCCTTCACCGCCAGCCAGTACCTGCTGAGCGACGGCCCACAGTCGACGTTCGGCACGGAGCACCTGGACCGGCGCATCGCCGAGGCGGGCGCCCTCTCCGGCGAGCGGCGTCAGAAGGCCTTCGCCGACCTCTTCGCCGAGCAGAACGACTCCGTCGTCCAGTACGCCCATCTCGCCCACATGAACGGGCTGCTGGGCCTGTCACGGTCGATCCGGTACGAACCGAACTCCGCCACCGGAGACGAACTGCGGCTGGCCGAGATCCGCCCGGCCGAGGGGGCGAAGCCCTGACATGATCCCCTTCCTGCGCACACGCGTGGTCTCCAGCGCCGTCCCCCTGATCTGCGTGGTCCTGGGCGTGTTCTTCCTGTCCCGGATGACCGGCGATCCCGTGGACCTCTACCTCCCCCTGAGCGCCACCCCCGAGCAGCGTGCGGAGTTCTCCGCCGCACAGGGCTTCGACCTCTCGATCCCGGCGCAGTTGTGGAACTACCTCGTGGACGCCGCGCACCTGGACTTCGGCACCTCCCTGCGGACCGGGCAGTCGGCGGGTTCGATGGTGATCGACGCCTTTCCCGTCACGCTCCAGCTCGCCGGCGTGACGATGCTGCTGGCGATCACCGGAGCCGTGCTGGTCGGCAGCCTCGCCGCCTACCGCCCCAACTCGCTGGTCGACAGGATCGCCAGCCTGCTGTCGATGACGGCCGCCGGCATCCCCGACTTCTGGTTCGCCATCATGGGTGTGCTGGTCTTCGGCGTGAGCCTCGGACTGCTGCCGACCTCGGGCACGCTCGGCGGCCCCGAGATATGGGTGCTGCCCGTCGCGACCCTGCTCATCCGCCCCTTCGGCGTACTGGTCCAGGTGGTCCGCGGCAGCATGGTCACCGCGCTGTCCGCGCCCTACGTCAAGATCGCCCGGGCCAAGGGCGCCGCACCCCGGCGAGTGGTCTTCGGCCACGCCCTGCGCAACGCCGTGACGCCGGTGCTGACCGTGGCGGGCGACCTGACGGTGGGCCTGGTCAACGGTGCGGTGATCGTCGAGACGATCTTCGGCTGGCCCGGCATCGGCAAGCTCATGATCGACTCCATCCTCCAGCGCGACTTCGCGGTGCTGCAGGCAGCCGTTCTCCTGACCGCGGTGACGATCTTCGTGCTCAACATCCTCGTCGACGTCTGCCACGCGCTGGCCGACCCCCGAGTGCGTCAGGCGGTGCCGACGTGAGCGAAGGAAGAACGATGCCCCGAGAAGAGCCCGCCGCCGCGGAAGCGGCCGAGGCCGCCTCCGCCCGCAACGCGCGGCCGAGCAGATGGCGGATGCTGCGCCGCGACCGGGCCGCGGCCGCCGGTGCCGTCGTCCTCACCGTGGTCGCCCTCGTGGCCCTCTTCGGCCGGCTGTTCATCGGCGACCGGGCGCAGCGGCAGGACCTGGACGCCTCACTCCGGCCACCCTCCCTGAGCGACGGAACGTACGGACTGCTCGGCACCGACGTCCTTGGGCGCAGCATGGTGGCCAGGCTGATCGAGTCGGCCGCCACGACGCTCTCCGTCGCCGTCCCGGCCGTGCTGTGCTCCCTCGCGATCGGCTCGGCCCTCGGTCTGTGGGCCGGGTACCACGGAGGACGCCGCGAGAGCGTGGCCATGCGGATCGCCGACGTGATCCTCAGCTTTCCCTCGCTGCTGATCGCGGTGGTCGTGCTGTACGTGTTCTCGCCCAGCGCGCTGAACCTCGTGCTCATCCTGGCCGTGACCCGTATCCCGGTGTACCTGCGCACCGCGCGGGCGGAGGCGGCGGAGCTGCGCAGCCGGCTGTTCGTCGACGCGGCCCGCACCTTCGGCACACCCAGCCGGACGATCATCCACCGGCACATCCTGCCGATCGCCCTGCCGACGCTGCTGACGGTCGCCACCCTCGACTTCTGCTTCGTGATGCTCACCGAGTCGTCGCTGAGCTTCCTCGGCATCGGCATCCAGCCCCCCGACGTCAGCTGGGGCCTGATGGTCGCCCAGGGACGGCAGTACCTGCAGACCGCCTGGTGGATCACCGTGCTGCCGGGGCTCGCCATCGTCCTCACGACGGTGTCCGCCACCGTGCTCGCCGCCTGGGCCCGCATCGCCACCGACCCCGCCCAGCGCTGGCGCCTGTCGCTGCCCAGGAAGCGCCGGGCCGCCCCGGCCGCCGTACCCCCGGAGACGATCCCGTGACGACCACCACCGGCCCCGCCCCGTCCGGCAGGGACACCCCGGCCCTCGAAGTCGAGGGACTGTGCGTGGACCTGAGGACACCCTCCGGAACGGTACGCGCCGTCGACGGCGTCGGCTTCAGCGTCCGCCGCGGCCGCACCCTGGCCCTCCTCGGCGAGTCCGGCTGCGGCAAGTCGATGACCGCACTGTCCGTGGTCGGGCTGCTGGACCCCGCCGCGGCGGTGACCGGCGGCGCCGTACGGGTCGGGGGCGACGACACGCTCCGCATGAGCCCGGCGGCACGCCGCAGGCTGGCCGGCCCCGTCCTGTCGATCGTCTTCCAGGACGCCCTGACCGCACTCAACCCGGTGCAGCCGGTGGGCAGGCAGATCGGGGAGCCCTTCCGCATCCACCACGGCCTCACCCGGCGCCAGGCCCGGGAGAAGGCGATCGAGCTGATGACGCGGGTGGGCATCCCCGAGCCGAGGCAGCGGGCCCGGTCCTACCCCCACCAGTTCTCCGGCGGCATGCGGCAGCGCCTGCTCATCGCCATGGCCGTCGCGCTCGCCCCCGACGTGCTCATCGCCGACGAACCCACCACCGCCCTCGACGTGACCGTACAGGCGCAGATCATGCGGCTGCTCCGGGACCTCCAGGACGAGCGGGACATGGCCGTCGTCCTGATCACCCACGACCTGGCCGTGGTCGCCCAGCGCGCGGACGACGTCGTCGTGATGTACGCCGGCACCGTCGTGGAGAACGGACCGGTGCACGACGTCTTCTCCGCCCCCCGCCACCCCTACACCCGCGGACTGCTCGACTCGGTCCCGGAGGACAGCGTGCGCGGGCGCCCGTTGCCCGCGGTCCCCGGCAGCCCGCCCGAGCTGGGCGCGGTGCCGCCCGGCTGCGTCTTCCAGGCCCGTTGCCCGCTCGTGCGGGAGCGCTGTGTCCGGGAACGGCCGTCCCTGCGGCCGTCGGGCGAGGGCCGTTTCGCCGCCTGCCACTTCTCCGAGGAGCTCGACCGTGTCTGACGCCCGCGCCACCGCCGCCGGCCCCGGTCCCCGAGCGGACGGTCCGCAGGAGCCCCCACCGCTGCTGGAGGTCCGAGGGGTCACCAAGACCTTCGGCAGCGGCCGGCGCCGGCTGACCGCCCTGGACGGGGTCGACGTACGGATCGGCCGCGGTCAGACCCTCGGGCTCGTCGGCGAGTCGGGGTGCGGCAAATCCACCCTGGCCCGCGTGCTGCTCGGGCTGGAGCGCCCGGACGCGGGCACCGTACGGTTCGACGGATCCGACCCCTTCGCCCTGCGCGGCAAGGAACTGCTGGCCTGGCGCCGCCGAGTGCAGATGGTCTTCCAGGACCCCTTCGCCTCGCTCAACGCGCGCATGTCGGCCGCCGACCTGATCGGCGAGCCCTGGCGCACCCACCGGGACGTCGTGCCGGGCGCGAAGGCCCGCGAGAGGCGGATCCGCGAACTGCTGTCCCTGGTCGGGCTCCGGGAGAGCGACGCCCACCGCTATCCCAACGAGTTCTCCGGCGGGCAGCGCCAGCGCATCGGCATCGCCCGCGCCCTGGCCCTGGACCCCGACCTCATCGTGTGCGACGAGCCCGTCTCCGCCCTCGACCTGTCGGTACAGGCGCAGGTCCTGAACGTCCTCTGCGACCTGCGCGAGCGCCTCGGGGTCACCTACCTGTTCATCTCCCACGACCTGTCCGTGGTGCGCTACATCTCCGACCGGGTGACGGTGATGTACCTGGGCAAGGTCATCGAACACGGCGCCACGGAGAACGTCTTCGAACGCCCTCGGCACCCCTACACGGCGGCACTCATGTCGGCCGCACCCGTCCTGAACACCAGCCGCGGCACCCGTCACCAGGAGATCCAGCTCCAGGGGGAGGTCCCCTCGCCCTTCGACATCCCCTCCGGGTGCCGCTTCCGTACCCGGTGCCGGCACGTCGCGGACCGCTGCGCGGCCGAGGCACCGCCGGTCGTCGCGCGGGAGGCGACGGACGGGTCCGGACCCCACACGGCTCTGTGCCACTTCCCGCTGGACGCGGAGTCGGCGTGGGCCTGACCGGTCCGGAGTTCGTCCTGCTCTCGCTCACGGTGGGGGTCGGCGCGCTGCTCCAGGTCTCCGTCGGCTTCGGCCTGGGCATGCTCGCCGCACCGGTCTTCTCCCTCGTGGACCCGGCGCTCGCCCCCACGGTCGTCCTGCTGCTCGCCTCCGGGGTGACGGCGACCGTCCTGGTACGCGAACGCGGTCGGGCGGACCTGCGCGGCTGCGGGTGGGCACTCGTCGGCCGGCTTCCGGGAGTGCTGATGGGCGCACTGCTCGTGGTGGCCCTGCCCGCCCGGTACCTGGCGCTCCTCGTCGCCGCGGTGATCCTCGCCGGCGTCGCGGTGAACGCGGCGGGTTTCGTACCGCGGCAACGGCGCTCCTCGGTGGTCCTGGCGGGAATGGCCTCGGGCCTGATGGGCACGGCGACGTCCATCGGCGGCCCGCCCATGGCGCTGGTGTGGCAGCGGCTGAGCGGCCCGGAGCTGCGCGCCACGATGAGCGCCTTCTTCCTCGCCGGCTCGCTGATGAGCCTCGCCGCGCTGACGGCGACCGGCACGGTCGGCCCGCACGCGCTGCGCGGCACCGCACTGCTCATCCCCGCCGCTGTGGCCGGTGTACTGGCTGCCCGGCCGCTGACCCGTCGGCTGAACGTACGGCGGACACGCGCGGCAGCCACGGCGCTCGCGGTCGCGGGAGCCGTGGTGCTGGTGGTGCGGCAGTTCGTCTGACCGGGTGAACGGGGGCGGCGTCGGTCCCGCCCGGACGGGCCGCTACGTCCGCAGCAGCCGTTGCGTGACATCCCGGTACTGCCGCAACGCGAGCCGGAGTTCCTCGGCCTGCGCCGCGGCGTCCCGGTCCTGCCAGCCCTCATGAAGGGCACGGCGTCGTTCCGCGAGGGCGTTCACGAGATGGGCGACGGCGTCGTCGAAGGCGCCCTCCGCTTCTTCGAGCGCTT
This sequence comes from Streptomyces sp. WG5, assembly GCF_049974565.1. NCBI lineage: Bacteria > Bacillati > Actinomycetota > Actinomycetes > Kitasatosporales > Streptomycetaceae > Streptomyces > Streptomyces sp. WG5. The sequence continues at coordinate 192,187 of NZ_JBNGGC010000002.1, read as the reverse complement.
GACGCGGCGTCTCGGCGAAGGCGTTGATGGCCTGGCGCAGGCGCAGCAGGACCGCGTCCCGCTCGTCCGGCGACAGGAGCGGGTCCGGTGCCGCGAAGTGGTGCTCGGAGCGGTGCGTGGGCCGGTCCGACGGCTGCTGTGCGCGTGCCTGGTCGTACATCATCGTAAGCCGCTTTCCTGGGTTGCTTGGATCACCGGGTTCCCGGGGCGGCATGGCTCTGCGCCGTACTGGTAGTCAACGCCCGATGGCGGTGTGTGTCAACGCGGTGACGTCCGGTGGCCCCGGGCAGCGCCTGGTGAGGTACTGGGGCAGTCGGTGATGACGCCGTCGACGCCGAGGCCGGACGTCCCGAGCATGGCGCCGGGCTCGTCGCGGCCCACGCACTGATTCCCTGCCGAGCTCGTGGACGCGGTCGACGAGGCCCTGGTCGGTGCCCGTGTGCCGGGGGTCGGCCTGGTCGGCCCAGTGGCGGAGCGGCGGGGCTTGTCCCGCGGGTCCTCGGCGTCGGTGGCGATGCCCGCCCTCTGCCGACTGTGCCCTCGGGAACGTCCGCGTCACGAGCGCGTGTGCGGCCCCGGCCGCCCGGCACCCTACCTCCGAGGTAATCGACCCCTCTCCCGTCCCACGGCAGGATCCAGCACATCGACGGGCCCCGCCGGGACCCGGCCGCAGCAGCGAGGAGAGCAGGATGTCCGTCAAGCCCGCCGCCACCACGACGAGTCCCGTCGACGACACCGGTTCGGTCACCGAGGCCACCAGGGCCGTCGTGCAGGAATTCCTCGCCGCCCGCATCGCGGGGGACACCGAGCGGCTCGTCGACCTCTTCGCCGACGAAGTCGACTGGCTCCTCGCCGACAACCCCGCCGTTCCGTGGATCCGGCCGAGGTCCACCGCCGCCGAATGCGCGGCACAGTTCACGGAGTTGATGGAGCACACCGTTCCCGAGGACGCGCGTGCTGCCGTGGACGCCTTCCTCGTCGACGGCACCGACGCCGTCCTGACGGGGCACCTGTCGGGGACCGTGCGGGCGACGGGAAAGTCCTTCCAGGGCCCGTTCGCGCTTCGCCTCACCGTCGAGGGCGGCCGGATCACCCGCCACCACCTCTACGAGAACAGCCTGTCCGTCGCCGAGGCCTGCACCCCTTGAGAAGTGTGGGCGGCGCTTTCCCCCGGCCTTCCCGGGCAGTCCGCGGGCCGATGACGCTGCCGTGCCGGACGTGTCCACGGCGTCGGCGGACAACTCGCCGGCGTAGCTTCCGGCCCCGACGCAGCGGGTACCTCGGGGCCGGAGGACCGCCGCACTCCGGACGGTGTGCCCACGGTCTGCCCCGACCGGGCCGACGGCGACAGCCTGATCCGTTGCAGCCGCGCCACCGGTGTCGCCGCCGACGCCCCTGAGCCCCGCAGGCCGCTGGGCAGACGGTCGCGGACGGCCACGGTCAGGACGGCTCCGGCGGTGTCCACGAGCTGCTGAAAGGTGTACGCCGCGCTCCGGGCACCGAGCCGGGCCGGTGACGGCGGAAGCGGGCTGTCCCGCCCCCCGGCCGCACCTGGAGGCTTAGCGGCACGTGTACCTGGAAACGACTACTCCCGAACGGTCGTCGCAACGACGGTCGGGCGACACGGGGAGGGGTCTTTCGTGGATGTGCCCTTGTACCTGAGGCCGCGGGTGGATCAATCCCTCGCCTCACTGCTGGGGGCCGCCCCATTTCTGCACTCGCTCGTGGACGCGCTCGGGTCTCCGCTCAACGTGCTGCTCCCCGATACCGTCGCCGCGAACGCGGAACGCTTCCGTGCCGTCTACCGGCGCCACCATCTCGCCGGGCGGGTGTACTTCGCGCACAAGGCGAACCGCTCCAGCGCCCTGCTGCGGAGGCTGGCGGCCGAGGAACCGGCCGCCGTCGGTGTCGACGTCGCCTCGCTGGCGGAACTGCGGCACGCCTTGAGCTGCGGCTTCACCGGGGATCGCGTCATGGCCACCGGCCCCAAGGATCCCGAGTTCCTGTGGCTGGCGGCCCGCGTGGGAGCGACGGTGAACCTGGACTCGCTGCGCGAGCTGGAACAACTCGCCGGCCTGATACGCGAGTACGGACTCGGCCGGACCGAGGTGCTGCTGCGCCTGTCCGGATTCGAGTCGGCCGCCGGCCACGGGGGAGCGGGCACCCGGATGCTGTCGCGCCGCAGCCGCTTCGGCACCCCGGCGCGGGACGTCGAGGCGCTCCTGGCCGCCGTGGAACGGCACGCGGACGCCGTCGAACTGACCGGCCTCGCCTACCACCTGGACACCACCGGCCTGGCCGAGAAGGGACGGGCCCTGGAGCAGTGCGTGCTACTCATGGACGAATGCCGGGCACGGGGCCTGGCACCGCGTGCCGTCGACATCGGCGGCGGGTTCGGCGTCGGCTACGTCGCCGACGCCGAGGAGTGGGAACGCTGGACGACCGCGCTCAGCGAGGCGGTCCTCGGTGGCCGCCCGCCCCTGACCTGGCGCGGTCACGGCTACGGGCTGCGCAACGAGGGCGGCACGGTGCGCGGGTCCGTCGCCCTGTACCCCGGCCACCGCCCCACCGCCGGCCCCGGTTACCTCGACGAACTCCTCACGCTGCCCGCACCGGTCCTGGGCCGGGGGCCGGGCACCCTGCTCCTGGAGCACCTCCACGACCTCCACATCGAACCCGGCCGTTCCCTGGTCGACCAGTGCGGGCTGTCGCTGGCCCGGGTGCTGGACGTGCGGCGCACGGGCGAGGACTCCGCCCCGTACCTGGTGCGCCTCGGCATGAACGCCGGGGACGTGAGCCTGGAGGAGCACGGAGTCCTCGTGGACCCGGTACTGCTGCCCCGCGGTGAACCGGAGAAGGACGACGACGAGGGGCCGGTCGGCGTCCACCTCGTCGGCAACCTGTGCCTGGAGGCCGATCTGATCACCCGCCGCCTGGTCTTCCTCCCCAGGCTGCCGCGCGCCGGCGACCTGCTGGCCTTCGCCAACACCGCCGGGTACGCCATGGACTTCCACGCCCACCACGCGCAGCGCCAGCCCCTCGCGCGGACGGTGGCGGTGGAGAAGGAGGGCGACTCCTGGCGCTGGTGCCTGGACGAGGACTACTGGCCGATCACACACCCGGGGGGAACGCCCGCATGAGGTACGACAGCATCACGGAGGCCATCGGCAACACACCGATGGTGCGCATCGACCCCGCCGTGCACGGGCTGCGCAACATCGACCTCTACGCCAAGCTGGAGATGCTCAACCCCTTCGGCTCCGTCAAGGACCGGCCCGCCTGGCACATGGCCCGCCCCCACCTGGAGGGCGCGGCGGAGAGGGAGGGGACGGTCGTGGAACTCTCCAGCGGCAACACGGCCAAGGCCCTCGCCCTGCTGGCGGGCATGCACGGACTGAGGTTCAAGAGCGTCACCAACCGGATGCGCGTACCGGAGATCAAGGAGCTGCTCCTGCTCCTGGGCGCCGAGATCGAAGAGCTGCCGGGCCGCAGCGAATGCCTCGACCCGACCGACACCGACGATCCGCTGACCCATTTCCACCAGGCGCTCACGGAGCCGGGGAGCGCCTACCTCCACACCGACCAGTACTTCAACCCGCGCAATGTCGAGGCGCACGCGGAGGGCACCGGGCCCGAGATAGTCAAGGATCTGGACGGGCGAGCCCCGGACTGGTTCGTCGCCTGTGTGGGTACGGCCGGTTCGTCGACCGGTGTCGCCAGGGTGCTGCGCGAGCACGACCCGGATGTGCGGGTGGTCGGACTGGTCGCCCACAAGTCGGACTTCATCCCCGGTATCCGCACGATCGACGAGGTCCATCAGGTCGGCCTGTTCGATCCGGTGACATACGACACCATCGAGTCCGTCACCTCGGACGAGGCCATCGACGGAATGCTCACCCTCATCCGCCGCTGCGGACTGCTGACCGGACCGACCGGGGGCGCCGCCTACCAGGGCGCGGTACGGCACCTGCGGGACGTCGACGCGGCCCTGGAGGGCTCGGGGCGCCGTGAGACCGCGGTGTTCATCGTGTGCGACCGTGCGGAGAGCTACCTGAGCTACGTGCGCGCACGCCGCCCCGAGCTGCTGGGCAGGGCGAACCACGGGCCCACCCCCTCGGCGCTCACCGACGAGGAGATACGGGCGGACGCCCGGTCCGTGGCCGTGGACGAGGCTCGTCGGTGGATCACGGAGGGGGATCCCCGACCGCTCGTCGTCGATCTGCGCAGCCCGCACGCCTACGCCGCCCTGCACATTGAGGGCTCGGTCAACATCGTCGACGAACTGTTCGAGGAACTCGTCCGCGGCGGGCTTCCCTTCAGCAAGCGGACGCCGGTGCTGCTGGCCTGTCCCGTCGGCGAGAGGTCACTGCGCTACGCCGCCCTGCTGGCGCGCAGGGGACACCCCGACGTGCGCAGCCTGACCGGTGGAATCGTCGCCTGGCGGGACGCGGGCGCACCGCTGGTGCGCGAGTGAGCGCCGCCCACCCGTTCCCTGGGGCGGGACACGACGAGAAGGGTCACGACGAGAGGGGCCAGGACGAGAGGGGCCAGGACGAGAGGGGCCAGGACGAGAGGGGCCAGGACGAGAGGGGCCAGGACGCAGCCTGGCAACGGGAACTGAGGGAACAGTTCCCCATCGTCACCGCACATCCTGAGTCGGCCTACCTCGACAGCGCGGCGACGTCCCAGAAGCCGCGAGCCGTACTGGACGCCGTCCAGACCTACCTCACGACGTCGAACGCCAACGCGGGCCGCGGCACCTACCCCTGGGCCAACCGGACGACGGAGCTGGTGGAGGGGACCCGGGATCGGGTCAAGGAGTTCCTCCGCGATCCGGAACCGGAACGTTCCACCGTCCACTTCACCAGCGGCACCACCGAGGGCCTGCGCACCGTCGCCCGCGACTGGCTGGCACCGTACCTCACCGACGGCGACGAGATCCTGGTGCCGTTCGCCGACCACCGGGCCAACCTGGACCCCTGGCTCGAAACGCAGCGGCTGCTGGCCGCCCGCGGCGTCGACGTACGCGTACGGGCCTTGCCGTACCAGGCGGTCTCCGGCGACTACGACCACCGGGCTCTCGTCGGCCTCGTCGGCCCGCGGACCCGTTTCGTGGCCGCCACGCACGTCCACCACGTCTACGGCGGCGACATGAACGTGCACCGCATCCGCGCGGCGGTCGGCCCGGACGTGCCGATCTGCCTGGACGCGGCCCAGAGCGTCGGACATCTGCCCGTCGACCTGGCCGATCCCGCCCTAGACGTCGACTTCGTGGTCTTCTCGGGGCACAAGGCGATGGCCCTGCCGGGTTCGGGAGCGGTCTGGGCGCGCAACGCGCGGGGACCCGAGTTCCGGCCGGCCGGCTGGCAGGGGACGCCCAACACGGTGGGCATCGTGTCGCTGAGGGCCGCACTCGACTGGCTCGACGCGGCGGGTCCCGACCGGATCGCCCGCTGGACGGCCGGCCTCACGACCCGGCTGACCGACCGGCTGAGGCACCTCGACCCGTACGAGATCCTCGGCTGTCCCACCAGTCTGGCCGCCGACTCCGCACTGCCCGCGGCGCAGCGCCGGCACGGCATCGTCACCTTCCGGCATCACGACATCCCCTCCGACGACCTCGGGTTCATCCTCTACAGCCACGGCTTCATGGTGCGGGCCGACACCCTCTGCCAGGCCGGCGCGGCCGAGAAGGACGGGTCGGTGCGCGTGAGCCTGCACGTCCACAACACGGTGGAGGAAATCGACCGACTGCTCACCGTACTGGCCTCATTGGCGTGAAGCACGAGGCGTATGGCAAGTGATAACCGTTTCCACCTGTAGATTCGGTCGCGTCCACGACGGGTGAGAGACGGAAGAGGTGGCGCGACCAGATGGGCATCAGCATGGCAGGGGCCAGGACGTGGGTGGAGCGCTGGGAGCGACAGCAGCAGCGTTACGCCGTGGACCGCGAGGAGCGGTTCACGGTGATCACGGATGTCGTCGAGCACGTCACGGCCGGCCGTTCCCGGCCGCTCCTGCTCGACCTCGGCTGCGGACCGGGCTCCCTGGCCGCCAGGCTCGTCGACCGCCTGCCGGACGCGGAGATCGTCGCAGCCGACATGGATCCCCTGCTGCTGGAACTGGGACGGACCCACCACGCGGACGCCGCCCGCTACGTCGACACGGTGATCGGCGCCCACGGCTGGACCGACGACCTCGGACTCGAACGCCCCCTGGACGCGGCCGTCTCGACGACGGCACTGCACTATCTTCCCGAGCCGGTACTGCTGGACACGTACCGGCGCCTCGCCGTGCTGCTGCGCCCCGGCGGAGTACTCGTCAACGGCGACCACTTCCCGCCCGACGAGGCGACCTGCTCGGACATCACCGCGTACGTGGGCCGTCGTCGTGCCGAGCGGACGGGCGGCCACGCCCACGAGGACTGGCAGGAGTGGTGGACCGCGGCGGCCCGTGACCCGGAGCTGGCCGACCTGTTCGCCGAGCGTGCCCAGCGCCGTGCGGCCCATGGGGGCAGCGGGGGCGGCGAGGATCTCGCGGTGGACCGCCACGCGGAGTTGTTGCGCCGGGCCGGCTTCCGGCATGTCGCGCCGGTCTGGCAGTTCGGCGACAGCACCGTGCTGGTGGCGGTCAAGGGCGGCTGAACCCGAGCCGGTTCACAGGGCGAGACTCATCAGGATCTCGTCACGGTCGTCGCCGGGTGCCACGCGCAGCGCGCCCGGCCATCGGCCGACCTCGGTCCAGCCGACTTTGCGGTAGAAGTCCTCAAGACCCAGACCGGCCCGCGCGGTGAGCCGTAGTCTCTCCACGCCCATCTCGTCCCGGGCGATCTCCGGGAGACGGCGCATCAGCGCGGCGCCGACGCCGATGCCGCGGAACGGGACGTGGGTCTGCAGGTGGTTCACCGTTGCGCAGTGCGCCACGAGCGGATGCGCCTCACGGCGCAGGAGTACCCAGCCCGCGAGCGCGCCGTCGACCGTGGCCAGGAGGATCCGGCTGCGTCGCGGAGCGAGCCCTTGAACGATCGCCTCCAGCGCCGGTTCGATCTCCGACGAGGGCACCGGAGGCAGTGGGCAGTCCATGGGGATGACCGCGCCTCCGGCATTGACGACCGCCGTCCAGCAGTCGGTGAGATCCCGCCGTACGGCCGGGGTGGCGTCCTGGGCCCGGACGATCTGCGTGAACGCGAGTGAGGGCACCCTCTTCTGAGCTGTCACGCCGTCAGTCTGCCAGGGCCCGCCCACCGTCCGAGATCGTCATCGGCCAAAAACGATCAGTATGCCGATCACGGCAACCCCGGCGACAGCGACGATCGACGACGCGGCACTGGTCAGCCGGACCGCTGGTTCTGCCCCGGCGACTCCTCGCGCGAGGAGTCGCCGGGCCGGTATTCCACCACCGTCTTCACCCGGCGGTACGCCCACGACGGCGTGTGCGAGCGCACCGACGCGGCGGGCCTGCCCGCACCGTCGCGGGGGACCGTGATGGCGCACGGGGGAAACCGGGCGGGACGTCACCGTTCACACGCTCCCCTTCGACGCGGTGACCGCGTTCGCCGGCGGCTTCCGCTGCGCGCACCATCCACTCGTCCGGGAACTGGACACATGACCGATCGGCCGGGCGCGTACGGGCCGTGCAGGAAGGCCCGCGCCCGTGGACCCGCCCGCGTGCTGCCGTTGCGCCCGCCCTGCGCCCTGTCCCGCTCCCGTCCTTCGCCGCACGCTCGCATCCATGGGGGACACATACGAACCGAGCCTCTTCCCGGTACCCGGCCCCGACAGCCACCGGCAGCCGCCCGCCGACGCCCCACGGCCATGGGAGACCGTCGACCTGGGGCAGGCCGCCCACGACGGCGCCACCGGGCCCGAACCGCCGGCCGGGCCGGTCTGTCCGAACTGCGGCCTGGTCGGCGAACGCCGTCTCACCTACACCGGTCAGCATGTCCTGCTCGAACCCCTCCTGACCCTTCCCGCCCACCTCGTCCCGGGCGGACACCGCTGGCACATCGACCCCGGCGGGCAGGCCTGGAACGGCGGTCTGAGCGAACCGCCACCTGGCACCACGTGCCGCATCCCTCACCAACTCGCCTGTCCCGGGCTCACCCTGGACGAGACCCGACCGTGGCGGTGGCTGGACGCGGTGCGCGAGGAGAACGCGCGCCGGGCGCGGCGGCAGGCGGACGAGGACGGCTACCCGGGGGCGCTGCCCGATGTGGGCTGACCCGGACACGAGAGGCGGACGACGGTCTGTGCGTCCACGCCCGTCAGCGGACCCGCCCCCCCCCGTTCGGCCAGTGCCCGGACGGCACTCACGCGGACATCGCGAGGCCGCCACTCGCCGCCGGGGGGTCTCGTGCGCAACGGCCGTGCACGAGCGGCGGGTCGAGCGGTACGCCTGGGACGTACGCCGTGTCCTGGTGACCAGCAGGGCTCCCGCGGAAGCGTGAGCGGTACGGGCCCGAGGAGCACTCCTTCGCGTCGGGCCCCCGCTCGCCCCTGCGGCAGCGGCCGGTCTCTCGCCCCCTGCCTGCCACGGCGACGGCTCCAGCGCGGGCACGAACGGCGGCACCGGTCCGACCTCCGGCAGCCTGGTCGTCACCCCGCCCCACGAGACGCGTCTCGCGAGACCCTGCCCGTCGGCATCGACGCCGCCGCCTTTGACAGCACGGCCCCTGCCGTTCCGGGCCGACCCGGCCGGCACGGGCGTCGGCACCCGCGCGTGCGGGGCAAGCGCCCACCACCCGCCACGAGCGTCTCCAACCTCTCGGGTCAGTACAGCTAGCCCAACCAGGTCACATCCCCGCCCAACCCTCCCGCGGCCGGTGCGTCCGCATGACCGGTGCGGGCCCCTCGGACGATGTTGGTGCCAGGTGTGCCGTGCCGGTGAGCTACGTCGGCAGCGGCCGGGTACGAGCGAGGGAGCCTGCGATGCCGGAACTGTTCATCGACGGCGAGTGGACGGGCGTCGTGAACGGCGCGCGCCTGGACGTGATCAACCCGTTCGACGCGTCCGTCATCCAGCAGGTGGACGACGCCGACGAGGCCGATGTCGACCGGGCCGTACGTGCCGCCAGGCGGGCCTTCGACCGGGGCGACTGGCCGGCGGCACCCACCCGGGAGCGGGCCGACGTGCTGCTCAGGGTGTCGCGGTTCCTCCTGCGCGACCAGGAGGAGATCGCCCGCGTCGAAACCCTCGACACCGGCAAGACTCTCGCCGAGGCGCGCATCGACGTCGAGGACGTATCGAACGCGTTCCGCTACTTCGCCGAGATCGCCGACAAGGACGGCGGCAGGGTCGTGGACGTCGGCCCCGATGTACTGAGCCGGGTCACCTACCACCCCATCGGCGTCTGCGCCCTCATCGCACCGTGGAACTACCCGCTGCTGCAGGCCTCCTGGAAAGTCGCCCCCGCCCTCGCGGCGGGCAACACCTTCGTCCTCAAGCCCAGCGAGACGACACCGCTGTCCACGATCCACATGATCCGGCTGATCGCGGAAGCCGGAGCGCCGCCCGGCGTCGCGAACCTCGTGCTCGGCCCCGGCGGCACCGTGGGCGCGGCGATGTCCGCCCACCCCGAGGTGGACCTGGTCTCCTTCACCGGCGGCCTGGCCACCGGACGCCGGATCATGGAGGCGTGCGCGCCGGGCGTGAAGAACCTCGCCCTGGAGCTCGGCGGCAAGAACCCCAACGTGGTCTTCGCCGACTGCGACTTCGACGCCGCCGTCGACCACGCGCTGGAAGCCTCGTTCCTGCACTCGGGGCAGGTCTGCTCGGCCGGCTCGCGGCTGCTCGTGGAGGACAGCCTGCACGACCGGTTCGTGGAGCGGCTGGCCACCCGCGCACAGGCCATCCGCCTCGGCAGCGGCCTCGAACCGTCGACCGAGAGCGGCCCCCTCAGCTCGGCACAGCACCGGGAGAAGGTCGAAGGCTATCTGGAGATCGCCCGCGAGGAGGGTGCCCGGCTGGTCTGCGGCGGCCGCCGCCCGGACGACCCCGAGCTGTCCCGCGGCTTCTTCCTGCTGCCCACCGTCTACGCCGACTGCGACCGCTCCATGCGCATCGTGCAGGAGGAGGTCTTCGGCCCGGTCGTCACGGTGGAACGCTTCCGTACCGAGGACGAGGCCGTGGAACTGGCCAACGACACCCGGTACGGCCTGGCCGGCGGCGTCTGGACGAACGACGCGAGCCGCGCCCAGCGGGTCGCGGGCAGGCTGCGGCACGGCACGGTCTGGATCAACGACTTCCACCCCTACGTACCGCAGGCCGAGTGGGGCGGCTTCGGCCGGTCCGGCTTCGGCCGGGAACTGGGGCCCACCGGTCTGCGCGAGTACCAGGAGGCCAAGCACATCTACCAGAACCTGCGGCCGGCCCCCTCCGGCTGGTTCAAGGGCTGAGCGGGCAGGCGAGAGAGAAGGCGACGCATGGACGACGAGACGACGACCTACGACTACGTGATCATCGGCGGAGGCACCGCCGGCTGCGTACTGGCCGCACGGCTGAGCGAGGACCCCGCCTGCCGTGTCTGCGTGGTGGAGGGCGGCCCCAGCGATGTCGGCGACGAACGCATCCTGCGGCTCCGCAACTGGATCAACCTGCTCGGCTCCGAGTTCGACTACGGCTACACCACCGAGGAACAGCCGCGCGGCAACTCGCACATCCTGCACTCCCGTGCCCGCGTGCTCGGCGGATGCTCCTCGCACAACACGCTCATCAGCTTCCTGCCGTTCCCGCAGGACCTCGACGAGTGGGTGGAGCGTGGCTGCACCGGCTGGGGCCCGGAGACGATCCTGCCGTACCGCACACGGCTGCAGAACACGATCGTGCCCGTCGGTGCCGCCGACCGCAACGCGATCGCCGAGGACTTCGTCACGGCCGCCACCACCCGGCTCGGCGTCCAGCGCGTCGACGACTTCAACGCCCGACCCTTCACCGACGGGGCCGGCTTCTTCTCCCTCGCCTACGACCCGGCGACCAACACCCGCTCCTCCGCCTCCGTCGCCTACCTGCACCCCGTACTGGACCGCCCCAACCTGACGCTGCGTCTGGAGACCTGGGCGTACCGGCTGCTGCCGGACAGCGAGGGCCGTTTCACTCGCGTCCAGGTGCGCAACCCCGACGGCTCCCTCGCGACGCTGGAGGCGGACGCCGAGGTGCTGCTGTGCGCCGGAGCGATCGACACACCGCGGCTGCTCATGCTCTCCGGCATCGGCCCGGCCGACCACCTGCGCGACCTGGGCATCGAGGTCCGCGCGGACCTGCCCGGGGTGGGCGAGAACCTGCTGGACCACCCCGAGTCGGTGATGGTGTGGGAGACCCGTGAACCGCTGCCGCCCAACTCGGCCATGGACTCCGACGCCGGCCTCTTCCTGCGCCGCGATCCGACGGGCGGCCCGCGCCCGGACCTGATGTTCCACTTCTACCAGGTGCCGTTCACCACGAACACCGAACGGCTGGGCTACCCCGTCCCCGAGCACGGCGTCTGCATGACCCCCAACGTGCCGCGCGCCCGTTCCGTCGGCCGCATGTGGCTGCGCAGCGCGGACCCGGACGTCAAACCCGCCCTCGACTTCCGCTACTTCACCGACCCGGACGGGCACGACGAGCGCACGATCGTCGACGGCCTGCGGATCGCCCGCGACGTGGCGTCCGCCGCGCCGCTCAACGACTGGCTGCTGCGGGAGGTGGCGCCGGGCCCGGACGTACGCTCGGACGCCGACCTGTCCGAGTACGGGCGCCGCGCCGCCCACACCGTCTACCACCCGGCCGGGACCTGTCGGATGGGCGCCGAGGACGATCCGCTGGCGGTGCTCGACCCACAGCTGCGGCTGCGCGGACACGACGGGTTGCGGATCGTGGACGCGTCCGTCTTCCCCACCATGCCGACCGTCAACCCGATGGTCACCGTGCTGCTCGCCGCCGAACGCGCCGCGGACCTCATCACCGCCCGCCCGGCCCCGCGGCCGCCGGCCACGGAAGGGTAGCCCCGATGACCGTTCCCGGAACGCCCGGCGGTGCCGCCGCCGCGGGCCACGGGCAGCAGGACTCGGAGTTCCGCAAGGAGATGGGCCCGTGGGCGAACTTCGCCCTCGGCTTCACCTACCTCTCCCCGGTGGTGAGTACCTACACCCTCTTCGGCACGGCACTCGCCGACGGCGGACCCCCGATGATCTGGGCGTTCGTCATGGCGGGGTGCGGGCAGTTCCTCGTCGCACTGGTCTTCGGCGAGGTCGTCGCGCAGTATCCGATCGCGGGCGGGGTCTATCCGTGGGCGCGACGGCTGTGGGGCAGGCGCTGGGCCTGGATGACCGGGTGGGTCTACATGTGGGCGCTGCTCGTGACGATCACCAGCGTCGCCTACGGGGCCGGGCCCTACATCGCCATCCTGCTCGGTTTCCGCGTCACCGTGCACACCACCGTGCTGTGCACGATCGCGCTGATCGTCGTCGCCGTGCTCATCAACTACGCCGGCACGAAAGCCCTCTCCTGGGCGGCGCTGATCGGCTTCAGCGCGGAACTGATCGGCGCGCTGGTCGTCGGAGTCATCCTGCTGACCACGCACCGCTTCCACGGCCTGGGTGTCCTCTTCGACGACTTCGGCGCCGCCGGCGACGGTTCCTACCTGCCCGTCTTCCTCGGGGCGGCGATCATCGGCTTCTACCAGTACTACGGTTTCGAGGCCTGCGGGGACGTCGCCGAGGAGGTGCCTCACCCCGGCAGAGTGATTCCCAAGGCGATGCGCCGCACCATCTACGTCGGTGGCGCGGCGGCGACCTTCACCTGTCTGACGCTGCTCCTGGCCGTCGTCGACTACCGCGCGGTGATCTCCGGCGGGGACACCGACCCGGTCGTCCGGGTTCTCTTCGACGCGCTCGGCGAGGCCGGCGCACGGGTGGTGATGGCCGTCGTCCTCATCTCCTTCCTCTCCTGCACGATCAGTCTGCAGGCCGCTGCCGGCCGGCTCATCTACTCCTACGCCCGCGACGAGATGATCATCGGACACCGGCTGCTGCGGACGTTCTCACCGACTCGCGCGGTGCCCGAGTACGCGCTGCTGGTCGCCGCGGTCATCCCGGCGCTGATCGCCTTCGGCTCGCTGATCTCGACAGACGCCCTCACCAAGATCGTGTCCTTCGCGATCCTGGGCATCTACGCCGCGTTCCAGATGGTCGTCCTGGCCGCTCTTCGAGCCCGCCTCAAGGGCTGGAAGCCGAGCGGCGAGTACCGGCTGGGCCGGTGGGGTCTGCTGGTGAACGCCGGGGCGCTCGCCTACGGGATCTTCGCCATCGTCAACATCTCCTGGCCCCGGACCCCCGACGCCCCCTGGTACGACAACTGGATCGTACTGCTCGGCGGGGCAGTCGTGGTGTCCGTGGGCCTCCTCTACATGTTCACCACACACCACTACGGACGCAGCGACGCCCCTTCGGGCAACGCGATCCCCGACTAGCCTGTCGTCACTTGCCCGGCTGCCCCCTGCGCGGCCCACGGCCCGCGCCCGGCGGCCCGGCCGACGGTGCTGGGGGGGGACCCAAAAACCTTCGCGCCTGCTCGCCCCGGCCGGTACGGTCTCGAGCGTGTTCCCTCCCGGGAGCCCACGTGCTCCGCGCGGCCGCCCCGGCAAGTCCCCACGCTGAGAGTAGGTTTCGTCAATGGCATGTCGTATCAGTGAGCTCGTGCTCGGCTGCCGCGACCCCGAGGTACTGGCACGGTTCTGGTGCGAGGTCCTGGACTTCGTGGTGCTCGATCGTGAAGAGGACGGCACCCTCGAGATCGGGCCGCGCGAAGGGTTCGGCGGCCCGCAGCCCACGATCATCCTCAGCCGCAGGGACGAGCCGGAGCAGGGGAAGTCCCGGCTGCACATCGACGTCAACGCCACGGACCGCGACCAGGACGCCGAGCTCGAACGCCTCCTGAAGCTCGGGGCGCGCCCGGCCGACATCGGCCAGACCGGCGAGGAGCAGTGGCACGTTCTCGCCGACCCTGAGGGCAATGAGTTCTGCCTGCTCAAGGCCCGCCTCAACCCGCTCTGACGGTTCAGCGTCGGCGCTGCGGCGCCCTTCGGGCGCGTTCCGAAGGGACCCACCTCGTACTCAGCCTCATGGCAGGCGCTTGGCCTGTGCACACGCAAGGCCCTCGCTGCGTGCGGGGGCCTTCGGTATGAGCACGGACGAGCCATGCGCGCCCGGTCAGTTGCACGCTGATCACCCTGCCACCCTGGTGGCGGCCTTCGTCACGAGGAAGGGCCCCGTGGGAGGTGAAGCGGCACGGCCGCTCGGGCTTACCGGCCGTCACCGACCACCAGCCCCTGCTCCGCCGAGCCCCGGGCGGTTACGATCGCATCCCTGCCTCCATGGAGTTGGCTGATGAGCCACGGAACGCGGAGGTGTGCCGGCAGGCCGGGCCCTGCCGGCGGCGGCTCATCGCGTGGGCCTGGACTCCAACACAGACATGCTGTGCTGGACGGCCGATGACGACAACCCGACGAGTGGCCCGTGGTGGTATGGAACCGCGGCAGGGACGCTGGCCGGAAGACCCGTGCGGGGTGGCCGGGTTCCCGTGCCACGTCCTTCACGCGACCCTTCGACCGCTGCCCCCTGGGTGACCTGTCCCTCTGGGTGCCGGTTCCCCACGGTTCGTCCACCGCGGCGAGCGGCAGCGACTCCGGGCGCGGCGCAGCATTCTCCGGCGCCCCCGCCGGCCCGCAGTGACCACGTGTCAGGACGACTCGCGCACCACCAGTTCCGTCGGCAGTGTCATCTGCTGCCGGGGCGCGCCGTGCTGGGTGATGTCGGTGAGGATCCGGGCCATGGTCCGGCCCAGTTCCTCCACCGGCTGACGCACCGTCGTCAGGGGCGGGGCGGTGTGGCGGGCGAGGACCGAATCCTCGAATCCGACGACGGCGACGTCTGTGGGGACGCGCCGTTTCCGCCGGCGCAGTTCGGCGAGCGCGCCCACCGCCATGAGGTCGGAGGCGGCGAAGACGGCATCCAGATCCGGGGCGCGTTCAAGAAGCAAACGCATGGCGTGACGGCCGCCCTCCTCGGTGAAGTCACCTGCCTCGACCAGGATTTCCCTCGCCGCCGTTCCGGCCTCCTCGTGCGCGGTGTGCCAGCCGGCGAGCCGGCTGCGGCCCACGTCCATGTCCAGTGGGCCGGTGATCGTGGCGATCCTTCTCCTGCCGCTGTCCAGCAGGTGCCGTACCGCCGCGGTCGCCCCGCCCGCGTTGTCGGAGTCGACGTAGCTCAGCCGCTCGCCCGCGTCCCGACGGCCGGCCAGCACGGTGGGCAGGCCCATCTCCTCCAGCATGCCCGGCAGCCGGTCCTCGGCGTGCACGGAGACCAGCAGGACGCCGTCCACCCGGCGGGTCGCCACCGACTCGGTCAGCTGGTCGCGCTCGGCCTGGTCGCGGACGAGCATCAGCTGCAACTGGGTCCGGCTCTCGGCGAGTGCGCCGCTGACGCCGCGGATCAGTGCGGCGAAGAACGGCTCCGAACCGAGCCGGCTCTCCGATTCCGGGATCACCAGGGCCACGGCGTTGGTGCGGTTGGTCACCAGACCGCGGGCGACGGAGTTGGGAACATAGTTGAGTTCCTTGATCGCCGCAAGGACCCGGGCACGTGCGTCGGCGCTGACCAACTCCGAGCCGTTGACGACGCGGGAGACCGTGGTGCGGCCGACGCCGGCGCGGGCGGCGACCGTTTTGATCGTGGGACGGCGGTTTCCGGTCATGCACTCCCCCCTCGGCTGCCGCGGCGGGGTGCCTACCGCGGAGGTGACCTGCGGCAATTCTTGCAGACCCCGCCGTCGGCGGAGCAACCCCCAGGGTCCGGGAAGCGAACTCGGGGCCCGGGGCCCGGCGAGAAGTTGCGTTCAAGTTATTGACAGATGGGCTCGCTCCCAGGAGTCTTCGATGCGCCGGTGGGAACGTGCCCACCACATTTTGGGCACGTTCCCATCATGTTCAGAGCCGCTGTAGTCATCGCTGTAGTCGTCGCAGAACTCGTCACTCCGATGTGTCAGCGCCGTCGCTAGGAGGAGATCCATGGGCACTCTCGGTTCGTTGCGCAGGAAGGCGGTGGCGACGGCCTCGGCCGTCGGCGCGCTGGCACTCGTCGTCGGCTGCAGCAGCAGTGACGACTCGGTCACCGGCGGTGGCAAGAAGGACGGCAAGACCACCATCACCATGGGCCTGTACGGCGTCATGGGCATCAAGGAGACAGGCCTTCTCGAGCAGTACGAGAAGGAGAATCCCGATGTCGACATCAAGGCCGAGATCGCCGGCGACGAGCAGACGTACTACACCGCGCTGCAGACCAGGCTCGCCGGGGGCAAGGGCCTGAAGGACATCCAGGGCATCGAGATCGGCCGGGCCAAGGAGATCACCGAGACCCAGGCGGACAAGTTCGCCGACTTCTCCAAGATATCGGGCACCGACCACTTCCTGCCGTGGAAGGAGTCCCAGATCAGCACCGAGGACGGCAAGGTGCTGGGTCTGGGCACCGACATCGGGCCGATGGCCGTCTGTTACCGCAAGGACTACTTCGAGAAGGCCGGCCTGCCCACCGACCGCGAGGAGGTCGCCAAGCTCTGGGCGGGCGACTGGAAGAAGTACGTCGAGGTGGGCCGCACCTTCAAGAAGGGCTTCAAGGGCGACGACGTCGCCTACATGGACGCGGCCAGCGGCCTGTTCAACGCCATGGTCTACGGCTACCCCGAGCAGTACTACAACGACAAGGGCGAGCTGATCCACGACAAGAACCCGGCCATCAAGGAGGCGTGGAACCTCGCCGCCGACGCCGCGGAGGACGAGTTGACGGCCGAGCTCCGCCAGTTCCAGCCGGGTTGGGACCCGGGCCTGGCCAACGGTACGTTCGCCACCGCCGTGTGCCCGGCGTGGATGCTCAGCCACATCAGCGAGAAGGCCGGCGAGGCGAACAAGGGCAAGTGGGACGTTGCCAAGGCCCCCAAGGGCGCCAACTGGGGCGGCTCCTTCCTCGGCGTGATCGAGCAGAGCCCGGTGAAGGAGGAGGCCCAGAAGCTCGTGGCCTGGCTGACCGCGCCGGAGCAGCAGGCCCACATCTTCAAGGAGATCGGCAACATCCCGTCCTCGCTCCAGGCGCTGGACAACCCCGACGTGAAGAACGCCAAGTCGGAGTACTTCAGCGACGCGCCGATCGGCCAGATCTTCGGTGCCGCCGCCCAGGAGATCCCGGACAAGCAGGTCCTCGGCCGCAAGGACGGCGCGATCAAGGACCTCTTCTCCCAGGGCCTGACTCTGATCGAGCAGCAGGACACCGCGCGTGACGAGGCGTGGAGGACCACCGCGGAGCGCATCGAGAAGGCGGTCGGCTGACCCACCGCCCCTGCGGCCGACGGGCCCGCCGGCGTTCTGCCGGCGGGCCCGGGGCCCGGCTCACACATCCGCTTTTCAGGAAGGAAGTCCGGTGGCCACCTCCACCACCAAGGCCCTGGCCGGGGACGAGCCTCCCGGCCCGTCCCCGAGGACGGGCGGCGAGGGCACCGCCCGGCGGCGCGGCGCACTGCTGCACCGGCTGGACATCAAGGGCGCCCCGTACGCGTTCGTCGCGCCGTTCTTCATCATCTTCGCCGCGTTCAGTTTCTACCCCCTCGTCTACACCTCGTGGATCTCCCTGCACGACGTGGAACTGGCCACCCTCGACGTCATGGAGTGGGTGGCTTTCGACAACTACGTCGAGCTCTGGGGCGACTCCCGGTTCTGGAACGCGCTGCAGAACACGATCACCATCGGCGTCATCTCCACGGTGCCGCAGCTGATGATGGCGCTCGGCATGGCGCACCTGCTCAACTACCGGATGCGCGCCTCGCTGTTCTTCCGCGTTGCCTCGCTGGTCCCCTACGCCACCTCGGTCGCCGCCGCCGCGCTCGTGTTCACCATGATCTTCGAACGCGACTTCGGCATGATCAACTGGGCGCTCGGCTCGGTCGGCATCGACCCGGTGAACTGGGAGGCCGACAAGTGGCCCGCCCAGGTCGCCATCTCCACCATCGTCATCTGGCGCTGGACCGGTTACAACGCCCTGCTCTACCTGGCCGCGATGCAGGCCATCCCCGCCGACCGGTACGAGGCAGCCTCCCTCGACGGCGCCTCCCGGTGGCAGCAGTTCATCCACGTCACCATCCCCGGCATCCGCTCCACCATCGTCTTCACGATCGTGCTCTCCACGATCGGCGCCACCCAGCTGTTCGGCGAGCCGCTGATCTTCGGCCAGGGACCCAACGGCATCACGGGCGGCGCGGACAACCAGTACCAGACGCTGGGGCTCCTGCTGTACGAGGAGGGCTGGAAGAACTACCAGATGGGACGCTCGGCGACCGTCGCCTGGGTGATGTTCATGGTCCTCGTCCTCGCCTTCGCCGTGCAGCGGCTGATCAAGCGCCTGCGTTCCCGTTCGTCCTGACCTGGAGTCGCCATGACCACTCAAAGCCTCCCGGCCCGGACGGACGCTCCGGCCCGGACCTCCGCCGAGAAGCCGGCCGGCCGCGGCGGTCGCCGGCTGCTGCGCCAGCGCGCCGGCCGCCAGCACCACGCGGGCCCGCTCGCCTACGTCCTGCTCGCCATCATGGCGCTGCTGTCGATCTTCCCGTTGTACTGGACGATGGTGGCCGCCTCCACCGACAACACCCGGGTCAGTCAGACACCGCCACCGTTCCTGCCCGGCCCGAACCTGTTCAGCAACCTCGCCCGGGCCTGGGACGAGGCGGCGATGGGCAAGGCCATGATGAACAGCCTCATCGTGGCCGGGGTGATCGCCCTGTCCACCGTGATGTTCGCGACCCTGGCCGGGTTCGCCTTCGCCAAGCTGCGGTTCAAGGGGCGCAACGTCCTGCTCATGCTGGTGATCGGCACCATGATGGTGCCGCCGCAGCTCGCCGTCGTACCGCTGTTCATGATGATGTCCGAGCTGGGCTGGTCGCAGCAGCTGCCCGCCGTCATCTTCCCCACGCTGGTGAGCGCGGTGGGCGTCTTCTTCATGCGGCAGTACCTGACGGAGGCTCTGCCTGACGAGCTCGTCGAGGCGGGACGCGTGGACGGGGCGCACTCGTTGCGCATCTTCTGGAGCATCGTGCTGCCCATCGCGCGGCCCGCGATGGCGGTGCTGTTCATGATCACCTTCGTGCACGCGTGGAACGACTTCTTCTGGCCCTTCGTGGTGCTCGACATGACCAACCCGACGGTCCCCGTCGCGCTCACCCAGCTCAGCGCGGGCTATGTCCGCGACCAGTCGCTGATCATGGCGGGCGCGCTGCTCGGCACGCTGCCGCTGCTGGCGATGTTCATCATCTTCGGCCGCCAGATCGTCAGCGGCATCATGGCCGGCGCCGTCAAGGGCTGACCCACCACCGTGCCCGCCCGGGTCCCCGCCGGCGGGCCGTATCCCACCCCCCTCGCAGGCATGCGTGCGCTTGCGAACACGCCCACCCAGAAAGGACTTACGTGGTCACCGCAGCACAGCAGACCGTGTCCGCCCCGGACTCCGCCCGTACCTTCCCCAAGGGCTTCCTCTGGGGCTCCGCGACCGCCTCGTACCAGATCGAGGGGGCCGCCGCCGAGGACGGCCGCACGCCGTCCATCTGGGACACCTACGCCCGTACCCCCGGCCGGGTCCGCAACGGCGACACCGGCGACATCGCCACCGACCACTACCACCGTTGGCGCGAGGACGTCGCGCTCATGGCCGAGCTCGGCCTGGGTGCCTACCGCTTCTCCCTCGCCTGGACCCGCGTCCAGCCCACCGGCCGAGGTCCCGCCGTGCAGAAGGGCCTGGACTTCTACCGGCGCCTCGTCGACGACCTGCTGGAGAAGGGCATCCAGCCCGTCGCCACCCTCTACCACTGGGACCTGCCGCAGGAGCTGGAGGACGCGGGGGGCTGGCCGGAGCGTGCCACGGCGGAGCGGTTCGCCGAGTACGCCGCCCTCGCCGCGGACGCCCTCGGCGACCGGGTGAAGACCTGGACCACCCTGAACGAGCCCTGGTGCAGCGCCTTCCTGGGCTACGGCTCCGGCGTGCACGCCCCCGGACGCACCGACCCGGTCGCCGCCCTGCGCGCCGCCCACCATCTCAACCTGGCGCACGGCCTGGCCGTCCAGGCGCTGCGCGACCGCCTCCGCGCCGACGCCCAGTGCTCGGTCACCCTCAACGTCCACCACGTCCGTCCGCTCACCGACAGCGACGCCGACGCCGACGCGGTCCGCCGGATCGACGCGCTCGCCAACCGGGTCTTCACCGGCCCGATGCTGCAGGGCGCCTACCCCGAGGACCTGCTCAAGGACACCGCGGCGCTGACCGACTGGTCCTTCGTGCGGGACGACGACCTGCGGCAGATCCACCAGCCGCTGGACTTCCTCGGCGTCAACTACTACACGCCCACCGTCGTCTCCGAGGCCGACGGCAGCGGCACCCACACCTCCGACGGGCACGGCAGGAGTGCCCACACCCCCTGGCCGGGGGCCGACCGGGTCGCCTTCCACCAGCCGCCCGGCGAGACCACCGCCATGGGCTGGGCCGTCGACCCCACCGGCCTGTACGACCTGCTGCGCAGGCTGGCGTCCGACTTCCCGAAGCTGCCGCTGGTCATCACCGAGAACGGTGCGGCCTTCGACGACTACGCCGACCCGGCCGGCCAGGTCAACGATCCCGCGCGCATTGCCTACGTGCGCGGCCACCTGGCCGCCGTCCACCGGGCCATCCTGGACGGCGCGGACGTGCGCGGCTACTTCCTGTGGTCGCTGCTGGACAACTTCGAGTGGGCACACGGCTACGGCAAGCGCTTCGGTGCCGTCTACGTGGACTACCCGACCGGCACGCGCATCCCCAAGGCCAGCGCCCGCTGGTACTCCGAGGTCGCCCGCACCGGAGTCCTGCCCGGCGCCTGACCCGGCCCGGCGCGGCAACCCCGCGAGGTGCCCCACCACGGGGCCCGCCCCCGGCTCCCCGCATCAGCGGGGGGCCGGGGGCGGACTGCTGCACCCGGTACCGGGTCAGTCGAGCGGATCGAGCGTCAGCCGCGCCTGGACGGGGTTGCCGTCGTGCACCAGCGACTCGTGGTGGCCGACGTCGTCGAAGGCGAAGGCGTACGCCTTGCCGTCGGCCATCCGGTCGTGGATGATCCGGGCGTAGTGGTTGGTCACGGACTCCTGGTAGAAGTTCGCCGCCGAGGGGTCGGGCTGGTGGGGGTTGCTCAGCAGCGTCGAGCGATTGAAGCCGGCGCACAGCGTGCGCGAGATGGGTCCGCGTACCTGGTCGTTGGGGGCGTCCAGGAGCCGGTGGCAACCGAAGACGCTGGAGGCGTCGGGCTTGTGGAAACTCGTGACGACCGTCCCGGCGCCGTTGGTGAAGTTCATGACGCCGCCCGAGACGCGCCCGGAGTACCTGGTGCCCGGCTGGTCCGCGAACGGGGTGACGGTGAGTGTGGACGTCGTGTACTTCTGCCAGACGCGGTTGATGTAGTCGTCCATGACGGAGGCGGGCAGCGCCCCGGTCTCCAGCCCGTACAGCGGCGCCAGCGCCCGCAGGACGGTGCCGTCGGACCGGGTCTGGATCAGCCCGCCCCAGCCGGGCTGCGCCCGCAGCGCGGCGAACACGGCGTTGTAGCCGCCCGCCTTGAGCCGTCCGGCGCTCCTCACGCCGCCGTCGGCCCCCTGCACACCGACCGTGTAGGGCGCGGAGAACATGTCGACCTGTGTGCTGTTCAGCCACAGTCCGGAGTCGTTGAGCGTGTACTCGGACCAGTTGAACAGGATGTTGCGGTTGGGGTCGCTCGGGTTCTGCACGGCCGGCTGCACCAGGCCGCCCGTGGTCAGCCGGAAGTCGAGCTTCTGGCCGTACGAGAAGTAGATGCGTCCCGACAGCTTGGGGATCCGGATCGTCTTGGTCTGTCCGGCGGCCGGCCCGGGGATGGAGGCGTCCGGCGCTGGGGTGGGGGGATTGCCGCCGGCGGGCCAGGCGTGGAAGGTGCCGTTCGCGTCGGCCCAGCCCTGCTGACCCGTCGTCAGGGAGGTGCCCAGGTTGTAGATGTGTACCGGCTCGCCGCGGCTGGAGTTGTTGGTGATCTTCAGGGGGATGGTGGCGGGCACCGCGGCGTCCGCGGGTGGTGAGGCACCGAACGTGAGCAGGGCGCCGGCCAGGCCCGCGGCCGTGGCCACGGCGAGCAGACGGTGTTTGAGGCTTGAGAGCACTCTCCACCTCCGTGCGGGTGTGGGGGGGGGGATTGGTCCATACCGATTCTGAGAGCGCTCTCAGAGTCGCGCCAGGACGCGTCCATGTCAATAACTGGGGACAGGGCACCGGCAGGTCCTGCGGCTGCCACACGGGCCATCCCTGCGGGTGCGGGGAGCAGAACGTGGACGGCTCGTCGAGTGCGTCCTTGTCGTGAAAAGGGTGGCGGACCTTCCTCGAAGTTCGAGATCATCCGACCATGTCGGACGGCGCACCAGGACAAATACTTCCGGTCGGCTTCGAGTTCCGGCCGTATCGCGGCGACGAAGACCACGGTCCTATGGCCGCGGTGCGGCTGGGATGTGCTGAACGGGACCGGATCGACGCCCATTCGGTGGTGGAAGGGCTCCCGACCGCGGCCGAGATCGCCGAATCCTCCGCCAAGCTCGAGGAGCCGGCCAAGAACCAGATCCTGGTGGTACACGACGGGAGCGTCGTCGGCTACTCGACGATCCGGTGGTGGCAGGAGCGGGACGACACGTGGCTGTACCTGCACCGGGGCCACCTCTTGCCCGAACATCGCCGTCAGGGCATCGGATCAGCCATGCTGAGCTGGGCCGAAGAGCGGATTCGCCGGCTCGTCGAACAGCATGGAACGGCCCGTACGGCGGTGATCGGCGCGAATGCCGTGGCCTCCGAACAGGACGCCACCGCGCTACTGCTCGCAGCCGACTACCGACGTGTCTTCAGCCTGGTCGAGCTGAAGCTGGGCGATCTCCAGCAGGTGCCCGAGCTGCTGGGCAGCGAACTGCCGGCCGGGATACGGACGGGGCCGATCGGGACAAGCCACTACCGTGCAGCCTGGAGGACGGTCGTCGATTCGTATGCGGACACCGGTTTCACTCAGAAATGGACTTTCCAGGACTTCGTCGACACCGCTGACCCGGCATGCTGGAGAGCCGCCTGGAACGGGCAGGACATGGTCGGCGTCGCCCTCTGCTCCCTCCGCCGTCACCACCACACTGTGGGCGAGGTCGAAGAGCTGAGTGTCCGGACGGACCAACGACGCCTGGGAATCGGCCGGGTCCTGCTGCTGGACGGGCTGCGAAGTCTTCGCGAGCGGGGGGCAACGACTGCGCGGCTGTTCACGGGCACGGCAAATCCGCACCGGTCCTACGATCTCTACGAGAGCGTGGGGTTCCGGCGGCAGAACGAGTACGTCCGTTACCGCAAGCCGCTTGCTTGATCAACCGGTCATTCGACTGTCCGGTCAGTCCACGTGACTTGATGAACACCGTCCTCACCGCCTGGGCTCCCTGCTCGCGCTGTGCCTGGTCGCCATCCTCGGCGGAGCCACGTCTCTGGCCGCCATCGCCCGCTTCGCCGCCGACACCGATTCCGACCTGCCGCGAGTCCTCGCCGCCTTCGCACGGGCGTCTGCCATCGAGGGGGCGGCGTGGGCGTTGCTCTGTCATTCGCCGGCGTCCGTGACCACGCGGACGAGGGTGTCGACGAGTTCGTCGGCCGTGGTGTGCCACTTGTCTGTGTCGAGGTGGCCGCTGAGCTCCATGCCCGCGATGCCGTGGGCGCTGGTCAGCAGCAGGGCGCCGTAATGCCGTGCGTTCCGCTCTCCCGCGAGGGCGGCGACGATGTCCAGGAACTCGTCCTCGCCGCCAACCTGCGCCGCCACTACCCGAAGGGAGCCGTTGGCCGACGAGGACTCCACGAACGGCTCCGTCCCCTGTGGTGCGGCCACCGGTGAGCTCACGGTCAACGGACACCTTGCCCTCCTGCCCGGGACGAGGACTCTCCCGGCGTCGAGCCGCGGGCTCACTGCACGAGCGTCGCACCGCGGCCAGACCGCAGGCCACGGCTTTCATGCGCAGGGCATCCACATCAGGCTCTCAGGCGTGCGCCCCAGCGCGGTGCGCCACCGTCGCCGCAGCACATCCCGGTGGACGCCGGCCTGAGTTCGGCTCAAGCCTGCTCCGCGGTGCGCAGGGCCCGCGCCAGCCATTCCAGTTCCTCGGTCGCGTCGGGCGACGCATCCTGCCCGCGCACACGGGCGACGAGACTGCGGTAGTGCTCCGCTCCTGCCTCGATCCCGGCCTCCAGACTGCGCAGCACGGCGGCCCGATCGGCGTCACCGAACAGCTCGGACAGCACCTCGGCCGCTGCCGGCCCCTCGGGAGCGATCCCGCCCTTTCTGACCTCCGCGACGGTCTGCACGATCTGCCTGGCCCACCAGATGGACGCCCCGGGGGGACGGCCCTGCCCCGGTACGGGCGTGTTGAGCTCCATCCATGTGCGCAACCGGGCGCGGAAACCGGGGTCCCGCACCAACTCGGCCAGTTCGATCCAGGCGTCGACCTGCTCAGGTGTGGGCTCGTCGGGCAATTCGATGCTGAAGGTACGCAGGCGGTCGCGCAGGCGCGGGTCGTCGAGGCCGCCGAACACCTCCTCCTTGAACTCGTCGATGATCTGCTTGCGCTCGGCGGCGGAAAGCCGCGCCAACCGGTTCATCAGTGCTGTCTCCTCAACGGTCGAACCCCGTTTCGCCACGGTGGACAGGACGGCCCGGCTCATCTTGAGTGAGCGGATCTGCGCGTCGAGCGCGGCCACATGCGCGTCAGCGACCTCGGCGACCGTGGTGCGGCCGCTCAGGACGCGGCACACGTCGCCGAGTCCGAGGCCCAGCTCCCGCAGGGTGCGGACCAGCTCGACGCGGGCCACGGACTCGGCGTCGTACAAGCGGTAGCCGCCCGCGGAGCGGGCCACAGGCGGCACCGCCCCCTCGTCCGACCAGAAGCGCAGGGTACGCACCGAAAGCCCGGTGCGGTGCGCGAGCCGGCCGATGGTGAGCACGTCGGGGTGTTCGTCGTCCATGAGCAATATCCTGAACCCTCCGGCGGCTGGAGACTCAAGCGCCTCAGTGCGACATCCCGTGAGTTCTCCGGAGCTCTGCCGAGTTCCCTCTCACCACCGCCAGCGCCGACAGCATGCGCCTCCGCGCCCCCGCGCCTTCGACCAGACCGCAGACTGCAGACTGATCGGACTGGACGAGAAGGCCGGGCCGGGTGCTCAGGCCCCCAAGCAAGAACCACGGGAACCCATGGGATGTCGCACCACCCGATGGGGCGTCACATCATGTGACGCCGAACTGCACTCTCCGCGTGGTTCCTACTCGACCGCACATCGCTGCTGTTCAGGCACTACTGCGTCCACTCGTACGCGTGATCCGAGACGAATTCGGCAAAGGCGCGCGGCGGACGGCCGGTCAGTTCGAGCACCGCGGTGCTGACCTGGTCTTCGCGTCCCTCCTTGATGCCGCGCTCGACGGCGGCAAGCGCGGCAGCGAACTCGGTTGGCATTCCGGAGGCACGGTAGGCGGCAGCCTGTTCCTCCTCCGTAATACGCTCCACCCGAACCTGCCTGCCGGTCTGCGCGGTGATGATCTGCGCGGCCTGTGGGTAGCTCATCCCGTGCGGTCCGGTGATCAGGTAGTCGCTTCGGGCGTCCACCCCCACGTCGGCCAACAGCGCGGCAGCACTGGCCGCGATGTCCCGCGCATCGACCCACCCCAGCTTGCCGTCACCGGCTGCGGTGCGGATCTCACCGAGTCGATGGATGCGCTCGGCCAGGGGGTGCGGGCGCAGGAAGTTCTGCATGAAGCCGGACGCGCGGAGTACGACACCTCCGGGCTGGGCCTGAACCTGAGCGGCCAGCTCCACAGCGCTGGGCGCGTTCGGCAGCACAAGGGCGGAGCCGAGCATCACGAGGCGCCGGATACCGGCCCGC
Organism: Streptomyces sp. WG5; assembly: GCF_049974565.1. Taxonomy (NCBI): domain Bacteria; kingdom Bacillati; phylum Actinomycetota; class Actinomycetes; order Kitasatosporales; family Streptomycetaceae; genus Streptomyces; species Streptomyces sp. WG5. The sequence continues at coordinate 166,190 of NZ_JBNGGC010000002.1, read as the reverse complement.
TGCGCTTGGCGCAGGAAGGGCTCGACCAGCGGCAGCGGGTCCACGCTCTCCACCGGCGGGAGCAGGAAGACCCGGTCCGTCCCGTCGAGCGCGGGTCCGTATGTGGTCGGGTCGCTCCAGTCGAAGCGGATCGCATCAGGATCGGCTGCGGCAGGGTTCCGGCTGGCGGCCCGTGTCTGCACACCAGCGTTGCGGAGCACTTGCACCAGCGTTCTACCGGTCTTGCCGGTGCCTCCGGTCACCAGCACTCCGGACATCAGCCGTCCTTCCTTTCCAGCGAGTCGATCAGCCCGGCGAGACCCCCGGCAGCGGCGGCCGCCGACAGCGGGCTCCAGTAATCCCGATACAGAGCGATCAGCCCGTCGCGGGCCGTGAGAACCACGATGTAGTCCAGGCGGTAGGGCCGGGAGGTGGCCACGGTGCGGCCGGTGGCCGTCCACTCCACGACGACGGTGTCCGTTCGATCCGTGGGTCGCACGGTGAGTGCGGTCACCTCCTTCATGTCCATCAGCTCCGGATAGTGGGCGAGGTAGGCACGTACCTCCTCACGTCCGCGCAGAACGCGAGGGGAGCTCCCGGCTGCGAAGGGGAATTCCGCAATTCCGTCAGGCGCCCACAGATCCGCCACGGCATTCATGTCTTTGACCAGCATCAGATCGATCAGGCGGCGAAAAGTTTCCTCAGGGGTCCTGGGCACCATTTCTCCTCGTAGTCAACAAACCGACCACGCCACCATGCACAGCAGATGTGCGGGCGCGGAACGGACAGCCAAGCCCCGGACCGGCAGTGCGAGGCTCAGCCGTCCCTCCTGTGACAGGATGAAAGAGTGAGCAGCCAGGAACTCGCAGCCTTTCTCCGCCGGCGCCGCGAGGAACTGCGACCAGAAGACGTGCCGGCCGAAGCGACGCTTCCACCAGGCCGGCGCGCCCGTCGCACACCCGGACTGCGCCGCGAAGAGGTAGCCGCCCTGGCACAGGTGTCGGTGAGCTACTACGAACGACTGGAACGGGCACGGGCACCCCGGCCCTCACCGCAGGTGTTGGTCGCGCTGGCGACGGCTCTCCAGCTCACCGAAGCAGAGCGTGACCATCTGGCCCGCCTGGCCGGACAAGCGCTGCCGGCGGAGAACGGCGGCGCGCCAGACCACGTACCCGAGGATGCCCAGCAGCTGCTCGGCAGACTTGACGGCATCCCTGCCTACATCGTCAACGACCGGCAGGACATCGTCGCCTGGAACGCAGCAGCCGCGGCTCTGATCACAGACTTCTCCCGTCTCACATCTGACGAGCGCAACGTCACGCGCATGTCGAAGAGATTCCGTGACACCCTCTGTACCGGCGCGCCCGGTTCGGAGTCCGATTTCTCTCGGCAGGCAGCCGCTCACTTGCGCGCAGCCAGCGTTCGGCACCCCACGGACAACGTGCTCGCAGAGCTGATCAACGAGTTCGCAACCCACGATCCGGATTTCGCGAGCAGCTGGCGCAATCACGCTGTGCGCCCCATGCCCAGCGTGCGAAAGAACCTGCGTCACCCCACACTGGGCGAGCTGGACATCGACCGGCACACCCTCGGCCTGCCCGGCTCAGGCTTCTCCTTGGTGATGTACACGGCAGAAGCCGGCAGCCCCAGCGCCGCTGCACTGAAGAGCCTTTGACCGCCGCCCCGGTGCGGTGCCTTCGGCTGCGCGGGGGCGGGCCGACGGTGCACGCGATTCAGCGGGGCGGGGCGGCCGCGTCGTCGAGCACCCTGTAATGACGTACCTCGGGGGCTCCTCTTGGCACCGCCTCGGGCCACAGGCAGTCCAGGACCGAGGCGGACGGCGGGAAGAGTGAACACGGCACCGCCCGGCGGTCGAACCACTCCCAGCGCACGATCTTGTCCGGCTCGGTGACCCGGGCCGTACCCGTCGCCCGCCGGGTGACGGCCGCGGCCGTCACCCGGGTCAGCCCGTTGAGCCCGTCGACGAGGACCGTCAGTACCCGTACGTCCGCCGCGGACACCGTGAGCCCGGTTTCCTCCGTCAGTTCGCGCGCGGCGGCCGTCTCGAAATCCTCTCCGGTGTCGACCTTGCCACCCGGGAGTTCCCATCGGCCGTCGTGGCCGAGGCCGAGCAGGACCCGGCCGGCGGGATCGAGGACGGCGAGGCCGACACCGGTGAGACTGTGGGAGGCGGGACGGGCGCGTTCGGGGCGCTCGGGGCCGGGGGTACGAGAGTTCACGTCCCCATTCCACAACGTCGAGGCCGCCGGATGCCACACCGGCTGGAGCGGATCGCGTGGCACCGACTCGTTCCAGCTGCGGGAGGACACCCGACGGCCGCCTTCGTAGCCGTCCAGGGCGGCATCGACGCGGAAGCTGCTCTCGCGACGCCGCACCGGAACGGATCCGAAGGCACGTGCTGCTGGTGGGGTGGCACCACGTACAGCCGCGCCTCCGGTCAGGCGTCCACGGACCAGTGCGGTGCCACGCCGGTGAGCCGGCAGGCGAGGAAGTACAGCGGGATGGGCGCGGTGTAGGGCGAGTTGCCGTCGGGGCCGTGGACCAGGCGCGGACCGGTCGGCCGGACGGCCGGCCGGGGGCGGGTCCAGGAGGGGTCGCCGACGACGTAGTGGGTGCCGTGGGGCCACGTCACACCGATGTCGGACCCCGAGGGGACGATCCACCACCAGCGTCCCTGGTCGGCGAAGACGCAGCCCGCACGGGGCAGGCCGGCCAGGATGCGTTCGCCGTGTTCCTGGGACGTGCTCACCGCGTCGTGACCGAGGTCGGCACGCAGTCCGGTGGGAAGGGTCAGTGAGGCCGGTCCGGGGCAGTGCCGCCGGGGTTCGCGGAGGGTGTCGGAAGGGCACGGGCGGTCGCGGGAGGTGGCCGCGGACGGACGTGGATCGCGGGTGTGCTGGAGGTCCATGGGGGGTGTCCTTTGGCCGGGCCGAGAGCGGGGGCCCGGGTGCGTCGGCGAGGTTCCGGTCCTCCGCTTCGACACGCAGGCGCTCTGCGGGCGTGCTCGACCCGAAAAGGTCGTCAGGAGAACGTTGTCAAGCGGGCAGCCGCCCCCCGACTCTGCGCCTGGACAGCGAGTGGGGTGGTGGGTGCGGGACATTGCGGTCAGTGGCGAAGTCACTCTGTCATCCGTCAACAACTGTGCGCAACCAGCAAGTTGAAATTTGCAGCTCCCTACACCCGACCTCTTCGTCGACGGAACGCTCGTGACAGACTGCGCGCCTGAGCCTGGGCGCGGGACGATGAAGGGGAGACGGTGTGACCGCGGAGACCGATTGGGGCGGCGCCCCCTCCGTGCTGCGCATGATCCTCGGCAGGCAGCTGGAGGAGTTGCGGACCCGCGCCGGTCTGACGTTCGAACAGGCCGGTGAGGCGATCGGGGTGAGTCACTCCACGATCCGCCGTCTGGAGGCGGCGAAAGTGGCCCGGCTGCGCCTGCCGGACGTGGAGAAGCTGCTGCAGGTCTACGGCGTCCGGGACCAGCAGGAGATCGACACCTTCCTCAAGGCGGCACGCGAGGCGAACAAGCGCGGCTGGTGGCACACCTACCGGGACGTCATGCCGGACTGGTTCGCGGCGTACCTGAGTCTGGAGCAGGCGGCCCTGCACATCCGCGCCTACGAGCCCGAGTTCGTGCACGGCCTGCTCCAGACCCCGGCCTACGCGCGGGCCCTGCTGAGCGCCGGCAACCCGCACGCCTCCTCGGTGGACACCGAGCGGAGGGTCGCCCTTCGCATGCGTCGCCAGGAGATCCTCACTCGTCCGTCCCCACCCCGTCTGTGGGTCGTCATGGACGAAACGGTGCTGCGTTGGCCCATCGGCGGTTCCGGGGTGATGCGGCAGCAGGTGGACCACCTGATCGAGGTCAACCGGCTGCCCCATGTGACACTGCAGGTCATGCCGTTCGCCTCCGGCCCGCACCCCGCCATGCGGGCGGGCGCGTTCCACCTCTTCCGCTTCCGCGCCCCCGAACTGCCCGACATCGTCTACCTCAGCGGCCTGGTGGGCGCCGTCTACCTGGACAAGGGCGACGACGTCGTGGTCTATCGCGAGGCCCTGGACCGGCTCGGCGCCCAGGCGGCGCCCGCCAGAAGCACCGAGGAACTCCTCGGCGCCCTGCGCAAGGACCTTTGACTCACCCGTACCGCACGACCCGAATGGAGAGGGGCGAACGTTGTCCGACAGCGGATGGCCGGCCGACCGGATCGACACCGAGCACGCGCACTCGGCCCGGATCTACGACTACATCCTGGGAGGGAAGGACTACTACCCCGCCGACCAGGAGGCGGGTGACGCCATGGCCCGGGAATGGCCCGCCCTGCCCGTGCACATGCGCGCCAACCGGGACTGGATGAACCGCGCGGTGCGCTGGCTGGCCGAGGAGGCGGGCATCCGTCAGTTCCTCGACATCGGCACCGGCATCCCCACCTCGCCCAACCTGCACGAGATCGCGCAGTCGGTGGCCCCCGAATCGCGGGTGGTCTACGTGGACAACGACCCGATCGTCCTCACTCTCTCCCAGGGCCTGCTGTCCAGCACGCCCGAAGGCCGGACGGCGTACATCGAGGCGGACTTCCAGCACCCGGAAGCGGTCCTCGAATCCGCCGAGTTCCGCAGGACCCTGGACCTGACCGAGCCCGTCGCCCTCACCGTCATCGCGATCGTGCACTTCGTCCTGGACGAGGACGACGCGGTCGGCATCGTCCGCCGCCTCATGGAGCCCCTGCCCTCGGGAAGCCATCTCGCCATGACCATCGGCACCGCCGAGTTCGCCCCGGAGGAGGTGGGCCGCGTCGCGCGCGAGTACGCGGCCCGCGACATGCCGATGCGGCTGCGCACCATCGACGAGGCCCACGAGTTCTTCGAGGGCCTCGACCTGGCCGAGCCGGGAATCGTCCAGGTCCACAAGTGGCGTCCGGACGGCACGGGCGAACAGGGCGTCCGGGACGAGGACATCGCGATGTACGGCGCCGTGGCCCGCAAGCCGTAACGACGCGGACGGCCCCGGCTCACCCGCCCCGGGGCGGGTGAGCCGCGGTCCGCCACCGCGCGTCCCGGGCGGAACGGGCGTACGTCCCCTCGTCAGATCATGCGGAAGAGGTCGGCGGCGGAGTGTACGTCGGTGAGGTCCTCGACGGAGCGCAGGTTGTCGCACAGGGCCTCCAGGACGGAGCCCTCCTCGGCGACGCGCGGGGCTCCGACGGCGACGCCGAAGACCCGGAAGCCCAACAGGCGCTTGGCGTCGTTCCAGCCGCGCATCCACTCCTCGGTGACGCCGCAGTCGTCGTCGGTGAGCATCACGATGTCGCCGCGGGAACGTGCGGCGTCGTTGAACTCCTCCTCGAGCACTTCGCTCGCCGCTGTCAGCGGCCTCTGGTAGCTGGTGCCGCCGCCCAGGAAGGTCTCCGCGAAGTCGAGGGTCTGCGCGATGCCGGCGGGCCGGCCGGCCGGGAAACGGTAGATCCGCAGCTTGTCGGCGGCGGAGAACAGGATGCCGACGAAGTCACGCCCCGAGTGGCGGGCCTGGTCCAGCAGCGCCAGGGCGCACGCCTTGGCCCACGCCTCCCGCGTGATGCCGCCGGGCCCCGCCTCGTACATGGAGTGCGAGGTGTCCACGCACGCGATGATGGCGCCCCGGCCGGTGTCCTGCTCACCCTGGCTGTCGTAGAGCATCAGCTCCCCGGCGGCGTAACGCGCGGCGAACACCGCGCGCAGCTCGGGCAGGCCGAGGGCGGCCAGCTCGGAGGGGACGACGCGGGAGAGGTCGTCACCGAGCGTGACGCCGACCAGTTCCCCGGTGGCGTTCTCCACCTTCCGGGCGCGTTCGCCGTCGGCCATCTGCCGGAAGCGGCCGATCAGTTCGGCCCACTGTGCGAGACGGCTGGTGCGCAGCCGCTCGGCGAGCCGCGCCCGCTGATCGAACGGCATCCGCTCCAGTTCACCGGGGCCGACACCCCACGCCCGCATCAGCGCGGCCTCCTGCCGGGCCGCCGCGGCAGCCTTCGCCAGCGCGTTCCGCACGGTGGCACGACTGCCGGGGACCGCCGTCGCGAGGGCCTGCGTGGCGTCCTGGGCGGCCTGTTGCGCGGCGGCCTCCGCGGTCCTGACCGCCTGTCGTACGGCGTCGGCCGCCGGATCCGGCACCGTGCCGTCCTCGGCGGTCCCGTCGGCGGCCCGCTGGAGCGCTTCGGACACGGCGGCCGCCGCAGCCTCGGCCTCCCGCCGGCTCTTCTCCGCCCGCTCGGCCTGTTCCCGGGCGGCCCCGGAGCCGTCCAGGAGCCGGCGCAGCGCGGGGGCCTGGGCCAGTACGGCCATGGCGGCCGCGTACGGGTCACCGGCCGTCTCACGGTGCAGCCCGGTGAACTCCGAGGACTCCAGCAGTGAGGCGATGATCCGGTGGTGGACCAGGCGCGAGGCGTCCATCTCCATGGGCTCGCGCAACCGCGGGCCGACCTTGTAGGCGGCCAGGAACGCGTCGGCCAGGAGGTCGGTGGCGTGGTGGTGGCGCTCGTTCAGTTCCTCTGCCAGCTCGCGGAGTGCGGCCGCCTGCGCGTAGGTGTCGCGCCACACCATCCGGTCGAACCGGTCCGCTACCACGGCCGCCGTGTGCCGTTCGGGAGCGGGGGACAGGGCCGGCCACTCACCGGCCCGGCCCGCCGGCTCACCGAGTCCGTCCGGTGTCGTCTCGCCCATCGTCCTGATCGTCCTGGAGTTCAGAGCTGGGCCTGCACCATGCTCGCGTCCACGCCGAGGGCCTCGGTGAGGACGCGGGCGCGTACCGCGCGCTGACGGCCGGTGACCCGGTCGATGGTGGCGGTGGAGCGCCCGGCGCCCGCCGCCTCCTCGCGGAGCTTCTCCAGCCGCCTGCCCGCCATGGCCAGCTGGTGGTGGGCCTTCTTGATGACCCACTCGCTCAGTGCCTCGCGGGACTGCCCGGCCATCGCGTCGAGCTGGGCCTCCAGCTCCTCGACGGTGTCGGCGAGGTCGAGCGCCTCCTTGGCGTCCGGGTTGACCAGCTGCAGCACCTCGCGTTCGACGGTCGGGCGTTCGGCGGGGGAGTCCCACAACACGTGGGTCAGCACCGACAGGTCGGTCTCGGCGACCGTCGGGCGGCCGTCGAGGTACGCGGACGCCTGGAGCAGGCCGACCGCCTGCCGCCAGCGGCGGTCGGAGGCGACGAGCTCCTTGCGGCGCAGCGCCGCCCGCAGCGTACAGATCGCGTCCACGATCGCGTCGGGCACGGCCACCGCCGGGACCGCCTCGGTCACCGCGTGCCGCAATGCGGCCAGCTCGACCGTGGTCCGTGCCGGCGCCGCCGGGCGGCTGACGGCGGAGCGGACCAGCGCGGCGAAGTTCGAGGGGTCCTCCAGGTACGTGACCTCGATCCGCACGAGCAGCCGGTCGTAGATCGCGGCGGAGTCCTCCCCGCTCGGCAGTTCGTTGCTCGCCGTGATGGCGCCGATCAGCGGGCAGCGGATCGGTTCGCCACCGCTCTCCGGGTGGTAGATCCGTTCGTTGAGGTAGCCCAACGTCTCGTTCAGGGCCGCCGTCGAGCACTTGAAGATCTCGTCGATGAACGCGACGTGCGCGGTCGTGGCACGGCCGTCGTAGACCTGTCGATACTCGCCCCGGGCCAGCGCGGCCACGTCGATGGGACCGAACATCTTCGTCGGCGCGGTGAACTTCGACAGGAGGATCTCCCAGTAGGACGCTCCCTCGATCCTGCCCGTGAGTTCCCGGGCCATCTCGGACTTCGCCGTACCGGGCGGGCCGAGTACCAGCGAATGCTGACCGGCCAGCAGTGTCACCACCAGCGTCCGCACCACGTCGGCCCGTTCGTAGAAACGGTCCGAGAGCTCGCGGCTGATCGCCCGCAGCCGTTCAGCCGTGTCCTGCGAGAGCTGTGCCTCCTGTGCGTCCTGCGGCCCCATGGCCAACTCCTTGCCTCTGGCGTCCGGCTGGGCTGGTGAGACGCAGCCTATCTCGCGGCGTTGCCCGTTCCGGCGGGCGAAGCCACCCGGGCCTCAGCGCACCGGGGACGGCGCCATGGGTGCGAGGAGCCTGCTGGGCACGGTCGAGTCGGGCGGTCGGCAGGAGCGGCCAGGGCGTCACTGACGTCGCCTCGGCTGCGTGTGCCCAAACCGCCGCGACGTCGGTAGGTGTTCCCGACTCGTACGCGTGCAGCGAGTCTGCGACAACACCTCCTCAGCATGGTCCTGACCGTGGCCCGGCCGAACCACGAGGCGTCGCGCACCGGTTCCCAGGGCTGTGCCCCCGCGAGCCGTTTTCCCCGAGTCGGACTGCCGGACGCCGGCGGACGACGGCTCGAGGGCGCACCCCGACATGTCCGGACCCGCCGCGTCCGTGAACCCTCGGTCTCGTGAAGCCCGTGAACCGGGCCTCAGCCGAGCGTGAAGCGCACCGGCGTCCCGGCCGCGGCCTGGGCCGCCGCCGCGAGGGCGGGTTCCGCGACGACCGCGATGACCGGATAGCCCCCTGTCGTCGGGTGGTCGTGCAGGAAGACCACAGGGCGTCCGTCCGGCGGAACCTGCACGGCGCCCAGCACCATGCCCTCACTGGGCAGTTCGCCGGTCAACGCCCGCTCGAGCGGCGGCCCCTCGGTGCGCAGCCCGATCCGGTTGCTGTGCGGGGAGACGTGGTAGGTCGCCGAGGCGAGGGTGCGCAGGGCGGCCGGGGTGAACCAGTCGGCGCGCGGGCCCAGGCGTACCGGCAGGACCAGTTCGGTGGGCGGCCCGGGCCACGGGGCGGCGACGGACGGTGCCATCGGCCGTGCCGGAACGCCCACCGGCACGACGTCCCCGTCCCGCAGGGGCGCCGGGCCCAGGCCCGAGAGCAGGTCCGTCGAGCGGCTGCCCAGGACGGGGTCGGTGGCGATGCCCCCGCGCACCGCCACGTACGAGCGCACGCCCGCGGTCGCCGTCCCCACGTTCAGGACCGCGCCCGCCGGCACCCGCACCGGAGCCCCCCAGGCCACCGGCCGTCCGTCCACGGTGACCGGGCAGTGCGCACCGCCGACCACGGCGGTGACGGCGCGGTCGGGCTGGAGGGCGCACCCGGTCAGGGTGGTTTCCAGTACGGCGGCGCCCGGATCGTTGCCCAGCAGCCGGTTGGCGAGCCGCATCGCGGGGGCGTCCAGGGCACCCGAGCGGGGCACTCCCAGGTGGGCGTGGCCGCGCCGGCCCGCGTCCTGCACCGTGGTGAGCGCGCCGGAGCGCACCGTGGTGAGCTTGGCCGTCATCCCGTGGCCTCCGAGGCGGCGTTCGCTGTGGTGAAGCGCACACGGGTCCCCGGGGCGAGGAGCGCCGCCCGGTCCCGGGCGGGGTCCCACAGCGGTCCCGGGTCCGGCATGGTGCCGATCAACTGCCAGCCTCCCGGCGTGGAGCGTGGGTAGACGGCGCTGTAGGGGCCGGCGAGGGCGACCGCGCCGGCCGGAACCCGTGTCCTGGGGGTGGCCCTGCGGGGCACGTGCAGCTCTGCGGGAAGCCCGGTGAGGTAGGCGAAGCCCGGCGCGAAACCGCAGAACGCGACACGGTAGGTGCGGGAAGTGTGGCGTGCGGCGACCTCCTCGGGGGCGACCCCCCACCACGCCGCGACGTCGGCCAGGTCCGGCCCGTCGTAGCGGACGGCGATCTCCACGACGTCCCCGTCGTCGTCGGCAGCCGACGGCACCTCCCAGTCGGTGATCCCGCGGGCCAGCGCCTCCGGGTCCGGCACGCCGTCCAGCAGGACGGTCCGCGCCCCGGGCACGATCTCCTCCACGGGCGGCAGGATCCCGGCGGCGCGCCGGCGCAGCACTTCCGCGTGGAAGGCCGCGGTGCGTTCGGCGTCGGGCAGTTCGACGAGCAGCGCGCGGCGACCGGCGGGACGCGCCGTGAGGGAGCGGCTCCCCGTCATGCGAACGCCCCGATCCCGACCCCCGACGTCTCCAGCGCCCCGCGGACCCGTGCCGCGATCCTGGCCGCGTTCGGGGTGTCACCGTGCACGCACAGGGACCGGGCGGCGACCGCGACGGTCGTTCCGTCCACGGCCTCGACCGCCCCTCGCACAGCGAAGGCCAGCGCGCGCCGTACCACCGCGTCCTCGTCCGTGACCACGGAGTTCGCCTCCCGGCGGGGGACGAGTGTGCCCCGTGCGGTGTAGGCGCGGTCCGCGAAGGCCTCGGGTACGCCGACGAGTCCCGCCTCCGCGGCGGCGGCGAGCAGCCGTGAGCCGGGGAGACCGAGCACGGGCAGGGCCCCGCCCGCGAGCCGCACCCCGGCCACGACGGCACCGGCCTGCTCGGCGTCGTGGACGGTGCGGTTGTAGAGCGCGCCGTGCGGCTTCACGTAGGCCACGTCGGCCCCGGCGGCCTGGGCGAACACCCTGAGCGCGCCGATCTGGTACGCCACCTCGGCCGCCAGTTCGTCGGCGGGCACGTCCATGGCACGCCGTCCGAACCCCGCGAGGTCGCGGTAGGACACCTGGGCGCCGATCCGCACCCCGCGCTCGGCGGCGAGGTCGCAGACGCGGCGCATCACCGAGGGGTCGCCCGCGTGGAAACCGCAGGCGACGTTGGCGCTGGTGACGACGGAGAGCAGGGCGTCGTCGTCGGTGAGGGTCCAGCGGCCGAAGCCTTCACCGAGGTCTGCGTTGAGGTCGATCACGCTCTGAACGTAAACGATTGTTGAACGATCCGACAAGGGGTCGATGAGTGTGCGTGACAGGCGATGCGAAATCCACCTCTTGTTAGATCGTTCAACGATCGCTAGTGTCCGTGCATCTGCCACGTATCTGGAGCTATGGTCCGAGGACCGATGAAGCCGCGGCTCCGAAGCTCCCGGATCCGTGCCCTGCCCCCTCATGCCTGAAGAAGGCCACCGAATGATCGTTCTCCTCGGTGTGGTCGTGGTGATCCTCGGATTCGTCACGCGCCGCAACCCCGTCCTCGTGGTGGGCGTCGCCGGTATCGTCACCGGACTGCTCGGCAAGATGAACCCGCTGGAGGTCCTCGCGGCCTTCGGCCGGTCCTTCGCCGACAGCCGCTCGGTCACCGTCTACGCCATCGTGCTCCCGGTGATCGGGCTGCTCGAGCGCTACGGCCTGCGCGAACAGGCCCGCAACCTCATCGGCCGCCTGGGCAGGCTCAGCGCCGGCCGGTTCCTCACCGTCTACCTGCTGGTCCGGCAGGTCACCGCGGCCTTCGGCCTGAACAGCATCGGCGGCCCGGCGCAGACCGTGCGGCCCCTGGTGGCGCCCATGGCCGAGGCCGCCGCCGAACGCTCCACCGGGGCCAAGCTGCCCGACCGGCTGCGCGAGAAGGTGCGCTCCTACTCCGCGTCGGCCGACACCGTGGGCGTCTTCTTCGGCGAGGACTGCTTCATCGCCATCGGCTCCATCCTGCTGATCACCGGCTTCGTGAACTCCACGTACCACCAGGAGATCGAACCGACCCAGCTGGCCCTGTGGGCGATCCCGCTCGCGGTCTGCGCCTTCGTCATCCACGGTGCCCGGCTGCTGCTCATGGACAGGCAGCTGGAGCGCGAGATGGCGCTGGCCGCCGCCGAGCACGACCTGCCGCTTCCCGAGGGGGCCGACAAGTGATCAAAGTCGAATGGCTGTACTGGCTGATAGGCCTCGTCTTCGTCGTCATGGCCGTCCAGATGGCCACCGACCGCAGCAATCCCAAGCGCTGGACGTCCGCCGCGTTCTGGGGCCTGCTCGGGCTCACCTTCCCCTACGGCACCGGCGTCGCCAACGCCACGGCCGGCAACGGCGGCTGGACCCTGCCCGCCGAACCGCTCGGCGTCGCCGTCCTGACCCTGATCGTGCTCGCGGGATTCAATTTCCTCGGCAAGGGCGTCCCGGTCACCACCACCGGCGAACAGCGCGAGGCGTCCGCCGCCCGGCTCGGCAACAAGATCTTCGTCCCCGCGCTGACCATCCCGCTCGTCGCCATCGTCTGCGCCTCCGTGCTGGACGAGTCCGGGCTGTTCGAGTCGGGCAAGGCCACGCTCCTCGGTCTCGGCCTCGGCTGCGTCGCCGCGCTCGTCGTCGGCATGCTGATCACCGGCGAGAAGAAGGTGTCGGTCCCGCTCCACTCCGGCCGCTCCATGCTGGAGGCGATGGGCTCCGCCCTGCTGCTGCCCCAGCTCCTGGCCGTACTCGGCTCGATCTTCGCCGCCGCGGGCGTCGGCGACCAGGTCGGCAAGATCGTCAACGACGTCCTGCCGGACGACTCCAAGTACCTCGCGGTGATCGCGTACTGCGTCGGCATGTTCCTGTTCACCGTGATCATGGGCAACGCCTTCGCCGCGTTCCCCGTGATGACCGCGGCGATCGGCTGGCCCGTCCTCATCCAGCAGATGCACGGCAACGAGCCCGCCGTCCTCGCGATCGGCATGCTGGCCGGTTTCGCCGGCACGCTGTGCACCCCGATGGCCGCCAACTTCAACATCGTCCCGGCCACCCTGCTCGAGCTCAAGGACCAGTACGGACCGATCAAGGCACAGCTGCCGACGGGCATCGCGCTGCTCGGCTGCTGCACCGTCATCATGGCGCTCTTCGCCTTCTGAGCCCCCGGCTCCCGGTTCCGGCCGGCGCCCGCCCCACCCGCAAGGAATGCCCATGACCCGTGTCCTCATCACCGGCTTCGCCCCCTTCGGAGGCGAGAGCGTGAACCCCTCCTGGCAGGCGGCCTCCCTGGTGGCCGCCGAACCGCCCGCCGGACTCGACGTCACCGCCGCCGAACTGCCCTGCGTCTTCGGGAAGTCCCTCGACGTCCTGCGCGACGCCGTCCACGCCCACACACCCGACCTGGTGCTCTGCCTGGGCCAGGCGGGCGGACGCCCCGGCGTCACCGTCGAACGCCTCGGCATCAACGTCGACGACGCGCGCATACCCGACAACGCCGGCCGGCAGCCCATCGACGAACCGGTCGTCCAGGGCGGCCCCGCCGCCTACTTCTCCACCCTCCCCATCAAGGCGTGCGTCGCCGCGATGCGCGAGGCCGGCGTCCCGGCCGCCGTCTCCAACACGGCCGGCACCTTCGTCTGCAACCACGTGGCCTACGGCCTCGGCCACCTCATCGCCACCGAGTTCCCGCACGTCAGGGGCGGCTTCGTGCACGTGCCCTGGGCGCCGGAACAGGTCACCGACGGCACCGCGCCGTCCCTGCCGCCGACCACCGTCGCCCACGGCCTGCGCGCCCTGCTGGCCACCGCCGCCCACACCCCGGCCGAGCGGGACCTCAAGGTCACGGAAGGAGCCACCCACTGATGCCGCTCAGCGCCTACGCGGCCCCCTTCGCCGGGCTCGCCCTCGCCAACATCACCCGCGAGTACCCCAACTTCCCCGCCCACCTGATCACCTCTCCCGACGAGCACCTCGCCCCCCGCTCACTGCACCCGGCCTTCTACGGCGCCTACGACTGGCACTCCTCGGTCCACATGCACTGGCTGCTCGTCCGCCTGCTGCGCCGACACGGCGGGACGCCCGCACTGCCGGACACCGAGCAGGCCGTCGCCGTGCTCGACCGGCACCTCACCCCGGACAACCTGGCCGTCGAAGCCGCCTACCTCCGCGACCGGCCCTCCTTCGAGCGGCCGTACGGCTGGGCATGGCTGCTCGCGCTCGCCGCCGAGTGCCGCGCGCTGCCGGGGGAGGAAGGCGCCCGCTGGGCCGCCGCGCTGGAGCCTGCCGTCGCCGCCGTCGACGGGCTGCTGGCCGACTGGCTGCCCAAGGCCACCTACCCCGTACGCCACGGCAACCACCCCAACAGCGCCTTCGCGCTCGGCCTCGCGCTCGACTCGGGACAACTGTCGGCCGCGACCGACCGCGCCGTGCGCGAACGCCTGCTGGCCTGGTTCGCCGACGACCACGACGCGCCCGCACACTGGGAACCGTCCGGGCAGGACTTCCTGTCCCCGGCGCTGAGCGAGGCCGACGCCATGCGCCGGGTGCTCCCGAAGGAGAGGTTCGCGGCGTGGCTCGACCGCTTCCTGCCCGCGCTGCGCTCCGGTGCCCCCTGTCCCCTGCTGGACGTACCGGTCGTCTCCGACCACGCCGACCCGCAGATCGGCCATCTGCTCGGCCTGACTCTCAGCAGGGCGGCCGCGCTGCGTTCCCTCGCGGACGCCCTGCCGGACGGACCGGCCCGCACCCGCCTGGGCGAGGCCGCCGACGGGCATCTCGCGGCGGGCCTGCCGGCCGTGGAACGCGGTGACTTCACCACCGACCACTGGCTGGCCACGTTCGCCGCGCTGGCACTCGACCCTGCTGCCCGCGGCTGAACGGGTCGTCACCGGCGACGGCGGGCACACGGTGGCCACGACAGCTCGGGTGAGGGCCGCGACGCCCCGGAGGCGTGCGCCGGCTGGGCCGTGCCGGCGATTACCATGTGGTCGGTTACGGCGAAGAGCGACGTATCCGCCATCGACACCATCCCCCGAGATCAACTTCATCGGCAGTCTCGTCGGCTCCCACAGTGAGCTGTGCGAACACGTGGTGTGCAGCCAGGGCAAGGCCCGGCTGCACACCACCCCCGCCCCCTGGACCGCCACCAGGAGGCCGTGAACGACCTCAGGCAGGACGCGTCCGAGGGCGCGATCCGTTTCCCTGCGTGTCGTTACCCGCCATCCCCTGAACGCCCGAAAGGCTTTCCATGATCTTCATCACCGCCAGGTTCCGCGTCCGGCCCGAGCACGCCGACGCGTGGCCCGACATCACCCGTGCCTTCACCGAGGCGACCCGCGACGAGCCCGGGTGCCTGTGGTTCGACTGGTCCCGCAGCGTCGACGACCCGACCGAATACGTGCTGGTCGAAGCGTTCCGTGACGACGAGGCCGGCGCCGCGCACGTCGGTTCCGGCCACTTCGCCGAGGCCCGCAGGACGCTGCCGTCCCACCTGGTGGAGACGCCGCGGATCGTCAACGCGACGGTCCCGCAGGAGGACTGGTCCCTCCTCGGCGAGATGGCGGTCCCGGACGAGGGCTGAGCAGGCGCCGGCGCACCGGCCCGTGGGCCTCCCGCGAACGGAGGCCCACAGCCGGTAGCCGCCCCGGAAAGGACACCCGGACAAGCTCTGCCGCGAGCTACGCTGCGTGCGAGGTGTTCAGGGTGCGAGTCAGCACGGAGCGGACCGGCTCACCTGCGAGCAGGCTGCCGAGTTCCTCGACGCCCTGCCGGCGCTGAGGCGCGGCGAGTGAGACGTACTGCTCGATACGTTCGTTGAATGTTCGCCGGTACTTCGCGTAGAGCCCGTCGTCTTCCCGGACGCGGCCTGCCAGCTCGACGAGTGCCACCGTCCCCGCGAAGTCGTCCTCAGGCAACGCGTGAGACGGCACCACGTCCGTGAACCGGCCGCCGCTACGGCCGAACAGCGTGCCGTGCAGCGCTCGCATCGTGAAGACATGCGCGTAGTGCTGCTCGTGGATCGCCAGGGGCAACCGTCCCAGGGCGATCGATTCGTGGAGCGCCGTGAGCCCGGGAGCCAGCAGGCAGTCCGCGGTACTCGCCGTGACCTGGAGCAGCTCCCGCTGGCGCAGGAAACAGCAGTCGGCCTGTCTGCCCATCACCGTGACGGTCCGCTCCCGGCCCCTGCCGAACGGGCCGCCGCAGACGAGGACACGACGGAAGCGCGGCCAGTCACGCAGCAGGTCCGGAATCCACCGGCGCAGCAGAAGCACGTAGTCGTTGTTCACGTCGAAGTCCAGGAAGAAGTTCTTGAACCCACCGACGTTGATCAGCAGGTCGTACGCCGGCTCGGTGGTGCGCACGACGTTCCGGAGTCCTTCGACGTCGATGATCGGCCCGGTCCGGTGTATCTCGGGACCGGTGGCCAGAGCGGCGAACTCGGCTGCGCGCTCGGCAACGCCGGGGAAGTTCTGTACCACGCTGTGCGTGGCGAGCAGGTGAGCGGCGACAACCCGCTCGTGTGGCGAAAGACGCGTCAGATGGTGGTCGGCGGACCTGTAGCTGGAACGTGGCATGGACAGGCAGAGTGCGTGGATTCCGGCCGGCGGGTGTGCGAGCCGCCAGAAACTGAACAGGGTGTCCACCATGGTCACCGGCCGCCGCGCCACGACCGACCGGAACACCAGCTCGGCGTCCATGACGGAGACCACGTGATCACAGCCGCGCAGCAGATCGTCGATCACCGCCGCCCCGGCCTGCTCCGGCATCCCGCTGGTGTCGTACACGTAGTCGAACGCATCGGGGTTGCGCCGGGCGAAGACAGCGGCGACGCCGTCGCCGACGAACACCCGCTCGTGCCCGGGAAGCTGCCGGGAAACCGCGACGAGCTCGGACGCCGGACCGAATCCGCAGTTCTGCGCCCCCATCACGATCCGCACGTCACAGCCTTCCGCCGGTGGTCCCCCGCGGACAGTCCGCCGCGCGGGAAGCGGCGGTGAGCACCTCGACGAGCCGCTCGGCGAAGTCGGCCGGATATCTGGCGTAGCCGACGTGCCCGCCGGGGAACAGCTCCAGTTCGCGGCCGAGCCGCTCGGCGAGGACGAGCGCGGGGCGGTGTACGAGATCCTCTCGTGAGGCATGCCCACCGGCCCACACCACCTTGTGCGCCACGCTTTCGAGTGCCGCGGGATCGGGCACGAAGCGCGTGAAGGGCTGGACGAAGTGGGTCAGGAAGAAGTCGGTGTTGTTGTGCACCTCCGGCAGGGGCGGCGCGGGCCGGCCACCGTGGAGGGCCTGCAGTTTCACCAGGGCCGGCGCCATGCCCTCCCGGCGGTACGTCCGGCAGACGTCGTCGAGGAGCGCCAAGTGCCGGCCGGCGTCGGGGAGAACGCTCAGAACAGGCGGTTCGTGGGCGACGGCCGACCTGATCCTGTCAGGATGGCGGATCGTGAGTTCCAGGGCTATGAGTCCGCCGGAGCAGCTTCCGAAGACGCACACGCGCTCGTCCGGACCGGCGAGGTGCCCGATCAGCCGGTACGCGTCGTCGGCGTGCTCCTCGACACTCTGGTCCACCGGGTCGCCGTCGAGCGCGCTGCGGGAGTTCCCGCGCGGGTCGTAGGTGACGACACGGTGGCCCGCGGCCAGGACGGAAGCCAGGCGCTTGTACACGGCCGCATCGGAGTTACCTCCTCCGATGAGCAGCAGGAAGGGTCCCGCCGCGCCCCGCACTTCGTAATAGATCTTCGCGCCCGGCACCGCGAGCGTCCCGCTGTTCAGTGGGTTCATCACGCTCCAATGGCACAGCCTGTGTGACAGCACAGCGTGTCACACGAGCCACGGACAGTGCAGGGCGTGCGGGAGCCCGCGGGGACCAACCCAGCACGCTCCGCGGTCACATGCGCTTCCCACTGCTCCCGCGCGCCGGTCTTGTGGCGACCCGCCCCGGGCATACCGACCCATGGCGCCAACCTGGAAGGAGGTCCCATGGCCGGCAACGGGCCGCGGACACACGCACCGTCCCTGAACACCGGGACGCAACCAGTGCGAGCGTGACCGCCTCTGCCGGTGAATACGGCAGTGGGCGGCGGATGCTGACCAGTCGTCGCGAGGTGTCTCGAGGCAAGGGGGCCCGGGTGGCGGGCATCGAAGAAGTGCGAAGGATTCTCCGTGACCTGGGAATCGAGGAGGAACTGCTGGGCGACGACGCACAGCTGCGTGCGCATCTTGCGCTCGACTCCGTCGATCTCACGCAGATCCAGGTGGAGTTGGCCGAGCGGTTCGCCACGCGCGTCGATCTCTGGGCTGAGCACGACTACACCGTGCGGCAACTTGCCGACATCGTCGGCGAACGCCTGCCTGGTGCAGGGGCTCACAGGGAGTACCGAGACCGCGGCTGGTGGCGTCCGGAGTTCCTCGACGATCTCGCGGTGAGCACCCGCGTGCACGCGGGGCACCGTGCGGCGCTGGTCGGCGCGGACCGCACCTTCACCAGGGCCGAGCTCGAGGCGGCGGTGTCCGGCTGTGCTGCCAGGCTGGCGCACACCGGCGTCCGGTCCGGCGAGACCGTGATCGTGCAACTACCGAACCAGGTGCAGATCGTCATCCTCGTACTCGCGCTGATCAGGCTCGGCGCCCGCCCGGCTCTCGTCCTCCCCGCCCTGCGCGAGCACGAACTCGACTCGGTGCTCACCGCGTTGGCGCCCACCGTGCTGGCCGTGCCGGTCCGGCACCAGCGCTTCGACCACCTGCGGCTCGCCGAGAAGCTCCGCGAGCGGCATCCGTGCGTACGGACCCTGCTCGTCTCGGGAATCACCGGGTCGGCCGGTGGCCGTGTGAGCCTCGACGAGCTCATCGAGGCCGGCCCTCCGGCCCCCGAGGGCGTGGTCCGGCATCCCTCGGACACCGCCCTCTTCCTGCTCTCGGGCGGAACCACGGGCGCGCCCAAACCCATCGCCCGCACCCACGAGGCGCTCGGGCATGTGATCCGCACCTCGGCTGCGGTCTCCGGACTCACACCGCATTCGGTGTTCCTCGCCGTCCTGCCCGTGACACACGCGTTCGCCTTCTCCGGCCCAGGGATTCTCGGCACCCTCGCCGGCGGCGGAAAGGTGGTACTCGCCGCACCGGACGACGCGGCCGTGGCCATGGCGCTGATCGAGCGAGAACGGGTCACGCACTGCGCGCTCACTCCCGCGCTCGCCCGGCAGTGGCTCACCGCCAGTGCCGTCCTCGGCAGCCACGACCTGTCGAGTCTGCAGGTCCTGCAGGTCGGTGGGGCGCGCCTGGACGAATCCACGGCCGCTCGACTGGCCGAGGCTTTCGACTGCCGGATCCAGCAGGTGTACGGCATGAGCGAGGGCGTGCTGAACTTCACCCGGCTCGAAGACCCGCCCGAGGTGGCGTTCACGACGCAGGGGCGCCCCTCCTCGCCGGGCGACGAAACCCTGGTGGTGGACGGCGAGGGGCGACGGGTCGCCGATGGAGCGGTCGGTGAACTCCTGGTCAGGGGCCCGGGAGTCATCACGGAGTACCACGGGAACGTGGCAGCCGCGTCGTTCACCCCCGACGGCTTCTACCGCACCGGCGACCTCGTTCGGCGCCATGAGTCCGGGAACTTCGTGGTCGCCGGGCGCGTGAAAGACGTGATCAATCGCGGTGGAGAGAAGATCCCGGCAGATGAACTGGAAGCGCTGGTACTGGGGCACCCGTGTGTACGGGCCGCCGCGGCTGTCGCGATGCCGCACCGTGTGCTGGGGGAAGTCGTCTGCCTGTACGTCGTGGGCAGTGGCGACGGGGTGCCGCCCCTGCGGGAGATGCGCAAGTATCTGGAGGACCGTGGACTGGCCCGGTTCAAGCTCCCCGAACGGCTCATCGAGGTTCCGGAACTCCCGTTGACCGCGGTCGGCAAGACGGACAAGGTGCGGCTCCATGACGACATCAGGGCTCGATTGAACACCGAAGGCTGACGTATCCGGCTCCAGGCGCCGACGCTGCGCTGCGCGAACGGCGCGAGGATGGCGTCGTCGCGCGGCCACGGCGCAGGTCGAGGTGGGCGGGGCTCCTCGACTTGATAGGCAAGTGGCCGCTTGCCTATCCTGTGGTTGTGGCCGACGACCTTTTCAAAGCCCTGGCCGACCCCACCCGTCGAACCATCCTCGACGAGCTCGCGGAGAAATCAGGACAGACACTGTTCGAGATCTGCTCGAGACTGAGCATGAAACATCAGCTCGGCCTCTCGCGTCAGGCGGTTTCCCAGCACCTCGCCGTGCTGGAGGGTGCTGGGCTTGTCGAAACGAGGCGGGAGGGTCGGTACAAGTTCCATGACCTGAACACAGTCCCCCTGCGGCGGATCACCGAGCGCTGGCTCGTGCCCGACGCGCACCGATCGGAAGGGAGCATCCCATGAAGATCCACATGACCAGCGTGTTCGTTGACGACCAGGCCAAAGCCCTGAGCTTCTACACCGACATTCTCGGCTTCGTGAAGAAGCACGACGTGCCGGTGGGCGAGCAGGACCGGTGGCTGACCGTGGTCTCGCCCGACGAGCCCGGCGGTACCCAGCTCCTCCTGGAGCCGGCCGGTCACCCGGTCGTCAAGACCTACCGCGACACGCTCGTCCGGGACGGCATACCGCTCGCCCAGTTCGCCGTCGATGACGTGAGGGCGGAATACGAGCGTCTGCTCGAGCTGGGGGTTCGCTTCACCCAGGAGCCCGTGGAGATGGGTCCCGTCACCACCGCGGTCTTCGACGACACCTGCGGCAACCTCATCCAGATCGCGACCCAGGCGTAGTAGGCGGCTGTCCTCGACGTCGACGGGGCGGCTTGCGCCGCGCCCGCCGAGAACAGGCGTTCCGATGCCGAGCAGGCCGGCTGATCGGCAGGCCCTCGGTCTTCCGGCCTGCTCGGCCGTAGCTCCGGTCAGGCGGCCCTCGTCTTCTCGTGCTTCCAGAAGCCCGAGAAGGTGATGCGGTCCTTCGGCAGCCCCGTGCGGTGCAGATGCCTGCGGCCTTCGGTGGCCAGGGCCGACTCGCCGACGATGAAGGCGTATCCCGTCGGGTCGGGGGAGGGGAGCCGTCGGAGCTCACGGAGTGCGGCGACGCCGGGAACGGAGGTGCTGTCCTGGCGTACGACCCAGGAGACGGTCACTCCGGCCGGACCGGGCAGCGCGCGCCTGTCCTCCGCGGTGGGGATCTCCTGGATGAGCCGGCCGACCGTCCCGCTGGGCAGCGAGCGGAGAATGCTCGCCGCGGCGGGCAATCCGGTCTCGTCGGCCACGACGGTGACCTCGGAGGCGTCGCGCGGGCAGTCGAACAGGATGCCTTGGTCGAGCAGGGCGAGCGCGTCTCCCGGGGCGGCATGGCAGGCCCAGATCGCGGCTCTGCCCTCGACGTCGCCTCCGGGGCCGCGGTGTACGACGAAGTCGATGTCCATCTCTGCCGCCTGTCGACGGAAGTCGGCCACGGAGTAGTTGGCGCAGTGCGGCCGTTCGCGCTCGGGAATCGCGAGGTAGGGCTGCCACCACTGGGAGCCGGTGAATTCCGGGAGGCGGAGACGGGGTTGATGAGGGAGCTGGAAGAACAGCCGGAACCAGTGGTCGTACCCCAGCCATGGAAACTCGGCAAGATCCGGGCCGGTGACGGTTACACGCTGCATGGACGGGGAGACGCGTTCGGTGCCCACGACGCGGGCGCGGAACAACCTGGGGTGTTGTGGCATGAGCCGATGGACCTTCGCCATGCAGGACAGGCTAACCTAAGTCGAAGAGCGCATCGCCCGTCACGCCGCTGTCCCTGAAGGCGTCCCCGTAGGTGCGTTGCCTTCTCGTACGCGCCGCAGCCCGGTGCTGCTCCGAGTACCCGGTCCACCTCACCGTGCAGGACACGGACAAGCCCCGACCTGGAGCTGGGTGTCGGCGATTGACCTCAACCAAGCTCGAGCTTCTAGGTTCGTTCCAGAGCCGCAGGAACGGACCAGCGGCACCCGGTGAAGGAGTCCGCCATGACCGAGCGCGCAGCCCGCATCGAGATCCCCGACCGCTACCGGTACGCCGTGATCCCGCACATCATGGTCGATGACGCCGCCGCGGCGATCGACTTCTACCAGCGGGCGTTCGGCGCTCGTGAGGACTTCAGGGTCGATGCCCCGGGCGGCGGCATTCTGCACGCCGAGATCACCATCGGACGGTCGACGCTGATGCTCGGGGACGCCGGCGTGGGCGAGGCGGAGGCCGGCTCCTTCGCCGCGCCGGCCTCGCTCGGTGGAGGTACGTCCGTCACGCTGCATGTCTTCGTGCCGGACGTCGACGGCCTGGCAGCGCGCGCAGAGGCCGCCGGCGCCGAGATCCTCCAGCCGCCGACAGACATGTTTCATGGTGACCGCACGGTCGTCCTCAGGGATCCTTCGGGCCACATGTGGGTGTTTCTGACCCATGTGGAGGACGTCTCGGAGCAAGAACTCCGGCGTCGGCTGGCCACCGCCGGGTAATTGCCCGTAGTTCCGCCAGGTGACCGGACGGGCCGAACCCGGTCGACGGGCTGCGCGTGCGTTGCCGACAACGGCGTCCCATAACCTTGTGCATGGATACGTCAGATGCCATGTGTATGCACATAGAGGAGGCCACGGTGCTCGGACGGGGCACGCGGTTGCTCGCGGGCGCCATGACTCTGGCCTGCATGGTGCTCGTCGGCGCCAGTGCGCCCAGCGGTGTTCTCTCCGTCAGGTCCCTGCCCGCGGACGCCGCCACCGACGTCGTACCGAACCGGGTCATGACGTGGAACATCTGCAACCCTTGCGAGGTAAGCAATGTGGACCGGGCGGCGGAGATCGCCACGTACGCGCCCCAGGTCATCGGCCTGCAAGAAGCGTGCGTGCGTGACGTCGAAAGGATCCGGGACTACCTGGAGAGCCTCTACGGGCTGGTCTACCACGTCGAGTACGGAACGGTGCTCCGTCATCGCGGCCGCTGTGGGGGAGTGCCCTGGAATCCGGGAGCCTTCGGCCAGGCCGTCCTCTCGGCGGCACCGATGACGGATCCCGTCAACGTGGAATACCCCGACGGCGGGTCCGAAGACCGTGGGTACATGGCAGTCACCACCTTGGTGGACGGGCAGTCCGTCCGGGTCTTCAACACGCACCTCGCCCACCGGCGTCAAGAAGCGGTCCGAGCGGACCAGTCCGGTGTACTCGCCGCGGACGTCGCCCGGTACGACCGCGCAGTCGTGCTCGGCGACTTCAACGCCGTGCCGGGCGCCCCCGAACTCGACCGGATATGGGCACTGGCCGCGGACACGGACCCCCAGTGTCATCCTTCGCCCGCCGGTGCCTGCGAGCCGACCACCGACTGGCACAGCAAGTTCGACTACATATTCCTGCGAGGCTTCGCCCCGCTCAAGCACCGCGTGCAACCCAGCCCGTATTCGGACCACCACCTGCTCCACACCGACCTGGCCTCCTGACGAGCAGCGGTGGCCGCGGGTTCACGGCTCGGCCACCGCCCGCCGGCGCTCCGGCCGCACGAGGCTGATGCCGGCCCGCCGGCCGCGGTCACCGGCCCGGCCGTCTTCACCGCCCGTTCGAAGAGGTGGTCCCTACGGGCCGATGAAGCCGAGGTGGCGGCCCCGCGCGAGGTGGTGGTCCGCTGCCCGGAGCAGCCCCTGGCGCACGGGCGGGCCGCCGGGGCGGTGCCTTCGAGGTTCCTGCGAGCGAGTGCGCCACGCACGGGGCCACCATTTGCCCTCACTGATGACGGGCGGATGATCGCCGGGCGCGCTGCGAAAGCGACGGCTCAACTGCCGTACCCGGCCCGCCCGGTCGAACAGGTCCGCCACGCCGCAGACGACCTCGGAGGCCGTCAACGCCCGCCCCACCCGGCGGAACGGCTCGCCGTCCGACGCCGCCACCCCCGCGAACATCCTGGTCCAACGATGCCGGGCCGGAGCGGTGGCCGACCGCGGTGCCGTCTACGCCGGACATGTGGACCACCGATCCGTGGCCTGGTTGCCGCTGCCCGTGCCGCAACGCCGGGATCCCTGAACTCCTGGACCTTGGCCCTTCTGACCTCCCGGCCGGGAAGCGCTGCTCGTTCACCTGTGTCGGACCGGTGGTGAAACCGCAGATCGCTGGTGAACATAGTGGTCCCTTTCCGCGTCCTTCCCCCCGGCATTGCTGCAAAGAAGCGAAGTCGAGGTGTGGCGTTATGGACGGTTGATGTACTGATTTGCGCCCCCACATCCACCGACGGATGCTCGTGACAGCTCGTACGCCGTGGCGAGTTACCCACACGCGACCGGCTTTATGATCGTCAACGAACTGCTGTCTCCGCGCCCGCCCTCCTGTCGCCGATGAAACTTGGCGACCGCGAACGCAGTTGGCCGAGCGGGTCGTGCGACGGTGACGAACGTGAGGAAAGGTGAACTCCATGGCCCTCGGGCTGCTCCGCCGTCGGCGTTCCCGTGGCACCTCCGGTGCCGGACAGAGCTTCTCGGTCCCCCTGCCGCCTGATGCCGGGGCCTTCGGCTTCGAGGTCGTCGATCCCCTGGGGCAGCCCATAGGCGGAGCCGAGGTCACCGTGACCTCGCCGGACAGCCACCGGGTGGTGACGCGTGGCACCACGGACCCTCATGGCTACTTCATAGCGACGCTGCCACCGGGCGCCTACAGCGTGATGACCGTGGCCGAGAGCCTGTCACCCGCCCGTGAGGCCCTCGACATCGCCGCCGGGGTGGCTCTGCCCCCGGTACGGGTCGAGCTCCAGCCCGCCCGCCGGCTGGAACTTCCGACAGCCGGCACATGGCTGTTCGACCCTCCGCACACCGCCGTCCGGTTCATCGCCAAGCATGTGGGCATGGCCCACGTCCATGGCCGGTTCACCCGCTTCCAGGGCGGTATCCGCGTCGCACCGAACATGGCCGACTCGCACGTCTCGGTGCGCATCGACGCCGCCAGCATCACCACGGGCAACAACACCCGTGACAACCACCTGCGTTCCGCCGACTTCCTGGACGTCGAACGCTACCCGTACATCGACTTCACCAGTACCCGGTTCTCCCACCGCGGCGGGTCCAAGTGGACCCTGCACGGCACACTCACCATGCACGGCACCAGCCGATCCGTCGGCCTCGACACGACCTATCTCGGGACGGTCAACGGGGGCTACGACCAGGAGCTGCGCTGCGCGGCCCTCGCGAAGGCGGAACTCCACCGGGAGGACTTCACCCTCAACTGGCGCTCCATGCTGGCCCGAGGTATCGCAGTCGTCGGTCCGACCGTCCAACTGGAACTGGACGTACAGGCGATGTACCGCACCCACGACACGCCCACGCCGCCGGACTAACCACTCGGAGAGGGGAGACGCCTACGGGGGCCGCGGGCCGCCAGGCGCCTTCTCGGCGTCGAGGGGCGCGGACCGGATGTCATCCAGCAGCGCACCCCACATCGTGTTGATCTCGTGCGGCTTCGCAGTCGACCGCATGGAAGCACCCGGACGAGGCCACCCGTCTTGTGAGGCCTGCCCGGCGACACCGTGACAGCACGGAGCATTCAGATGGGAAAGGGCTCACGATCATGGGTATCTTCAGCCGTCGCCAGACCGACGTCATCGAACCGGCCCCGGCCGCTGACACCGGCACCTCCGCCGCGGAGGCCGCGACCGTGGGTGTCGCGCTCGACCCGGCACTGCGCGCACTGACCGGGCGATGGACCATCGACCGACCGCACAGCCGCATCGGATTCTCCGTCCGGCACGCCATGGTCACCACGGTGCGGGGATCCTTCGCCGACTACGACAGCACGTTGTACTTCGACGGAGCCCGACCCTCGCAGTCGCGGGCCGAGCTCGTCATCCGGGTCGCCAGCGTCGACACCGGCGTGGAACAACGGGACGCGCACCTCGTCGGCCGCGACTTCTTCGACGTGCGCCGCTACCCGGAGATGACCTTCCGCAGCACCTCCACCCTCCACGAGGGCGCAGAGAGCTTCCGCATGACCGGGGACCTGACCATCCGCGACGTCACCCGGCCCGTCGACCTGCAACTCGACTACCTCGGTTCGGTCCTGGACCCGTTCGGCTTCGAGCGAGCCGGCTTCGACGGCACCACCACCATTGACCGCAGGGAGTGGGGCCTGGTCTACAACCAGCGCTTGAAGGCGGGCGGCACCATGGTGAGCGAGAAGGTCCGACTCCAGTTCGACATCTCCGCGGTCCGGTCGACGTCATAGAGGGCCTTGGTGGGCCGCTCGGACCGCGCAGCCGCCGGCCCTCCCCGAGGAGGCGGCCCAGAGCGGCGGACCGCGGGACACACCTGGTCGGTTCCGAGGCCGACCGGCCCGGCCACTGCTCCGCCCCGCGAGAGCCGTGCCGGGCTTGTCGGCCGTACCCGCGCCGGAAGGACGGGACGGCCGCTTCCCGTACGCGCCGCCGCCGGACCTCGCCCGCCCCCCTCACGAGGCGGCGTCGCACCGGCGCGCGGGAAACGGACGAGAGGGGGAGCCGGCGCGGCGTGGGTGAGGGCCACAGAGCGGCCCAGGACAACGGGCAGGTGTCAGCGAGAGGTGTCACGCTGAGTTCACACAGGACCTGCGAAAGGGAATCGCCGTGATCACCAACGAGTTCGTCCCCGGCTCACCCTGCTGGCTCGACCTCGGCACCCCCGACGTCGGCGGCGCCGCGGCCTTCTACGGCGCCGTGCTCGGCTGGGACTACGAGTCCATGGGGCAGGACGTGGAGGGCGGCCTGTTCCGCAGGGACGGCAAGACCGTCGCCGGGCTCGGCAAGCTCACCGAAGAAGGCGCTCGCTCCGCCTGGATGATCTACTACTGCGTCTCCGACGCGGACGCCACCACCCAGGCCGTGCGGAGCGCGGGCGGAACGGTGCGCGCGGCGCCGACGGACCTCGGCGACTGGGGGCGGATGGCCCAGTTGAGCGACCCTTCGGGTGGCCAGTTCGCCGTATGGCAGCCGGGCACGAACCAAGGCGTCGAACTGGTGGACGAACCCGGGTCGCTGTCCTGGACCGAGCTGTACACGAGCGACGCGGCGGCGGCCAAGGAGTTCTACGGCGGTGTCTTCGGCTGGCAGTTCGGCGACATGGAACTGCCGGGCGGCGGGGGCACGTACTCTCTCATCACTCCCGCCGGCCTCCCCGAGGAGCGCATGCACGGCGGCCTCATGGAGGTCCGCGAGCAGGACCTCGCCCTGGCGAACGGGCGATCGTACTGGCACCCGGTCTTCGCCGTCACCGACTGCGACGCCGCCGTCGCCGCGGTCACCGAGCACGGCGGCAGCGTACACATGGGTCCGGAGGACGCGGAGGGCATCGGCCGGCTGGCCGTATGCCTCGATCCGTCCAACGCGGACTTCGTGGTGCTCGCGCCGGCCCAGGCGTGACCGAACCACTCGCGGGCCGGTGATCCACTTCCGGGTGATCCGCTGGTCGCCGCCGTCGTAGTGGCCGATCACTCGCGGCAGGTCTGCACGCTGAGGGCTCGCCGGGGGCCAGCCCCGCGTGGCCGGTGCGGCGTTCTTCGACACGGGCGAGTCGAACGCTTGGTGAAGCCGCGCGGGCCGGCCTTCCCGGGCTGCCCCCGAGGCGGTCCGGCGGTCGGCTGAGCCGTCACAGTGCACGCTTCGCGACCCCGGGCCATGCGGGATCCGCGGCGGTGGGGTGAGGTGGAGCTCCCGGCCTCGGCCACGGCATCGGAACTCCACTGCCCGGATCCGGGCCTCGCCAGGCATCGACTGGCAGCGGCACGCCGACTCACGGAACCGGCGAGAACCTGGCGCCAAGGCTGCGGCGTAGGCCATCGGCGATGACGAACGTGGCCGTTTCGTGTGTCTTGACGGCCACAAGGCGCTGACGTTTGATCTGCCGCAACGTCCGTCGCGCTGAGAGGACCTCTTCATGGCCATCCCTCCCCTGTCCCAGCAGTTGTTCCTCGGCGGCGTCTTCCGTGACGGGGCCGGCAGCGACACCTGCGACGTGATCAGCCCTGCCACCGGCGAGCACGTCGGCACGGTTCCGCTGCCCGTGGCGGCCGACCTGGACGCGGCGGTCTCCGCCGCACACGCTGCCCAGGCCGAGTGGGCCAGGGTCAACGTCTGGGAGCGCGCGGCACTGTGCCGCCGGATCGCGGAGGAGGTCGACCGGCGCCGTGACGAACTCGCCCGGCTGCAGACCCTGGAGCAGGGCAAGCCGCTGGCGGAGTCGGTCGCCGACGTGACGGAGGCCGCCGAACTGTTCCGCCTGCACGCCGAGGACGCGGTCCGCCTGCACGGCGAGACGCTGCCCTCCCGCGACAACTCGAAGCGGATGTTCACTTTCCACCGTCCGGTGGGCACCTGGGCGGTCATCACGCCCTGGAACTTCCCGCTGCTGATGTTCACCGAGTTCGCCGCCCCCGGCCTGGCCACGGGCAACGCACTGGTGGTCAAGCCCCCGACGAACACACCACTGACCGTGCTCAAGGCCATGGAGGCCCTCACCGCCGCCGGGGTCCCCGAGGGCCTGGTGAGTGTCCTGCCCGGCGACGGCGCCTTCGGTGACGCCCTCGTCCGCCACCCGGGTATCCACGCCATCGGTTTCATCGGCTCCTCCGCCACCGGCGCGAAGATCCAGTCCGCGGCCGGGCTGAAGCGGTCGCTGATGGAGTGCTCCGGCAACGGCCCCTTGGTCGTCCTCGCCGACGCCGACGTCGAGGCCGCCGCCAAGGCCGCGGTCGACGGCGCCTACCCGTGTGCCGGACAGGTCTGCTGCGCCACCGAGCGCGTCGTCGTGCACAGCGACGTCCACGACGCGTTCGTCGAGGCCGTCCTGCGCGAGGCCGAGCGCGTCCACCTCGGCGACCCCCTCGACGACAAGACCGTCCTCGGCCCCCTCAACAACGAGGGCGTCGCGGCCAGGATGGACCGCCACATGGACGACGCCCGTGCCCGCGGCGCGCGGATCCTCACCGGCGGCCGGCGCCGAGAGGGCATGCCCACCGACCTCTACTACGAGTTCACGGTGGTCGACGGCGTCCCCGAGGACAGCCTGCTGTCCAAGGAGGAGTCCTTCGGCCCGGTCGTCCCGATCATCACCGGCCGCGACGAGGACGACCTGCTGCGCATCGCCAACGATGACGCCCTCGGTCTCCAGGGGGCCGTCTTCACCCGCAGCATGACCTCCGCGTTCCGCTTCATGGAGGAGATGGAGGTCGGCCAGGTCCTCGTCAACGAGTCCAACAACTGGTGGGACATCAACATGCCGTTCGGCGGCGCCGGCGCACGTGGCACCGGCTGGGGCCGCATCGGCGGCAAGTGGACCCTGATGGACATGACCGACACACGCACCGGGGTGATCAGCCTCTGACCCCGGCAGGCGTGCCCCGGGCCGGCCCGGCGTGCCCCGGTCGGCGTGCCGGGCCGGCCCCGCACCCCTCCACCTCGCTCACCCGAGCACGAGGACCACCTGACCCGCGCCCAGCAGCCCCTCGACCACCGTGCGCGCCTGAGCCGGGCCGCCCCCACGGCGTACTGGCTACCGTCCGGCAGCCCGCGGCCGAGCCCCGGCTCACCCAGGACACCAGCCGCGACCCGGCCGTCGGTGTCGTGCGTGCACGAGGAGACGCAGGGCCAGGCACCTGGTCCCCTCTCCGCCGGTGCCGTGCCTCCCACGCTTTCCGCCGGACAGCCGCGCCGGGGCACAGGCGGACCGCTGCGACCGCCGGTCAACGCGGCCGCCCACGGGCCGCCGCCGCAGGCGCACTCATGACGGGTATCGGCCGGTACCGTGCGCAGAGGGGATCGGAGACGGCGTCGAAACCTGACCGCAGGATCCGCTGTGCGCCTCCACGAGTGCCTGGAGCGCCTCCCTGGCCACCGCGTCGCTCTGGTGCAGGAACGGGTCGTTGGTCCGCGGCCGGGGGAAGTCACCCGGGCTGGTGACGAAGCGCCTCGGGTGCGGAGAGCCGTCGAGCCCCAGTGGGCGGGCACCCAGTGTGTCGATGAGACCCGTGGGCTGCCGCCGGCCGGTGGTGGGGTCGGTCTGCACTTGTTCCCTGATCGCGCGCTCGCCGATGAGGTGGAGGAGCAGGGGGTCGGCCACGCGCGTGAGAGCGCGTCCCGGCAAGCGGGCCTCGATCAGAGCCCGGGCCTGCACGACCCTGTCCAGACTGCTGGTACGCGCCTCGAACACGCCGCCTCGGCAGGTCACCTTCATGTTCGCGCCGACGAAGTCGACCACGCCCGCTCGGGCGAGTGCCAGCAGCTGCTCGAGGCGCGGTCCCGGCGGGCCGCTGGTACGGAATCGGCAGAAGTCGAAGAACGCCGTCATGCTGTGGCTTCCACTGCCGGGCTCGACCTCTCCCCGCTGGACCACGGCCCACAGTGCCTGCGAGATCGAGAAGATGGCGTGGTAGACGGCCAGATGAGCGCTGTACCGCGGGTTCCGCCCCCTCTCCAGGTCGTCGGCGAGGTAGTTCAGCATCCATGTGCGCAGGGCCGCGGCGTCGGAGAAGCGGCGGGTCGCCAGCGGTCTGTCCAGCCCGTCGACATCGATGTGGTCACGGCTGTCGGGCACGGCCTGCTCGATCAGGTCCTTGAACTCGGGGCTCTGCCACTGCGCCGCGTCCAGCCGGTCGAGGAACTCCCCGGCGTCGACTGTGAGGCGTCGGGGATGGGAGTGGGCCAACTCCCGGTACCCGGCCACGGTCAGCTCCCGTGCGAGGGCGGGCCACAGGTCGGAGGCGAAGTCCAGGGAGTGGTCGGCGAAGTCGGCGGGGGAGAAGTAGCGGGGTATACGGGGCGGCGGCCCCGGCAGGACGTACGCGAACTTCGAGCGGTACGGCACACCTCGGCGTGAGCCCACGTACAGCGTGGGCTCACGGCCCGACGGCAGGTAGCACAACTCGCCCGACGGCTCCCGCTGGAAGCGGCCGCCGCGTCCCTCGGTGAGGAGCACCATGATGTCGATGAAGGTGAGCCCGAATCCGCGCATCAGTACGGGCTCGCCCGCAGGGAACGCGTCCAGGGAGATGTCGGAGGTGTAAGCCGTCGGCTGGTAGGTGAGGTGATGGGCCGCCGCGTGCTGGGAGAGCCGGGGTTCCGGGCCCTGCGGTTTCACCTGGAAGTGGCCCTGCGCCAGGATCACCAGGTCCACGTCGACGATCCCGCCGTCGTCGAGGTGGATGCGCTGACGGCCGTCAGGCAGATCGCCCAGGGACACAGCGAGCGCCCGATGCGTCCGGACGCGGGCTCGGGGCGCCACGGCAGCGGCGGTCCGCCAGAAGGACCAGGCGAGGTAGTCACCCGTGAGCTGCCGTGTGGCGAACCAGCCGGCGTGGACGCGCGCGGCCTCCTCCCGCACCCCTGCGGCGGGCCGGTAGCCCGGGGGAAGGGGAAGTCGTCCCGTGGCGAGGTCCCGCGCCCACTGTTCCAGCGTGGGGCCTTCGACGGCAGGGCCCTGGCAGGTGACCGTGTCGTCGGTGAAGAGCGTGCACTCGTCGGCCCGGGTGTTCGACCAGAGCAGCCGGGACTGGTCGTGTCGCCATACCCGTCCGGCACCGGCTGGATACGGGTCGATGACGTGGATGTCCAGGCGTTCGTCAGGGGCGAGGAGATGCATGTTCGCGGCGATGCGCTCGAGTACGGATGTCCCGCGTGGTCCGCATCCGACGACCGCGATGCTCGGATTCTTCGCCCGGTGCGAGTCCGGGCCGCTTTCGTCGGCGCCGGTGGTGCGGCGGATGTCGTTCATCGGTCCTCCCTTCAGGCCACGAGCAGTTGATGGGAGGCCAGGTCGCGGTAGAGCGTGCTGGACTCGATGAGCTCGTCGTGGGTACCCGCGCCGACCACCCTTCCGCGGTCGACGACGACGATCTGGTCGGCGTCGACCACGGTGGCGAGTCGATGGGCGACGATCAGCAGCGTGTGGCCGGTGGGGACGGCGTCGATCGCCGCGCGGAACGCCTGCTCGTTCTTGGCGTCGAGATTGCTGGTCGGCTCGTCCAGCAGCAGGATCGGAGGAGCGGCGAGGAGCGTACGCGCTATGGCCAAGCGCTGGCGTTCACCGCCGGACAGCAGGACGCCGCCTTCGCCCACCTGCGCGTCCAGTCCGAGCGGAGACCGCTTCACGATCCCGTCGAGGTTGACGCTGCGCAGGACGGCTGTCAGGTCGTCGTCGGACACGCCCGGCGCGGACAGTGACAGGTTCTCCCGGAGGGTTCCGGCGAGGATCGGTGCCTCCTGCTCCACGTAGCCGAGCCGACTGCGCAGTTCGTCGCGCGACACCTCGCGAATGTCGGCCCCGTGCAGCCGTATCGCGCCGGACCGTACGTCGTAGAAGCGCTCGGCCAGCGCCAGCAGGGTCGACTTGCCGGCGCCCGACGGGCCGACCAGAGCCGTGCGGGTGCCCGCAGGGACGCTGAAGCTGATGTCCTCCACGACCGTCTCGCCCTTTCCGTAACCGAACGTCACACGGTCGAAGGCGAGCGCGGGGACGGATCCGACGCCGAAGAGCGGGGCAGCCCTTCCGTCTTCTCGCGACGGCTGAACGCCTACGACGTCCGCGTCCGTCTCGATCGGCACGCGCAGCACGTCCTCGATGCGTTGCAGCGCACCGAGACCGGTCTGCAACTGCGAGTAGGCGCCGATGAGCTGGCCTACCGGCATGATCAGGAAGAACAGGAACAGCACGAACGCCACCAGGTCACCGACCGAAAGCCCGCCGGAGGCGACCCTGGCACCTCCCACACCCAGGACCAGCAGGAACACTCCCTGCGTCGCGATGTGCGCCACGGGCAGTGTGAGCGCCTGCAGCCGGGCGAGCCGCAGCCCCATCCCGTAAGCACGGCGGGCGCTGTGTGCGATCGCCTCGGTCTCCCGCTGCTCCGCCCGCGCGGCGCGGATCGTCCGTACGCCGCCGATCGCGCGCTCCAGCCCGGACGTCATTTCCCCGAGCAGCATCTGGGCCTGCTCGGAGGCCGGGCGAGTACGGTGCGCGATCACCGCTGCTCCCGCGAAACCGGCGACGAGGCCCCCGGCGGTGACCGCGAACAGCAGAGGGTCGACCAGGAACGCGGCGACCGCCGCGCCAATGATCATCACCGTGCCGGTGAAGATCTCGAACAGCCCCGAGGTGACGACGGACCGCAGCATCGAGCTGTCCGCCCCGATGCGGGAGAGCAGATCCCCGGTACGGCGGCTGTCGTACTCGGCGACGGGGAGCCTCAGCACATGCCCCGCGAGCCGCTCTCGTATCCGCAGCACGACGCCCTCACCGACGCGCCGCAGCATGTAGTCCCGGAACCCGTTGATCACGGCCGCCCCCACCAGCAGCGAGACGAGCGCGACAGTGGACGCCATGGTCGACCGCGACGCGGAGATGGCGTCGATGACCGACCGCACCAGCACAGGCTGGAGGAGCGTCCCGCCGGCGGCGACGAGAGAGAGTACCGCCGCGAGGGACATGGCGAGCGCGTGCCCACGCATGTAGCGCACGAGGTCACGAGTCCTCACCCGTCCGGCCTGCTTCATCGTCGTCCTTCCGGAAGGAAGGGCATGGCGTTCCACCCGCTCTCTCGTACGTTCCACCGATGTCCCGGCCGGCCACGCCGAGGGCTCGGAGCCAGTGGGCCCGCCGCCCCCGACGCGGCCGAGTAGGGTCAGCAGCTCGTGCTGACCCAGCTGCACTTGCAGCAGACCGACGTCCAGCTGCTCGCGAGGACGTCCTGGTTGTTCGCCTCGGACTCCATTCCCTGAAGCCCCAGTACGAAGTTCGCCATGATGTTCACCTCCCTCCCTGCTCGGACTGCGGTGCTCTCGGCCGTGTGCGGCAAGGGCCGCGAAGCGCGGTCAGCGCTGCTCGGACGTGGTGATTCCGGCGCCGGCCGCGGTGGCCGAGGGGTCACGGTGGGGAGGCGTCCACGGCTCGGGGCCGAGGAACGGCAGCAGTTCGCTGGTTCTCCCCGTGAGTACGTTGATGAGCTGGAGCACGCCGGCCGATCCCGTACCCAGGTCTGTGGAGGCGCGGAGATTCTGCTCACCGGGGAAGACGAGGCCGAACTCGTCGCACAGGGCGTGAAGGTTGAGGGATGCCACGCCCTCGTCGACGCGCTTGTCCACATCCGGCCAGTCGAGCCGGTGCTTCACCTGGTGCAGCGCGCCGATCAGCCCGGCTCTCCCGTTGAACAGCCCCGCGCCGATGCTGAACTCGGTGACACAGGCGAGGCTCAGCTCCGGCAGGGCCTTCTCGATGCGTTCGTCGCTCACGTGATGCAGGATCAGGTCACCCACCATGGCCACACCCGCGCTGCCCGTCGCGAGATAGGGCAGCACCCGGGCCCCGTTCTTGACCTGGAGGGTGCCGTCCGGCATGGCGTCGCATTCGTCCAGGTCCCGGTGCAGGGCGGTAACGGCCGCTCGTCGCCAGCGTTGGTCGCCGGTGACCTCGTACACCCGGATCATGAAGAGGGCCAGTCCCGACCAGCCGTACAGCAGTCCGCCCCAGAAGTTCTCGACGGCGTTTCCGTTCCGGTCCCTGAGCAGCGAGTCGGCGGAGAGGGAGCCCGCCCCCACGGCGAACCTGCCGGAGTCGACGGCCTCCTCGACGACGGCCGCGGCGTGGACGGCGTGGTCGAGGAAGCGGGGCTCCGCCGAGCGACGATACAAGTCCAGGCTCATCAGTCCGATTCCGGACAGACCGTCGAACAACTTCGTCCCGAACAGCCCCGCGCTCTCCTCGGCCACCTTGTCGTAGATCGCGACCGCGGTGTCCGTACGGCCCATCCGGTGCAGGACCCGGCAGATTCCGGCCGCTCCGTCGTACAGCCCCAGCCGTGGGACACGGCTGGTGAAGATGTCGTGTTCCAGCCAGTCGACGTAGGGGTCGAGGTCGGTGCCTCCCGCGGTGTGCAGGGCGTCGATCACCCCGGCGGCACCGAAGGCGATTCCGCCGCCGCCGTGGAAGAACTGGTTGATGTCACCCGGGAAGAGCCGGTCCTGCCGGTCCGGTGTGGCCGTACGGCGGATCGACGCCTGGAGCGCCCTCTCCTGGAGGTGCCAGGGGCCGGCCGCCGTGGTGAAGGCCAGCTCCGGGTCGGCGGGGCGCAGGCCCGACTGGGCCGGGCCGGGAGCCGCCAGCGAACGGCGCAGCTCCGTCACCACGTCCTCGTCCAGCTCCAGGCGGTCCCGGGCCGCGTCGATGAACGTGGCCGCCTTGGCCGGGCAGAGCGCGAGGAGCGAGATCAGCGGAAAGTACAGGCACAGGCGGATGGCGTTGAGCGAGTAGCGATCGGCCTGCAATCCACGTAAGGAGTCGGGTGCGGCGAATCCGGGAACGCCGAGTGGCCGCGGACCGGCATCGCTTTGCCGTTGCACGGCTTCGAAATCGATCAACGAGATGTTGAGGTCCTCGTCAATCATGACGTTACCGGGGTGCAAGTCGTTGAACACGTACCCCCTCTCGTGGACGTTCCGTACCGCCTGCTCCAGCTGATCCATGATGACGTCCACCGATTCCCGGTATTCCTGGGTCTCGTTTCCGTCACCGGTTCCCGAAAGGAAGAGATAGTTCTGTGCGACCCAGCTCTGCAAGGACTGGCCGTAGACATGCTCCATGGCCATGAAATCGTGCCCGCCCAGAGTGTGGTAATCGAAGACCTGCGGGATTCCGGGAAGTCCCTGCAGATCGGACAGGACCGCGTACTCCGTCCGCAGCCGCGCAGTCGCGTCCTCACCGGTGCGGTCCAGCCCTGCATAGGGCCTGCCTTCCTTGAGGACAAGTTCCGTTCCGTCCCGGAGCCGGCGGGCTCGGTAGACGCCGCCGCCGTTGGAGAAGTGAAGAACTCCGAGTACGTCGTACGGAAATTCCGAGGGCTGCTCGCCGGACATTCGAGGATGAACCGTTTCCGCGAGGAAGTCCGGAACTTCGACCCATTCGGGGAGTATGAAGCGCGGCTCGCGGTGGTCGGCCACCAGCACTCCGTCGGGCCGTTCGATCGCAGCGACCTGGGTACCGTCGTCCACGTGGGCGAACCGGAGCATGAAGGCCCCGTACCGGACGTACAGCGGCCCCTCGTTCCAGCGCAGGTCGCTGAGAATGTACGGTCCCGGCCAGCCGCCGATTTCCAGATCAAGGTCTTCCAGCGTTGTGCGCAGCTCCGCGGGGCTCCGGGTGTAGACGGTGATGAACTTTCCGCTGGCTTCACGGGGAGCGTACTTCGCGCTTCTCGCCTGCATGACCAGGGAGTGCGGAAGGAACTTGAAGTGAAGGGTATGCTTGAAGCAGTGGTCGGCCACCTTCTTCAAGGTTTCGATGGCATTCTCCGGAGTGCTGGAAACATGTATCTTCCAGCCCTGCACGGGAAGTTTAGGGGTTCCGGCCGGAGGCTGGATGCGGGTCCACTGCTCTTCGACCGAGCGACGCCATCCGGGCGGCGTTTCAATGTGGCTTCCATAGTCCACCCGGCCCTCGTCCAGAGACACTCGTTCCGGGGTCTCGTAGAATCTTGGGTTGGCCACGCAGTAAGCCGGATAGCGGAGATCCATTGGATCACTCCCCGTTCCGTATCAGCAGATTCCGGACTGCCTCCATCGGTGACGTCAGTGAGTCTGCCAAGGCGTCGAGATGTAGTCCTTAGCAGAGCGGGACTTCTCCTTGACGGTATGCGCCAGGTACAGTCACCTGGTCTACGCCACCAATTCGGGGGAAGGTGTAAACCGCATGCAAGCCGAGCGATTGAGGATCGAGGAGCTTCCCGCATCCGAGCGGTTCGACCAGTGGGGCGACGAGATCGACTTGATGCCCTGGCCGTCCCACCTGGCCATCGACTCTCCCCAGCACCTCCATACGCTGGCCGACAGGCTCGACCTCGGTGCCCTCAGACTCTTCCGATTAGCCCAGCCGCCGGCGGCAGCGCTGGGCACGCCGTTCCACGGGGCAGCGGTCGACCCGGACCAGTACCACCTCGTGCTCCCGCTGCAAGGCGAACTGAAGCTGGGGAACTCGGCCCGGTCCAGGGTCTTCACACCCGGCGACATGTTCCTGGCCGACACCTCCTGCCCCCACGTGTTCCACGCCGGCGGCCCTCGCGCCCACCACCAGCATCCCGATGTCGTCGACTCGTCCCTGGTGGCGCTGCGGCTCCAGATCCCCAAGGAACTGGTCCCGCTGCCGACCGACCTGATGGACTCACTGTTGGTCACGCCCCTGCGGCAGCACAACGTGTTCGGCCTGACACTGTCGCGCTTGCTCGTCGATCTCCTACGCCACCCCGGCAGCTTCTCCGCCGCACAGGCGCACCGGCTCTCCGGCGTTCTGCTGGAACTCCTCGCCGGGGTGCTCGGTGCGCACACGCGAGAGGACGCCACGTCGGAGGAGGCCCACGGCAGCCTGTTCATCCGTGTCCAGGACTACATCCAGCGGCATCTGGAGGATCCTGAGCTGACTCCCGCGCAGATCGCCGCCGAACACCACATCTCGCGCCGTCACCTCCAACGCCTCTTCCAGCAGCGCGGCATCACGGTGGCCGCCTCGATACGGCAGCAGCGACTGGAACGCGCGTGTTACGACCTCACCGCTCCTCACCTGGCCACGCACCCCATCAGCGCTATCGCCGCCCGGTGGGGTTTCCGCCACGCGGCTGACTTCAGCCGCGCCTTCCGCAAGGCATACGGGATCCCGCCCTCGGACTTCCGGCTCGCGCGTACGAGGCAACGCTGCGGCTCGTGAGGAGCCGGCCCCCAGCCGTCCTCGTGTCTGTACCGGCACGGGAGCCCGGGTTTACGAACTTCCGCTCCGGATGCAGTACTGCCGTGCGGGCCGACGACACCGGTGAGGTCGCGTCGATGTCGCCGTAGCCGGTGATGGCGTGCAAGTGATCGGCTCGTCACCGCCGTTGTTGTCGTTCCGCGCTGCGACGCCCGCGTGGAGGCCGTCCGCGCCGACACCGCCAGCGCGGCGGGCGCCTACCCGTTCCTGCACGCCGCCCCCGTCCGTGGGCGCGTGCATCGGGGGGAACACGCTGACCACCGAGGCGTTCAACGCGCACCCGGCGGTGGGTGGAGGAGGGGCTGTGCACCTGCGACCACTCCGCCCGCCGGCCAGCGGGACCGAAGAAGCCCACGGAGCCGACCGGCTCAGGTTCCGTGGGCTTCTGCCGTTGCCGGTCGGCGCCGGGTGACCTTGGACGGCCCGGGGCGGCAGATGTCCGAGCCGTCGTGATGTCGGCGCCAGGGCGGTGCTCGCAGTCGGCCGGCCGCTCGGTAGAAACGGCAGATCTTCCGGACAGGCGGCCAGACCGCCTCTCCTCTCGCGGCCGTAGGCACACGGCGCAGTGCGCGCTCTTCGGTCGTCTTGCGCCTGTGCCTGCGTAGACCGGGCGCGAGCTCGTTCGCCGAGATCCGGCAGGTCGACGCCAACTCGCCTTCGTCCTCATGGATGCTCCAAACGACCGCAACGGGACCGGTTGGTCATCGGAGAGAGCCAGACGCAGCCTGCTGACCGCTCGCGAGAACCGACTGCGAGCCGTGACTGCAGCGAGAGCGTCCTCAGGAGTTCCTTTCGCCTGGGCTTTGGCCCGCCGGAGTTCTGCAGCGGCCAAGTACTTACGGCCTGACCCGCGATTGATGATGGCTGCCACGCCCGGCGGTCCGAAGGTTAGGGTCGTAGCGGCTGATTGTTCCTGAGGAGGGGGTCCGAGGTATGAGCGGGACAGTGACGGCGGTCAGCAGCAACGGCGAGTACTCGTTCACCAAGCCGAACCGCGACAGCATCACACTGCTCGCCGGGCTCGGTGTGGAGGGCGACGTACACGCCGGTGTGACGGTCAAGCACCGCTCGCGCGTCGCACAGGACCCCACCCAGCCGAACGTGCGGCAGGTCCACCTCATCCATGAGGAGCTCTTCGCCGAGGTCGGTGAAGAAGGGTTCCCGGTGGCGCCCGGCGAGCTCGGCGAGAACATCACCACCCGCGGCATCGATCTGCTCGGCCTGCCCGTCGGCACCCTGCTACGCATCGGCGACGAGGCAGTCCTCGAGGTGACCGGCCTGCGGAATCCCTGCCTCCAGATCGACAACTTCCAGGACGGGCTCCTGAAGCGGGTCGTCGGCCGTGACGAGGCCGGGAACATCGTACGCAAGGCCGGAATCATGAGCATCGTGAAGGAAGGCGGCACGGTGCGCCCGGGCGACACGATCAGGGCGGAGCTTCCCAGCGGGCCGCATCGGGCCCTGGAGCGGGTCTGACGTCCTCCTGGACGGACCGTGACATGACATCCGGCCGCGCGGGTTTCTCGTGGTCCTCAACGCTGCGGTGCAGTGGACCCCCCGCTGCCTGGACGCTGCCGTCGATCAGCTGCGTGGCCTGCCCGTCGACCAGCGCGGACACCGGGTCCTGGACGAGGACGTCGCCCGGCCACGGACCGGCGTCCTGAGGTCGCGCGTGGCCGGCAGCGCCGCAGGAAATCGGTGGACACGTCGTCCGGGAGAGCTCTAGGTTTGCACGAGTCCAAGATCGAGACGTCCGAGCGGGGTGCGTTTGATGACGGTTCGAGCAGCGGTGGCCGACTGCGGACGGCCGCCCGCCAGGAACGCCAGGACCTCATCGAATCTAAGGAATCCCTCCTGTGGATCTTCCACGTATTTGGACCATTCGCGAGAGCAGTCACCGCATCCACAACCCGTTCACCGCTGACAAGCTCGCCGCGCTGGGCCAGGCGCTCCATCTGGCACCGGGCACGCGGGCGCTCGACCTCGCCAGCGGTACGGGCGAGATGCTGTGCACCTGGGCACGTGACCACCGCGTCACGGGGACGGGGGTGGACATCAGCACGGTGTTCACCGAGAAGGCCCGGGTCCGCGCCGCTGAACTCGGAGTCGCCGACCAGGTCGACTTCGTCCACGGCAATGCCTCCGGCTACGTCGCGGACGAGCCGGTCGATCTCGCCGCGTGCCTCGGCGCCACCTGGATCGGCGACGGCGTGGCCGGCACCGTCGAGCTGCTGGGCCGCAGCCTCCGCCCGGGCGGCCTCATGCTGATCGGCGAGCCGTACTGGCGTCAGGCACCGCCGACTCAGGACGTCGTCGAAGGCTGTCACGCCGGCAGCAGAGCCGACTTCCGGATGCTGCCGGAGCTGATCGGGCACTTCGGCAACCTCGGGTACGACGTAGTGGAGATGGTGCTGGCCGACCAGGACAGCTGGGACCGGTACCAGGCGGCGCAGTGGCTCAACCTCCGCCGCTGGCTCGACCGGAACCCCGATGACGAGCTGGCCGCCGAGGTGCGGACCGAACTCGCCACCGGGCCCGCCCGCTACGTGCAGTACAGCCGTGAGTACCTCGGCTGGGGCGTCTTCGCGCTGATGAGCCGCTGACACTCCGGGCAGCGCGGGTCCGGGCAGCATGCTGCCCGGACCCGCGCGTTTCAGGACGTGCCCCATCTCGCCGACTGTCGACGTCCTCGGCGAGGATGCGGTGGACGGTGGCGACCGAAGGGCGCTTGCCCTGGTTCCTGCCCGAGGTGATGACGAGCTTCTGGGCGATCTGCGGCACCGGCAGGCCGTTGGCCCGAAGGCCGCCGGCGTAGGCGGCCATGTCGTCGTCGACGACCTCGGGGCGCCCGCCATGCCGGCCGCGCCCGCGTACGGACGCCTGGCCGTGGAGGAAGTTCTCCCGGATGTACTCGCGTTCGGACTCGGCCGTGCCGACTCGGCCGCGCCGCTGCCGTGCCGCCGAAGGTGGTGGACTCCCACCCGGTCGGCAGGGTGTGAGGGGACGGGCGGGCCATGGCTCGATCCGCTCAGGGAATCGAGCCCCCATCAGACCCGGAGCGGTTCGGTTGTGATCTGCTCTCCGCCGCGGTGGTGCCGGCGATCCAGCCCCAGGTGAGGGCGGAGCCGATGGTTGCGCCCGGGGAGACGATGCCGGGGCCGATCACGGCGGCCATGGCGTTTCCCGCCGCGTGCAGGCCCGGTACGGGCGTGCCGTTCCAGCGCAGGACCCGGGCACGCGAGTCGGTGAGAGGACCGCCTTTGGTGCCGACCGAGCCGGCCAGGACCGGCACGGCGCACAGCGGCGGTTCGACGACCGTGCCGAGATTCGGGTGGGGCGCGGCAGGATCCCCGCCTTCGCGGTCGTAGACCGTGGCACCTCTGCCGTAGTCGGGGTCGAGGCCCTGCGCGGCGAACGTGTTGAAACGCCGCAGCGTCGAGGCGAGTGTCGCGGCGTCGATGCCTGCGCGTTCGGCGAGTTCGGCCGGGGTAGCCGCCTGGACGGCGTGCGGGGGCAGCGGCTGTCCGGGGCGGGCGCCGGCGAAGGGGTAGCGGGCGCGGTACTGGGCGTCGGCAATGGCCCAGGCAGGCACGTTGCGGGGTTGTCCGGTGTTGGGGTCGGTCTCGGCGAAGGCGAGCGCGGCATTGTGGCTGGACTCGTTGACGAAGCGACGGCCGGCGGAGTTGACCCAGATGACGTGCGGAAGCATGCGCTCGGCGATCACCAGTTCCGGCCGGGGCGTGCCGTCCGGCCAGGCGGCACCGGGGTGTTGGATGACCGGCCATGACCAGCACTCACCCGTGTGGGCGAGTGCCGCGCCCGCCTCGGCCGCCAGCCTCAGGGCGTCGCCGCGGCCGACGGGAGGCGTGACGGGGTGGGCGTACGAACCGTCCAGCAGGTTCTCGCGCAGGCTGGGGTCGTGTTCGAAGCCGCCGCAGGCCAGCACCACGGCCCGTGCCGGGAAGGCGCGCCGGCCCCCCACCCGGACTCCTGTGACCGTCACGCTGCCGGGCTCACCGGTCGTGGTGAGAGCGGTGACCCGGTGCCGGTTGAGCAGGCGGACGCGGGCGGAACGGCAGGCATGGAGCAAACCGGCCACCAGTCCCTGGCCCAAGGTCGCCCGTCCGGCCGCTGTGCGCTCCTCGATCAGGTCGGCAGGGAGTGACCCACCGGTCACCAGGTGGAGCTGGGTGATCTCCTCGTTGGTGAAGACCGGTGAGAAGAAGGGGGGTGGCCAGAAGAGGTCCGTCGGATCGCCCAGGTCACCCAGACTGACCGGGGCGACTTCGATGTTGCGGCCGCGCGGTCGCCAGCCGGGCGCTTCGGTGAAGGTGTCGGCCAGCGTGGTAGGCGTGAAGCGGATCGGTGAGTGCTCCTCCACGAACCGGACCATCCGGGGTGCGGCGTACACGAACGCGGTGGCGAGACTCCGGTCGCGCCCTCGAGTGCGGTCGCACACGTAGGCCAGGGCCTCCTCGGGGTCGTCGGCGACCCCCACCTCG
Source organism: Streptomyces sp. WG5 (assembly GCF_049974565.1). Taxonomy (NCBI): domain Bacteria; kingdom Bacillati; phylum Actinomycetota; class Actinomycetes; order Kitasatosporales; family Streptomycetaceae; genus Streptomyces; species Streptomyces sp. WG5. Next base: position 124,535 of record NZ_JBNGGC010000002.1, on the reverse strand, counting down.
CGCATGTGGTGGTTGCCCGGCGCCCACACCTGGCCCGCCGAGACAGCGGTGGCGCCGCCCCACCGGTCGCTGCCCTCCAGCACCACCACCGACGCGCCCGCCACCGCGGCGGTCAGCGCCGCACACAGCCCGGCCGCGCCGGAGCCCACGATCGCGACGTCATATGTATCGGCTCGACTCACTTCGCCTTCCCCTGCCGGGCCAGTCAGATCAGCGTCAGCGCCAACGCGCCGATGTAGACGAGCTGGTGAACGGTGCGCATGACGATGGGGTCCCCTTGACGCGTGCCGCGCCTTGCGGCGGAGACGTTGGCCGGGTACTGGACGATGAGGAGCAGGATCAGGCAGGCCGCCGCCCACAGCGCCGTGGCCGGGATCAGCAGGCCGACCGCCCCGACGATCTGCAGAACGCCGGTGAGCGTCACCAGCAGATCGGGCCGTGGCAGAACCGGTGGCACCATGTCGACGACTTCCGCCCGCAGGCGGTGGTGGAAGTGCGCGAAGCCGGTGAACAGGAACATCACCGCCAGCCCGACCCGCAGCGAGGGCAGCCAGGCGTCGAGCACGTCCACTCCCGCCACACCGACCAGCCGCGCCAGACCGAAGCCGACGAGCAGAGCGATCAGGGGTTCCAACCAGACCTCCGGGCATGCGGGCGACTCTGCGCTCGGTCCTCACGACCGGCCTGCTCCCCAGTGAAACAACCGCGCCCGGAGGAACCCTCCCCGCCACGCGCCCATGTCACCCGGCAAAGCAACGGTCCCCCCGATGGACGACGACCGACGCATGTGTCAGGACGACGACCGACGCATGTGTCAGACGGCCGACGACGAGGACCGACGGCCCGGAAGAGGTATCCCCGAGGTGAGCCCAGAAGCCGCCATCAGTTGATCTCGGGCGGGAAGGCACCCGCGGGGCGTGGCTCCTACGATGCTGCTCGTGACACGCTTCGAGGATCTCCAGCGTTCCCTCTGGGACACCAGCAGTGAGTACGCAGTGCAGCCGGCCCTGACCGACCAGGCGGTTGCGGAGGCCCAGCGGCTGCTGAACGTCGCGCTCCCCAGTTCCCTGCTCGACCTGCTGCGCCACCAGAACGGGGGCCAGGTCGTGGCCGGCCGCAATGCCTTCCCCACGAGCCGTCCGACCTCTTGGAGCGCCGACCACGTCCCGTTCGACAGCGTGATGGGCATCGGCCGTCGCGAGGGAACGATGTCCCTGCTCGACAGCCCGTACCTGGTCGAGGAATGGGGGCTGCCCGCCGCGGTGGTGGTTCTGGTCTCGGGTGACGGACCGTGCTGGATCGGGCTTGATTACCGGGCCTGCGGACGACACGGGGAACCGTCCGTCACCTGGTTCGAGGCGGACCTCGGCACAGAGCTGGTCCTCGCCCCGGACTTCCGCTCGTTCATCGCAGGCCTCACCGCTGCCCGTGACTTCGAGTGACAGCCGGGGCAGGAGACACCCTGAGCACGCTCCCGCACACGAGACCGTGCCTCGCCCCCGCGTCGTCCCTGCCACTGACCAGTCACGGCGGGCGGGGCGAACGTTGTCCGAAACGGCTCTCGGTTCCGGTGCCGGGGTCGGTCCCCCGCATGGCGACCCAGGTTCTGGGTCAGGGCAGCGCGTTTCCCCTACGTATCGGGTGAGCACACAAGCCGCGGCGGCGGTCGCCGTCCGCGCGGACCCGTTGGTCCTGGCCGAGCTCTCCGTGCTGCCGGCCACTCGGGACGCTGCTCCACGGCCGCAGGCCTTGTGCCAGCGGCGGCAGGTCGCGCCGTTGGACCGTGCTCGCTGAAAACTGCTGGCCCGTCAGACTGTGGCGTTACTGTGGAAGTTGCCCTCGTCGCCGGTCCATGGCCATGCCGTGGCGAGGCGTGGATCTTCACACCTGGGAGGCTGAGCGGACGTGAGGGCACCTTCTCGGCAGGAACCGGGAGAGCCCATGCCGCCGTGGGGGCGAAAGCTGACGGTTCCGTGCCCCCGCTGCACTGTGGCGACGCACCGTCATCGCACCATGGACTTCGACGGTGTGAACATCTACCGGCTCCAGGCCGGTCCCGGCCCGGTCCGCGTCCTCGAGGGCGGGGAACCCGAGGTGGAGCAGGCGTGGATCGCTCTGGTGCCCGGTGACTACCCGGCCAGGCTCTTCGCCGACACCGAGGTCTACCATCTCGTTGGTGGCATCGCGTGGCCCGGTCCACATCACCGTGACTACGGCAGTGCGAAAGTCGCGCACGACGCCTGCTGTCCCGGCCTGCACCGCAGCCGGCCCGACACCAGCCGAGGTGCCGGTGAACTGTGGCGGGCCATGCGGCTACGCCTGACCCGCAGCGTCTGAAGAGCCCGAGCACGCATGGAGAGACCGAGCCGGTGCGCTGACCCGGCCGCTCTCGGAGGAGGCATCCGTGAATCACGCCCAACTCGTTGCACTGGGCCGGTCCCTGCGCGTCGCGGGGGAGCACGGGCAACGCCTCGACAACGCAGACACCGTCCCCCACGTGGAAGAGATCCGGCAGGACCTCGAGCGGTCGCTGGCCCTGCTGAACGATGTCATCAGCACGCCCAAGCCCACCACACGCTGTCCTGAGCACCCCACGGGCCCTGTCGACCCGGACGCCTTCGACGGGTGCCTGCTGTGTGAGACCCGTCGGCGGGCCGGCCTGCGCACTCCCAGGCCACGCTCAGCCGACAGCCCTGCACCTGCGTCCGGGGACGAGGCGGCGCCCCTGAGGGTGCAGAGCAAGTACGGCATCCGTTCCGATCAGCCCGAGCCGAGGAAACGCTGGATCCCGGAGATGTGGAACGGGCAGGCCTGGCAGATGTGCGGGACACCCCGCCAGAGCGAGCAGGAAGCCCGCCACTACCTCGAAGAACTGCGCCGCAGCCCGGACGCGGCCTCCGCCTACCGCCTGGTGTACGCCTACACCGACCACCAGGTGCTCCGCGTCTGGGGGCAGCCGCTCACCTCTCCGCCTCCGTCGGCCGGCCTGTGACATCCGCCGATTCCCGGGTGCCCGAGGGCGCGTTGGCCCGGATCGCCCTGGCCCACGTCGTGGAAGACCCGCGCTGCCGCACCGGGCTCGACGAGCTCGCCCAGGTGGGCGGGGTCGGCGGTGCCCACGGCGGCGGAGTCGACCCGCGGGAGGTGGTAGGCGGCCCGGAAGGCCGTCTGCATGCGGAGAACCGGCGGCTGTCGCCCCGTGGGAAGACGTGCGGGTCGAGCCCGGTCCACCCCGATGACTGACTCAGTCTGCGCGGGGATCGAGGGACTGTGCGATGCGCGCGGCGATCCCGCCGAGTTGTCCGGCCTGTTCCTCGGTGAGCCGGCCGAAGACGTGTTCGCGCAGGGTCGCGTAGTAGCCGGGCGCCGCCTGCTCGTACTTCAGTGACCCCGCCTCCGTCAGCGATGCGATCGTGACGCGGGCGTCCGAGGGGTCCTGCTCGCGCACGAGCCAGCCCTGTCTCTCCAGCCGGGACGCGATACGGGACAGGTGTGACGGGGTGACCCGGGACAGCTCGGCGAGTGAACTCATGGTGTGCGTGTGGCCCCGGTGCTGCGTCAGGCACCACAGGATCAGGAATTCGTGATGGCTCAGTCCCTGCTGCTTGAGCCGTCCGTCCAGCGCTGCCGGAAGCCAGAGGAGCACCGACAGCAGCGCCTCCCACGTCTCCGCCTCGGCCGGGACAAGCTCGTGATTCGCTTCCACACGCGCGATCGTAGCGCGAAAGCACTTTCCATGGTAAGTGACTATCAGGTACTTGCCGCGGAAAGTTTTGCGCTCTAAGTTACTTTCCGAAGCAAGCGAATGCCGATCAAGGAGTAATGATGCGTGCTGCCCGCTACCACGACTACGGCCCCGCCGACGTACTCGTCATCGAGGACGTCCCGGAGCCGCACGCCGGTCCCGATGAGATCCGTATCCAGGTCACCGCGGCCAGCGTCAATCCCGTCGACTGGAAGCTGCGTTCGGGGGAAGTCCGCGCCCACTTCCCGGTCGAGTTCCCGGCGATCCCCGGTCGCGACGCCGCCGGTGTGGTGGACGAGGTCGGCGAAGGCGTCACCGGCGTCACCGTCGGTGACCGGGTCTTCGGCCTCGGCGGCATATTCGGAGCGACCGCCCAGTACGCCACACTGACCGCCTGGGCCCCGGTGCCGCAACCGTGGACGCTGGAACAGGCCGCCGGGGCCGGGCTGGCCGTCGCCACCGCGGGCCGGGGGCTCGACGCGCTCGGCGACCTGTCCGGCCGCACGCTGCTGATCGAAGGAGCCGCCGGCGGTGTGGGCAGCGCCGCCGTCGCCATGGCGGTGGCCCGCGGCGCCACCGTCATCGGCACGTCGAGCACGGGCAAGCACGCCTATCTGCGCACGCTGGGGGCCCTGCCCACCACCTACGGCGAAGGGCTGGCCGATCGAGTCCGCGAACTCGCCCCCGCGGGAGTGGACGCCGTACTCGACGTGGCCGCCTCCGGCTCGCTCCCCGACCTCGTCGCCATCGCCGGCGACGCGGACCGCGTCGTGACGGTCGCCGACGCGGCACGCGCGGGCCAACTCGGAGCACGGCACCTCTACGCGGAGAACGACGCCACGGTGCTCGCGGAGGGTGCGGCACTGGGCAGCCGGGGCAGGTTCACGCCCCACCTCGCCGCGACCTACTCGCTGGACGAGATCGCCGAAGCGCACCGGGAGGCCGAACGCGGCCACACCCAGGGGAAGATCGTCATCACCCTGTAGCGGCCCCGGCCACAGCCCGGACCTGGGAAGGCGGACGGGCGGGCTGGCGGGTGGGGGCGTGTCGGGCGGTCCGGAGGCAAGGAGAGAATGAGGCCATGGTGACGTGTAGGAAGTGCGGCGCGCAGAAACGCCGTTGGCCTCGTTCCTGTTCCCGGTGCCCTTCTCGGTCGGACCGTGGGGATGCGGCCGCGGACGCTGCCGAACTGGCCGTGGAGACAGGGCTGCTCGGGTGGATCGGGCGAGGAGTCATGAGCGTTGTGCGGCTGGTACTGCGCGCGGTCGACTGACTGCTCCAGGCAGACGCGCTCCGCCCCCCGAGCGCCTTGCCGCTGTTCGTCCGCGTCGTCCGGCCGACTGGCCGCCGCCCGCACCATGTGACCCGGCTCCTGGAGCGTGACGGATCCTCGGCCGCCCTGCGCAAGGCAGGCCGCCGCAAGCTCGTCGAGACCGCCGGCCCCCGGGCCCCGGCGCTCTCGACGTGATCGTGCGGGCCGGCCAACGGACGTCAGGCCGTCCGTGTCGGCCTCGCCGTGCGATCGGCCCGGTGGCTTTCCGGGGGGCCCAGATAGCTCGGCTCCAGGCCGCCTGTGTCGATCACGAGTCTCTGGACGATCACTGTCGGGTCGACCATCCAGAGTTTCAGGGTGTGGGTGCCGGGGCCGGACAGGGGGTGCTCGGTGACGGTCAGGTTGGTGTTGTCCGAGGTGTTCCGCTCCCACTGCTTGTTCATCGAGGTGTCGTCGGCGCCCGTCACCCGGGTGACGTTCACCGTCCGGGGCTTCGCGTCGTCGAACGACACCGCGTACCGCTGGCCCTCCGTCGGCAGCACGTTGTTGCGCGGTGACAGGTACACCAGCACCCGCACCGTTCCCGGGTCCGTCGTCAGTGTCACCTCGTACTCCAGGCGCGGGCCGTTTCCGCCCGGAGTGCGGCTCGGTGCCGTCACCGGCCAGGGCGTCACGCCGGACCCCGTCCGCCCGACGTCCGGGAGTTCCCGCCAGGTCACCCCGCCGCTCTCCACCGCCCGGGTGGCGTGCGCCGCCTCCATCGCGACGTATCCCGACGCCTCCACGAACCCCCGGCGTCCTTCGCGCACCCCGAGCCGCGGGTTCTCCGCCCGCGCCGTCACCCGTACCGTGGTGCCGCCCGGCCCGTGCACCGTCAGCGGCACCTCGGTGGTGCCGTGCGGCGCCCGGGGCCAGTCCACCCGTACCGTCGCGCGCACCTGGTCCGTCACCCGGCCCCGCGCGGGCTCGACCGTCAGCCAGGGCACCGGTGACTCGATCCGGTACGCGAACGCCTCCCGGCCCCGGTTGAACACCTCGACGTAAGGGTCGGGCGCGGTCCGGTACGGGCTCAGCGCGGGCAGCACCGCGGGTGTGTCCGAGGCGGGCCACCACGCGTCCGAGCCGTCGATCCCTACGCCCATCTCCGCCCCCGCCGGCACCTCGACGCGCTTGACCGCCGGGAACACCTCGTCGGGCAGCGCCACATGGTTCGGTGTCTGCGGCTGCTGCCAGGGCGCGTCCGGACCGTACCGCGCGACATCCCCGTAACCGATCTTCGGCTGGGTCTGGAAGCCCTTCCACTTCCCCCCGGCCAACTCGTTGTTGTAGTGGTCCGACAGCGCCTGGTCGTCGGCGAAACGCGCGGCGGTGGTGTCCGCCAGGGCGTTCGTCCCCGCGCGGCCCTGTGCCGCGTAATGGAGGTTGGTGAACTCCGCCTCGCGCAGCGCGTACAGGTTCGCCGTCGCCTTGACCTGGTAGAGCACCATCTGGAAGTACGCGTCCCGCCGCTCGGCCGGGAGCCGCGCCCCGATCCGCTCGGCGCGCGCCGCCAGTTGCCGCCACTCGCCGGTGACACGCTCCAACTCCCGGTAGTGATTGAGGTGGTACGGGCTCTGCCGGTCGTCGTAGACCACCGCCGAGGAGTCGGTGGCCGGTTCCTTCGCCGGGTCCAGGGTGATCCGGCGGTTCAGCAGTTCGGGCTTGCGGCGGGCCTGGAGCACACCGTACGCGTGCAGCACGTCGGCGATCGCGGCGGCGTACCGGGGGCCGAAGTTCTCTTCCGCGTACTCCCGTTCCCACTCCGGAAGGCGTTCCAGCGGCCAGCGGTCAGGGTCCCAGGCGTAGTCGAGGAAGAACTGCAGGGGCAGCTCGTGGTTCTTCATGTCGCCGACGTTGACCACCCACAGGCGGTCCACGCCGTACGTGGAGGCGAGGTGGAGCTGTTCCCAGGTGGAGGCGAGGTTGACGGTGTCGACCCACTTGTAGTTGCGGCCGCCGCCGACGTAGTCGAAGTGGTAGTAGATCCCGTAGCCGCCCGCACGCGGCTCCATCGACCGGTCCGGGAGCTTGCGCAGGTTGCCCCAGTTGTCGTCGCAGAAGATCACCGTGACGTCCTCGGGCGGACGCAGGCCCTCGGCCCAGTACCGCTGGACTTCCTTGTAGAGCGTCTGCACCTGCGGGATCCCGGTGAGCCGGTCGGCCCCGGCCTCCTCGGCGAGGATGCGGCGCTGGGCGGCGAGGATGGACTCCATCAGATCGATGCCGTCGCCGTCGGGGAGGCTGACGTCGCCGTTGCCGCGCATGCCGAGGGTGACGACGCCCTCGAAGCCCTGCTCCACCATGCGTCGGACACCGTCGCGCCAGTACGCCTCGATGGCCGCGCGGTTGCGGCGGTAACTCCACTCGCCGGTGCCGCCGTACGGGTCACGGCCCGGGACGGTGATGTTGCCGGCGGCGTCGCGCTGCGCGGCGACGGCGTGGCGGTTCCACTCCTCGATGCCCCGCATCATCGGCGCCTCGTGGGAGGTCCCCATGACAACGCCGTAGCGTTGGGCGGTCGCGTGGTTCTCCGGATCGTCCTCGGCGAAGGCTCGGCCCCACACGGCGGGCCACAGGTAGTTGGCCTTCAGCCGCAGCATGACCTCGAAGACCTTCTCCCAGAACTTGCTGTTGAAGCCGTTCGGGTACCCGGGCGCCAGGCCGGGGCCGAAGTACCCCGGGGCCCAGGTCCCGAGCGCCGGGTTCTCGTCATTGATGAAGAAGCCGCGGTACTTCACCGCCGGGGTGCCCTGCGTGTGGCGGCCCGGCAGCACGTACAGCTCGTCATGGCGGTGCGGCGGCACGTCGTCCCAGAAGTGCCAGGGCGACACTCCGATCTGCCGCGACACCTCGTACGCCCCGAAGATCGTCCCGCGCTGGTCGCTGCCCGCGACGACGAGAGCACGCCGCACACCCGGCAGCGGATCGCGCACGACTTGCTGGAGGGACGTCTCCCACTTCCCTGCGACACCGGACACGTCGAGCTTCCCGGTTTCTACCAGGCCGTCGATCAGCGGGCTGCGGCCCAGCGTGCCCACCAGCACGACGTCGCGGGCCCCCGCCTTCCGCAGGTCGTGCGTGACGGCGGGCTCGGTGCCGGTCACCCGGCCGATGTCCGTCCGCAGATCCCCGACGACCCGCACCACGCCCGGGTGATCGCCTTCGTCGGTCACGAGTGGCGCTGCCCGTCCGCCTGCCACCAGCGGAAAGGCGTTCTTGACGGGGACGAAGGACACGAACCGGCGGTACGGGCCGGAGCCGGACCCCGGTCTCCCGGCGGCGGCACCCGACCCGAACGGCGAGGCCGGGACCGCGGCCGTCGCGGGGGAGGGGACGGCACCGGAGGCCATCGCGGTGGCCACGGCCGCCGCCAGCACCGTACGCCGGCGGAGGGACGGGGAAGCGGGGGTGCCGCCTTCGGAAGACCTGCTCATGGACTCGACCTCCGGAACGGAACGAACGGAACGAACGGGACGAGGCGGGGCGGGGCGGGGCGGGGCGCGGTGGGGCGAGGCGGGACGGGGCGAGGTGGAAGGGTGGGGGAGCGGGCGCGACGCGGCGCCTGTCCGCGCGGCTATCGGAACAGTCGGACGGGCACCGCGTCGGCCAGTGCCCGGTAGCCGTACGGGTTCAGATGCAGGTGGTCGCCCGCGTCGGCGGCGGGCAGCAGCCGTTCCGGAGCGTCGGGCGCCCGCACCGCCGCGTCGAAGTCGATCACCGCGTCGAAGCGGCCGCTGTCACGGATCCACGCGTTCACCGTCCGCCGGGACTCCTCCCGCAGACCCGCCGTGTCGTCGTACAGCGCGTTGCCGCCGAACGGCAGCAGGGTCGCCCCGTACACCTTGATGCCCTGGGCGTGCGCGCGGACGACGATCTGCTCGTACGCGGCGATCAGCCGCGCCGCGACGTCCTTCTGCGCGGCGGGCGTGGCCGGCGCCGTGCCGATGTCGTTGATCCCCTCGAAGACGACGAGCCACTTCACACCGCTCTGGGCCAGTACGTCGCGGTCGAGACGGGCGAGCAGGTTCGGGCCGAGACCGTCGTCCAGTACGCGGTTGCCGCCCGCCGCCTGGTTGAGGACGGCGGTGTCCACCGTGCCGCCGGGCCGGGACAGCAGACGGTCGAAGAACTGGTCGGGCCACCGGTCGTTCCCGTTGGTGGTCGAACCCCGCCCGTCGGTCAGTGAGTCACCGACGACCGCGACCGCGTCCGCACGCGCCGGCGCCCATGTCTCGACCCCGCTGAGGAAGTACCAGTGGTCGGTGGGCGTCGCCCCGGGCAGGTCCACGGCGTCGACGTGCCGGCCGGCCAGTAGGTGGGACGTGGTCCTCGACCCGGGGTGCGAGGTGATGTCGAGGGACGCCTGACCCTCGGCCAGATACATCGTCACCGTCAGGTTGCTCCCTGCTGCCACGTGGAACGGCAGGGGATCGGACACCGCCTGGGCGCCCACCGGCACGATCGTCGACCCGGCGCCCTGGAAGGTGACCGGGTGGGCGGATCCGGGCTCGATCCCGGCGACCCCGGCCCGGCCGCCGTCCGGGCGTGCCACCGAGACCGAGGTGAGCGGCAGCGGAGCGCCGCCGAAGGCGTTGGACAAGCGCAGCCGGATCCGCTCCCCGCCGACGGTGACCCGCACCGTCTGGCGCAGGGTGCTGTCCACGAGGACGGCCTTCTCCTGGGTGAACGGCGCCGGCGGCATGTTGCCGGGCTCCGTCAACTGCGGCATCGCCGCCCAGGTGTTCACCCAGTGCCGCCCTGGCGATGCCGCGCCCGGCAGGCTCGACGCGCCGCCCGTGGAGGTGGCGGTCATCAGCGCGACCACCAGGACTCCCACCAAGGCGAGGGTGCTGATCCATGACGTTCTTCGCACGGTGGTGCCGTCCCTTCATGGCGCCGACCGTCAGCGGAGCAGCTCCGTGAACCGCACAGCCGGGCACGACGACGAGGCAATCCGAAAAGGCGCGTTCACGCGTGGCTCTCATGAAGCGACGACGACGTTAGGCAGCCGACTTCCGACACGTCAAGGAGTCCGGAACCGAAACATTCCGAAAGGCTGACGACTCCATGGTCCGCTGCGTGCGCGGGTATTGACCCCGTGGTCGACAGGCCATTAGGTTCCGTCGGAGTCCCCCATTTCGGAGCCTGCGTCGAAACTTTCGTTTGTTTCCGTCCGGGAATAACAACGGAGTCGAAGCTGACCGGGGGCGCAACCCGCGTCCCCAGTCGTGCGGTGGCGGAGGCGTCGGCGAGGCGGTGCGCCACCGGTCCACGCCATCGGCTCGCCGCGCAGGCCGAAGACGCGCTGTACCCACATCCGGCCGCCGCGGACAACGGGGCCGGGTACCGCCCGGACGGCGGTTCACGCCCCGGCGTCCTTTCAACCTGCTCGGAGACGACATGACCTCGCATCCGGTGCGGCACAGGCCGGTCCGGCGTCCCGGGCCCGGTGTTCGGCGGGGCCGACGCTCTCGCAGCCGCCGGGTATGGTGGCGGGCCCGGCACTCTGAAGCGCACAGCCCGGGCCGCCGCCCGTGACCTCCGGCAGGACCCGGGAACCGACGGCGAGGGGAGCGTGAGCCGCGGCAACCGTCTGAAGGCTGCCGTCGTCAGGGCTGACGGCCTGCCGGCGGTGCCCCTGCTGACGTGGGAGCGTCACGTGGGAGCGTCGTCAGCAGGGCGGTGTCATCGATCGGGGCCGTATCCGCGAACGCCGGGTCTCTTCCGGTGGCGGCGTCGACCGGTTCGCCTCATGCCGTCGTGCTGTGCACGGCGTGCCGGGGCGGGTGGCTGCCGAATTGGTCCTGGTACATCTCGACGATCACGTCGGGATGCAGGCTCGGCCAAGTCGTCACGCGGCCGTTGCGGCGATCGATGATCCAGTAGCTCCCGCCGGCGGACCGCGGCGGGCCGCCCGCGTCGTCGCGGCCCGGGGAAGGCGGGGGGTGGACCAGCCAGCCCAGGCCGAACGGGTGGAGTGCCACGACGGCGTGCCGGTCCGCCCCGTCCCCCGCCACCATGCGGCGGGCCAGTTCGGCGGCTTCCTCGGCGTCCATCGGGCGCTCGGGCAGGGGCGCTCGCGGCGGTGCCAGGTGGAGCCTGGCAGGGCGGCGGCCCTGGACCAGCGCGCTCAGCGCGGCGTCCATGGAGTCGGCGACCCGCCACAGGTCGCCCCACCACAGGTAGACGCCACCCTCCTCGTCCATCGCCAGCCGGCCGCGCCCCAGGTCGTACTCGCCGAGCGGCGTCAGCGCGGTACCCAGTGCGGACGCGTAGCCGGCCAGTGTGGACGCCGCGTGGAGACCGGTCATGGGGTCGATCCGGAACGGCATCCGGGACATGTTCACGCCTGGCCCGTACTGGTGCACCGTCATCCCTCCGAACTCCCTCAACGCGGCGGCAGCGGGAGGGGGCATGTCGGAACCCGCGGTCTTCAACGCCCGGAACCACCGGAGGATTTCGCCGTCGTCGATACGGACGCCCTCATGCCATCCGGCGGCGGAGAGTACGGCCGCCACATCGGGCGGGAAGCGGCCGTCTCCGCTCCGCCGCGTGCCCCCGGCGGGCCCACCCCGTACCGCGCTCACCGGGGTGCCGGCCCGTCGGACCGGACGCCGAGCGCCGTGAGGGCGGGAGCACAGGAGGAGCAGGGCGGGATCGGCCGCCCATCCGAGGCATCGTGCGGCTCGCGCAACAGCACCGCCGTCAGCAGCGAGTCCCGCAGCAGCGAACGCATCTGCGCCAGCACCGCCCCGAAGACCGGTGCCGCACCCTCGGCGGCCAGGGACGCCTCCGCCTCGGCCGCGACGACCGAGAGCAGCAGCACGTCCGGGCAGCGGCCGTGGAAGACCGAGCGCATCGCCGGCGGTGTGCGGTCCAGCAGGGCAAGGACCACTGGGTGCGCGACGACCGCGTCGGAGTGCGTGCTCACCGCGTGTTCGGGACGTCGGCCCGGCCGGTACAGCGTGGCTCCGACTCCCGGAGGCATCGGCCGAACCTCCATGACAGCGCTCACCTCTCTTTTCTCCCGAGGGGGCAAGGTGTGGTGGGAGTATCGGGCAGCGAACCGCGTGGCGTCCATACGATCCGCATGTCGCCGCCCCTGACCGCCAACCGCCGGGGCGGTGTCGCCGTCTCCGGGTCGGCCTGCGACCAGGGCCTTTCCGCTCACCGGGGCGGGTCCTCCTTCGTCCGTTCGGGGAGCAACCGCAGTGCCCCCGCAACCCCGGCGTTGAGCTGCGCGGAGGAATGTGAAGACGATGACGCAGCCTACGACGGATTCCTCCGGTACCCCCGGACGTGCATGCCGTTGATCCGCTGACGGGGGAGTGGGGCGCTCATGAGATCGGCTCTTTGCCCCCGGCGGGCACTGATGGCGGGAAGGCCCCCGGTTCCGCGAGCCGGTGCCAGAAGCCGAGCCGGTGTTCCAGGGCGTAGTCGACCGGCCCGGTACTGTCCGGCGCCAGATACTGGGTGTGCGGCACGGCTCGGGCGGGATCGAACCGGGGCCACGGCGGAAGACCCGGCCGGTTCGGCGTGCCGGTGCGGGCGAAATGCGCCCAGTGGTCGGTGATGATGTCGGACAGGCGTACCTGGGCCTGGGTGAAGTGCTCCTGGGCGCCAGGGTCCTCGAAGACGTACGGGGTGTCGCCCGCGTGATAGGCACCGAAGTCGAAACCGCCGGGGAAGGGGAGGTACATGGGGGCGTCCCGGTCGGCGAACTCATAAGCGTAGGTGGGCGTGTGACGCCCGAACGCGACTGCCTGGGCGTAGGTGCCCCGGGCCCACATCCGGTCGGTCACCACGGTGGCCCAGGCCAGGGCGGGCGAGGGGAAGTCCCCGGCCGGGTACTGCGCCTTCACCGTGTCCGCCCGGTGACCGAAAGCCGTGGCGAGCGCTCGCTCGTACTGGTCGGCGGTGAAGGGGGAACCGACCGCGTCGTGTGCCATCCCGACGAACAGCCGGTGTTCGTCCCTGGTGCCCCCCGACATCAACGGGATGCGCGGGAAACGGCCTTCCTCCAGCGCCTTCTCCGGCAGTTCCGGAAGCACCTCGCTGCCGTAGGCGAACGCCTGGAAGGCGTTCATGATGCCCGGGACCGCCAGCAGTTCCTCCACCGGCAGCGCGCGCAGGCACCGCAGCGCACGCTCGGCGTCGCGCCCGGCGCAGCCCAGGGAAGAGGTCATCTCGGCACCGGCATCACGCACTTCCTGCTCCGTGCGCCAGGTGTAGTACGGGTATGCCGGTACCCCCTCGCCCATCGCGCCGGCGAGCATGTCCATCATGCCCTCGCCGCTGGCCAGAACGGCTCGGTGGAACAGTCCCCGGGCCCCCGGTGAGGTGAGGTGCCCGCTGATCGCGGCCGCGCCGAACGAGGACCCGGCCACGGTGACGTTGCCCGGGTCGCCACCGAACGCGCCGACGTTGCGCCGTACCCAGTCCAGTGCTGCCTGCTGGTCCTGGAGGGCGAACGTCCCCGACCCCTCGAGCCCTGGATAGCCGAAGCCGCCGAACACGCCGAGACGGTAGTTGACCGTGACGACGACCAGGCCGCGGTCGGCCAGGCGTCGCGCATCGAAGAGGCTACCCCCGCCCACACTGCCGTCACCGTGGATCCACACCAGGACGGGGGCGGGCCGTTCCGCGGCGGCCGGGGACGGCACGGTGACGTTCAGGACCAGGCAGTCCTCCTCCAGGCTCGGAACGCCCGCGTAGGGCGAGGCGACCTGTGCGCACAGCGGGCCGGGCTTCGTCGCGTCGCGTACGCCCTTCCAGGGCTGTACCGGACGTGGTGCGGCCCAGCGGTACGCGCCCTCGGGCGGTCCCGCGTAGGGGATGCCCCGGAAGAGGGTGTGGGTGGCCGTCCGCAGGCCCCGGACGAGGCCGGTGTCGGTGCGCACCGTGGCGGCGGCACTCGCGGACACCGGCGCCCGCGGGGGGTCCGGGGCATGGGCGTACACCATCAGGAAGGCCGTGCTCGCGAGGGCCGCGATCACCGTCGTGCGCTTCACTGCCATGGCCGCCTGTCGGGTGCCGAAATCACCGAGAACACGGAAGGGATACGGAACACGTCTACAGCAGAACCACCGGGAGTGCGCGCCCATGACCGGCCGGGGAAGGCCGAAGGCAGCCGCGCATCCGAGTGAAACGCGCCATGCCACCGACATACGGATCAGGGACGCGGAGGAATTCCGCATCAGCGGCGGAACGGGTCGGCGTTCGGACGGGACGGCGTACCGGCACGAGATTCTCGAGACGGTCTGGCCGGGACACTCCTCGGCCGCCCACGGAGCTGAGCCCTCTTCGAGGCCGGCACGGCGAGCGTCCTCCCTGTGGGTGACGCTGCTCGGTACGGCCTCCTTCGCGCTGGGGAGCGGTTCGGCCCGCGGGGGTGATCCCTCGTTGTGCCTGCTTCACGAGGATGAATCCATGACGCTGAAGATCCTTCACACACCCCCGCCTGTCAGTGACACCGAGAGGCCTGTTCCCCGCTGGGCCGTGCGCCTGGCCTACACGCTTCCCCTGCTCCTGCTGCCGTCGTGCCTGTGGCGGCTTCCCTTCGCCCTGCACTTCGAGATGGGGCAGATCCAGGAACTCGGTATGCCGCCCTATGGGGTGAGCATTCCGTACGTCCTCGGACTCAGCGTGTTCTCGGAAGCGATCGCGGTCCTGACCATCGGGCTCGTCAGGCGCTGGGGAGAGGTGACGCCCGCCTGGATCCCGGTCATCGGCGGCAGACGCATCCGGCCGATGGCGGCCTTCGCCCCCGCAGTCCTCGGCGGTCTGATCCTCACCCTGCTGTTCACCAACGTCCCGATCGGTGACGGTCGCAGGCTCACCCTGTACGGCGTCGTCGACACCGTCGAGTACACCAATGACGCCTGGCAGGCGCTTGCGACGGCGTGCCTTGCCCCGATCGCCGCATGGGGACCCATCACCATCGCCCTCGCGATCGCCTACTACCGTCGCCGCACCCGCGCCGTCGCCGGGTCAGACCGGTGAGCTTGCCGGGGCGCCCTCCGCACCCTCTCGGCAAGGCGGTTCAGGACCAGGCATGGGAAGTCGCTGCATCCCAGCAGGGCCGTCCGGTCCGAGGTCCGGGCGTCGCGCCGGTGCGGGGCGCCCTTTGCAGTGAGCCGGCGGCTCATGGGGTCGATCACGTGACGTGAATCACGGCCTCGGGAGGGCGACGCCCACCCGCTCGGTCAGGTCGCCGCCGGTCATCGCGGCGTCC
Organism: Streptomyces sp. WG5; assembly: GCF_049974565.1. Lineage (NCBI taxonomy): Bacteria > Bacillati > Actinomycetota > Actinomycetes > Kitasatosporales > Streptomycetaceae > Streptomyces > Streptomyces sp. WG5. The sequence goes on along the minus strand of NZ_JBNGGC010000002.1, from coordinate 109,244 downwards.
GCGAGGCCTGGGAATGGGGGGACTGGGCGGCAATGGGGGGTGAGGGGGGCGGTCTGTGGGTGGGTATCGGTGGGATGACCGATGTGCGGGGGAGGGGAGCGGGGCCACAGTCCTCGGGAGAGTGTGTGCGGGCGGCTGTGGGTCGCCCGGTGATGGAAAGGGGACTTTCTGTGGACGCATATGCGGATCTGGTGTTTCTCGGTGGGCGGGTGGTCACGGTCGATGCGGAGTTCTCCGTTGCCTCGGCCCTGGCGGTGACCGGAGGGGTCATCAGTGCCGTCGGGGAGAGGGACGACGTCGCGCCGCTCGTGGGTCCCAGGACCCGCGTGATCGGTCTGCGCGGGGCGACGCTGCTTCCGGGTATCAACGATTCCCACCTGCACGGATGCGCGTTCGGTATGGCGACGCCGCCGTTCTCTCTCGACCTCGGTCATCCCGCCGTGTCCTGCCTCGCGGACGTGGCCGAGGCGGTACGGGAGGCTGTGGGGCGAGTTCCGGACGGGCAGTGGATCATGGGGCACGGCTGGGACACCGGATACCTCGACGAGTGCGTCCTCGATCCGTCGAGGCTGCCCTCGCGGCATGACCTCGATGCCGTGAGCCCGGACCACCCCGTCGTCCTGTACTCCTTCTCCGGGCACGCCACCTGGGTCAACTCCAAGGCGCTGGAGCTCATCGGGATCGGCCGGCACACCGTCGCGCCGTCCGGCGGGGCCATCGTCGTGGACGAAACGGGGGAGCCGACCGGGCTGCTCCACGAGGGGGCCCAGGCCCTCGTCCAGAACGCGCTGCCACCGCTCAGCCGGCAGGAACGGACCGACGCGATCCGGTCGGCCCTCGCCACGCTCGCCCGGCTCGGCGTGACCAGCTACACCGAACCCGGGCTCGGCCCCGGCGGTGACGGCATCATGCGGGGCGCGCTCGGTACGGAGACCCTCGACGTCTACCGCCGGCTGCTGGCCGACGGCGAACTGACCGCTCGCGTCGGCGTTCTGCTCCTGCCCAGCGGAATGGCGAGCACCGCCGAGGAGTTCGCCCGCACCCTCACCACCCTCGCCGACTCCGGCAACGCCGATCCGCGCCGCCTCGCGATCCACGGGGTCAAGATCTTCGCCGACGGCGTCGTCCCCAACAAGACGGCGTGGATGCACGAGCCGTACGTCGGCGGCGGCTGCGGCTCCCTGTGCGTGGGCGGGGAGACCGACGCCGAGCGGGTCCGCGAGATCGACGCCATGATCCGGCACGCCCACGCCGCCGGGTACCAGCTGGGTGTACACGTCACTGGCGACCGGGGTATCGACACCGTCGCGGACGCCTTCGCCGCGGCCATGGCCGAGCACCCGCGGGCCGACGCACGCCACTACGTCATCCACGGCGACTTCCTCACCGCGCACAGCATGAAGGTGCTGGCCGCGCACGGCTTCGGCGTCAACATGAACCCCACCATCAAGTGGACCGTCGCCGACATGGAGGAGGCGTTCGTCGGCGCCGGGCGGGCCGCGTACGCATGGCCCTACCGCGATGCCATCGACGCCGGGGTGCGGGTCGCGAGCGGGTCCGACGCCCCCGTCACGTACCCGGACTGGCGTCAGGGCGTCGCCACGATGGTGCTGCGCGAGTCGAAGGCCGCCGGCCGGGTCAGCGGCCCCGAGCAGCGCATCGGCCTGGCGGAGGCGATCCGTACGTACACGATCGACGCGGCCTGGCAGGACTTCGCCGACGACTGGAAGGGCTCCCTGGAGCCGGGCAAGGCCGCCGACCTCTGCGTGCTCGACGGGGACCTGCTCACCGCCGACCCCCACGACATCCCGGAGATGCCCGTTGTCCTCACCGTCGTGGACGGGCAGGTCGTCCACGACGCCCTTCGCGATTGACGCAGGCCCGGCGCATGATCATCCTTGGAGGATGGCAGCGGAGCGGAGGACGGCAGACATCCTGGACGCGGCCGTCCACGTCCGTGAGGCCGCCAGGAGCGCCACGAGCGGCGCGGCCGGCGTTGACAGGGTCCTGGCGGCGCTGTCGGAGGTGATGGAGTACGACCATGCCTCCCTGGCCCGGTGGGATCCGCTGCGCCGCAGCCACACCACCCTGGCCGGGAGCTACCCGGACGACGCCACGGCCTACATCGAAACCCGTCTGCACCACGACCCGGTGTTCGCCGTGCTCCGCAGCCCTGACCGAGGCGGTCTCTGGCTCGGGGACGTCCCCAGGCAGCTCCTGGCGGCGTCCCCGGGTTTCCAGAAGGTGCTGCGTCCCCTCGGCATCGAGGACGGCGTGGCCCAGTGCCTGTTCGCCGCCGATGGCCGGTACGTCGGCATGCTGAACGTCAGCACCCGCCGGCCGCTGCGCACACCCGGTCCGGCGCGCGCCGTGGTCGTCCTGCTCACCGAGGCCCTCGCCGCGGCCGTCGATGCCCCCGCAGGCTCTGCGCCCGAGGCCCTCGCCGCGGCCGGCCGCGGCGCGGATGCGCGACGTCTGGATACGTGGCGGCCCGGCGGGCTCTCGCCACGGGAGCTCCAGGTACTGGCCGAACTGACCGCCGGCCGCACCAACCGGGAGATCGCCGGGCGGCTGTACATCACGCCGCGCACCGTAGGGACCCATATCGAGCACATCCTCGCCAAGCTCGGCCTCCCCAACCGCGCGGCTGCCGCCGCCTGGGCCGCCGCCCGGGGAGTCGAACCCTCCCGCTGACACGGGGGGCGACGGGCTTTCGGCGGGGCCGGCCCGGCCGCCGCGGGACGGCTACGTGGTGGAGGGCGTCGGCGCGGTACTCCCGAAGCCGCTCGACTGCTCGACCACTCGACTGCTCGGCCGCTCGGCTGTGTGCTCGCCGGCGGCGACGCCGTGTACGCCGTCATCAAGGGCACTGCGGTCAGCCACTCCGGGCGCACCCCCGGATCCGGGTGCCGTCCGCGGCCGCGCAGGCGAAACCCATCGAGACCTGCCTGGACTGTGCCGGGGCGAAGCCCGGGACGATCGGCTGCCCCGAAGCCCACGGCACGGGTACCGAGGCCGGCGACCTCATCGGAGCGCTGGGCTGCGCAGGGCGTTCGAGAAGCACACCGACACCCAGGGCTACTGCGCGTCCCGCTCGGCCAGGTACGCCGGCGTTCCGCGCCGAAGCGGCCGCCGGGATCAGCGGGCTCTTCGTCGTACCATCGCCCGGGACCGCGCCGACCGTACGCGAACTCCAGCACCTGGCATCGTACCGAGCCGGAAGGGCGTCCTCGTGGAACAGTGTGGCTTGTCCGTCTGGGCAGGCCCATCGCCCAGTCCACCGCCCACGTTCCCGACGCGCACCTGCCGCCCGCGCCGCCCGGTGTCGTCGGTGCGCAGGTACGCGCGGATCTTCCGACAGGAGCAGGCGCGATCGGCCAGGACGTGAGCGGGTCGGGTGCGCGGATGTCCGCCACCGATCCGCGGAACGCGGATGCGGTCCACGACCTCGGTGAATACCGGCGAATCGGCCCGCTGCCCAGCGGTGACTACGGCAGCCAGGACGTGAAAGGAGGCATCGACAGCCAGGTGAATCTCGGTAGTCAGGCCGCCACGCGAGCGGCCGAGTGCCTGGTCGTCCAGCTCGGCCGCCAGCCCGTCCGTACTCGTCCGGCCTGTGTCGGCAGCCCCCTTCTGAGAGCCCCGGCCGCATGCTGGTGGGCTCGGCAGATCGTGGAATCGACCGACACCTCCCACTCAATGTGTCCGGCACTATCAACCTTGACCTGCAGCATCTTCAAGACTCTGGCCCGGGTGCCGACCAGCGGCGGCGAGGCCTGTTCGCCGGACTCGCCCTGGCGGGCGTCAGCTTCACCGGCGAGACCACCGGCAACGTCGTCGTCAGCGGAGAGGCCGAGCGCGTCACCGAGACCCGTGCCGTGCTCGACGGGGAAGGGGCGATCGCGGGTCTGCCTTCGCGTGCGCCGCCTGGAGGAGGCCATGGGCAAGGCGGCCGCCACAGGTTCCCGGCACCACCGCGGACACGGAAGGCCTGGCGGGACTCCGGCCTGACTGCGCATGTGCGGGGGCGTCAGTCCCCGGACGGCCCCCTGCTGCCAGGCGAGGGGCAATGCCGGACACCGCAGGGTCAGGGCCCGTGTGGAGCACGCCCTTCCGCAGGAAGCACTACAAGATCCTCCGCGACTGACGACAGCGGCACCGGCCCCCACGATGCCGTCCAGGCCGTCGCCCTCTCGCGGCCCTGCCCTCGCCGCGTGACCGGACCGGCTCCTGTAATCCGCCCTGGCCCTGCCCGAACGCAGCCTTCTGCAACAGGCTTCAGGCCGCCCAGCGGGACGGGCGCTCCAAGAGGTGGGGGACCTTCGTGCGGGCGTCTCCCCGCGCGGCGTTCAGCTGAGGCTGGGTGAGGAACAGCGCGCCGCGCAGGTCCGCCCCACACAGGTTGGTGTCCCGCATGTCCGCGCCGATCAGGTCGGCGTCGCGCAGGTCGGCGTCGGACAAATCGGCCGCGATGAGGAGAGCGCCGCGCATGCTGGCGCCGCGCAGCTTCGCGCCGCGCAGCTGCGCGCCGATGAGGTTGGCGCCCCGGTGGTTCTTCTTGCGTCCCGGGACCGCCGCGCGGGCCAGTTCGCTGGCGCGCAGGAGCAGCGGGTTCACTTCGCCGCGCAGCGCGTCCACGTCGACAGCGAGCAAGGTCTGGGCCGTGTCCCGGGTGAGCGCGTCGATCTGTTCGTACGCGCGGCGGAGGTCCCGGTGGGCGGGCCGGGCCGAGGGCAGGTCCAAGGCCTGCGCGGTGTACTTCAGGAGCTCCTGGAGCTGGCGCACGACGGGGAAGACTTCGTACATCGCGCGGGCCGCGCCCGGATCCTCGCGCCAGCTGACGCCTTCGAAGGTGACCTGGGAGACCTTCTGGCCCGCGCCGAAGCAGTCGAACACCGTGCAGCCGCTGTAGCCCTTGTCGCGCAGCCGCTCGTGGATTCCGCAGCGGAAGTCCTCCTGGAGGTTTCCGCAGGGCGTGCCGGCGGACTTGTTCACCGGGAAGTCCGACGAACGTGAGAAGGGCAGCGCCACGCAGCACAGACCGAAGCAGCTGCCGCAGTCGGCTTGCAGGTCGCGGTGGGCGGCGTACGAGGTGCGCTCGGACAAGACGGTGACTCCTGGTTCGGCGTGCGGCGAGGGCGGCGTGTGCCTGGCCCCGCGCCTCCAGTGTGCCTCGTAAGCAGGTTGTGCTCGTGTGCGGATCGCGACAGGCGGTCCGCGGAGGGCGGAAACGAGAAGAGGCGGCCGCTGATCTGGGGGCACCTCGGGGGTGAGAGTTCCCACGGCCCGGCGGCGCTGTTCGCCGGGTTCGACGACCGGACCGGATCGCACTGCACGGCTGGCCGGGACCTGCCCTGCCCCCGAGCGGTGGACACCTTTGAGCCCGGCCCGTCAACGGCCGCTCAGTTCTCCCCGGAGGGAGCCGGTGAATCCACTGACCGCCGTCACACTGCGTGTCTCGGGGATGTTCTGTGCGTCTCAGGACACTGGGAGGACCGCGTCTGCGATCTCCGGAGTTCCTCGACGACCGGTCCGATTCGCTCGCTGAACCGCAGTGCCCATACAGGCCGCCTGGGAGCCTGGACCCGTGGGTTCGCCACGAAGACCTCTCGGAATTCGCGAACTCTCGGAGGTTCGGCCTGGAAGCCTTCTACTGCCAGCCCGGCATCCGCGGCGCCCACGAGAAGGACGGAGCCGAGGGCCAGATCGGCTGGTTCCGCCGCAACCACCTGGTCCCCCGTCCCCGAAGTCGACACGCTCGCCCGGCTCAACGCGGTGATCGTCCGGTGGGAACAGGAAGACGACGCCCGACGCATCCGCTCCCGACCCCGCACCATCGGCGAGTACTGCGCGGCCGGGCAGCCGCTGCTGGCGCCCCTGCCGGAGGAGCCGTTCGAGGCGGGCCGGCTCTCCACTCCGCGGGTCGACCGCTACGGCCAGATCTGTGTCCGGATGAACCGCTACTCAGTTCCGGTCCGCTTGATCGGGCAGCACTGTCCGCGTCATGCTGCATGCCTCTGAGCTGGTGATCTACGACGGCCGAGAGGAAGTCGCCCGGCACGAACGGCTCATCGCCCGCGGCGCTGCCCGCCTCGAGCTCGACCACTACCTGGATGCCCTGATCCGGAAACCGGGTGCCCTGCCCGGCGCCACGGCTCTCGACCAGGCCCGTGCCGCCGACCGTTTCACACCCCTCCATGACGTCTGGTGGCAGGCCGCGGTGAAAGCGCACGGCGAACGCGAGGGCACCCGCGCGTTGATCGCAGTACGGGCCCCGTACCCGGCACGGCCGACGCGAGAGGCCTCGAGCGCGAAGATCACCGCTCCGCCGTCGATCTGGGGAGTTCGCGACGGTCGACACCTATCGCGCGTCACGGCTCGGGTGTACGGTCTCGGGCCGAAAGGCTTTTGGGAGCGCTCCCACCCCGTTGTGTCCGCTGTGCACGAGGAGGAATGCAGTGAAACGCTTCTTGGCATTACTGGCGACCGGCGCGATGGCCGTCGGACTCACGGCGCTCGTCGGCCCTCCGGCCCAGGCCGCCATAGGGTGCAAGGTCGACTACACGATCACCAGTCAGTGGGCCGGTGGCTTTCAAGCCGGCGTGAAGATCACGAACCTCGGTGAACCCGTCAGCGGGTGGACGCTCCAGTTCAGCATGCCGGACGCCGGGCAGAGACTCGTCCAGGGCTGGAACGCGACCTGGTCACAGTCCGGCTCCACGGTCACCGCCGACAACGTCGAATGGAACCGCACGCTGGCCACCGGCGCATCAGCCGACCTGGGATTCGTGGGCTCCTCCACGGGTCCCCATCCGACGCCCACGTCCTTCACCCTCAACGGCACGACCTGCACGGGCTCCGTCACCGATCCGCCGACGGACCCTCCGGCCGACCCGCCCGAGGCCGACACCCCGTTGGCCGTCAACGGGCAGCTGCGCGTCTGCGGCGTGAACCTGTGCAACCAGTACAGTCGTCCCATACAGCTCCGCGGCATGAGCACACACGGCATCCAGTGGTTCGGCCAGTGCTACAACGATGCGTCCCTCGACGCACTTGCCGAGGAGTGGAAGTCGGACCTGTTCCGCGTCGCCATGTACGTGCAGGAAGAGGGCTACGAGACCGACCCCGCGGGCTTCACCGGCCGGGTGAACAGCCTGGTCGACATGGCCGAGGCCCGTGGCATGTACGCGGTCATCGACTTCCACACACTGACACCGGGTGACCCGAACTACAACCTCGACCGCGCCAAGACGTTCTTCTCGTCCGTCGCCGCCCGCAACGCGAACAAGAAGAACGTGATCTACGAAATCGCCAACGAGCCCAACGGCGTGAGCTGGACAGCCATCAAGAACTACGCCGAGCAGGTCATCCCGGTGATCCGGGCCGCCGACCCGGACGCCGTCATCATCGTCGGCACCCGCGGCTGGTCCTCGCTGGGCGTCTCGGACGGCTCCAACGAGAGCGAGGTGGTCAACAACCCCGTGAACGCGGCCAACATCATGTACGCGTTCCACTTCTACGCCGCGAGTCACAAGGACAACTACCGCACCACGGTCAGCCGGGCTGCCTCGCGACTGCCGCTGTTCGTCTCCGAATTCGGCACAGTGAGCGCGACCGGCGGTGGTGCGGTGGACCGCGCGAGCAGCATCGCGTGGCTGGACGTGCTCGACCAGCTGAAGATCAGCTACGCGAACTGGACCTACTCCGACGCCAACGAGGGCAGCGCGGCGTTCAAGCCGGGCACCTGCGACGGCACCGACTACAGCGGCAGCGGTGTGCTGACCGAGTCAGGTGCGCTGATCAAGAGCCGTATCAGCACCGCCGACAACTTCCCGACGAGTTGATCCCCGACGGGGCTCCGGAGTGTCCGGAGCCCCGCCCCGGCCCGGTGTGGAGTGCTCCCGGTTCCTCCCGCACCTCTCCCTCCCCCTCACGAGCACGGAGGAGAACGAGATGACGGACCACTCTCCCGCCACCTCCCTGTGCGTCAGCCACGTCGAGCTGTACGTCGCCGACGCCGAGGCCGCCGCGTCGGCGTTCGTCGACGGCTACGGCTTCCAGGTCTGCGCCACCGCCGAACGCGGGGCCGGACTCGAGGGCTCCTCCCGCTCCCTCCCGCTCCGCCAGGCCAACATCGTCCTGGTGCCGTCGCCCAGGCGCTCGACGACACCCACCCTGCCGCGCCTTCGTGGCGCGGCAGGGTAACGGCGGAGCCGGCATCGTGCTGAGCGCCGCCGACGCCCGCGAGGTCTTCGCCGACGCCGTCTCCTGCTCCGCCGTGCCTGCGGACGACGCCGAGACGCCGTCGACGTTGGCCGGGTGCAGGCCGATCGAGGGCTCGTCCAGGACGTACAGGACGCCGGTGGTGCGGTTGCGGACCGCGCGGGACAGCGCCGGCGTTCGTCCCCCACCTGTTGCCATCCACGCGGCACCGAGCGCAACCCGCGCGGAGCAACCTCACCGCTGCTTCATCAATGACGACAGAGGGGGTCGGGTTTACGGCCGACGATGGACGTATGCGCGAAACCCCAGAAGAACTCAACAAGCTCCAGTCCCTCCTCGACTCCTCCCTCTCCGGCTCGACCGCACACCTCCGCTCGATCGTCGAGGGCCGCACCATCACGGCGGCGCAGCTCACCGGGGTCCTCACCGGCATGTGCACACTCGCCCTCTCCACGGTGACCGCAAAGGGCGAACCGCGGATCAGCGGCGCCGACGGGCACTTCCTGCACGGCCGGTGGCACTTCGGCACGGCGCGCAACGCCGCCAAGGCCCGTCATCTCGCGGCCCGTCCGGCCGCCAGCGTCGCGCACATGCGCGGCGAGGACCTCGGCGTGTTCACCCATGGCACGGTGGAGGAGCTGAACCCCGAGGACGCCGAGACCACGGCCGACTGGCAGGAACTCCTCGCCTACTTGAAGGACTTCTACGGCGACGACGCCTTCGACTGGAACCGCGAGGCCGTCTACTACCGGCTGAACCCGCACTGGATGACCGTCTACGCCCCCGACCTCGACAAGCTCACCGGCACGTGACGCCGGGCCCGTCGACGAGGTCCTGCACCTGCGCGTACGTGGGTGCGGGGCCGGTCGACGGCGCGCCGTCGCGTACCGCCAGCGCCGTGGCGACGGCCTCGCCCAGCGCCCGCCGGTACAGCAGCGACCCGAGGCTGCCCCGCCCCCAAGCTCTCAACTCCGCTTCGCTGCGTTCGAGCAGGGGGCCGCTCGGCGTCTTGCCGGTCCAGGGAACCAGGAACGGCAAGGTCGCGAGTTGGCCCCGAACCCACGGAAGCAACTCCGCAGAGCACGACGACGGACCCTCGAGTTCCCACCGAGAACCCTTCAGTTTGCGTGAACTTACGGGACTCTCCCGGGGGTTGAGGAGCATCCGTGTCAGATCGTGCACTCAGGTCGTTTCACCATGAGAATGACGAGGAGTCTGCTGTCGTGCTCGGTTTCGTTCGGGGACGACGGCCGACAGGGAGGAGAGACGCCGGCTCCCGGCCGAGGCCGGCAATGTCGCACCGCACTCGGGACTGGGTGCTGGCGTCGCCTTGTGCCCCGTGGGCTAAGCTGTGCGGCCATGAATACCGGGACGGCATCGCGCCACACACGGATCGGTGACCCGGTGCTCCTCTGAGCGCCGTGCGGGCCGGTGCGGGCCCGCTGTTCGATCGAGGATCTTTCGCTGCTGCGCGGGCTCCGCCTCCGTCGTGTTGATCACAGGCTCGGCACATCAACCACGACAGGAGGATTCATGCCCACCAAGACGTTGCAGATCCCCACCCCGGACGGCCGGGCCGATGCCCTCGCCGCCTTCCCCGACCGCGGCGAGCGGCACCCAGGGGTGCTGATGTACGCGGACGGCTTCGGTATCCGGCCCGTGCTGCGGGAGATGGCCCGCGAACTGGCCGGGCACGGGTACTACGTGCTCGTCCCCAACCTCTTCTACCGGCACGGCCCGGCACCGGTGATCGAACTTCCCGAGCACATCGGAGAAGAGGTCAGGCCCGCGCTCATGGCCCAGGTAATGCCCTTGATCGAGGCGCACACCGCCGAACGTGTCCTGAGCGACGCCAACGCCTACCTCAGGTTCCTCACCACCCAGCCCGAGGTCGGCGCCGGACCGGTCGCGGTGACCGGCTACTGCATAGGCGGCCTCCTGGCGATGCGCACCGCCGCGGCCCATCCTGGTCAGGTGGCCGCCCTCGCCGCATTCCACGGCCCCGTGGGCGCAGACGGGCCCGACGCCTTCGCCGAGATCACCGCCCAGGTTCACTTCGGCCACGCCGAAGGCGACCTGACGCCCCGGGCCCTCGGCGAGCTCGACCGGGCCCTGGACGCCGCGAAGGTCGACTACACCTCCGAGATCTACCCCGGCACCGTCCACGGGTTCACCATGTCCGACACCGACGCCTTCGAGCCCGCCGGACTACAGCGCCACTGGGACCGCCTGCTACCCCTCCTCGACCGCACACTGGCCAACAGCCAACTGACCGAGTAAGGGCCTGACCAGCCTAGAAGGCTGCTGGTCAGGCCCCCGGCATTGATTCTCCTTCGCTCCGGGCCTCGACCATTCGGCGGAGGCTGGTCCGTGCCGCGCCGAACTCGTCTGCCAGATCGGTGACGTGGCGCTCGAGGCGGGATTCCGCGGCAGTCCCTTCGTGCAGGTTCGCTTCGAGGCGTGTGTTGGCAGGTGGTGGCGCGAGCGACGGCGGCGAAGGTGATGTGGCCGCCGTCGCCTGTCATCTCTTGGACGGCTTTCAGGACGCGAGCGCGTTTCGTGCGGCTGCCGCGACGTCGGGGCTCGCGCTCCTCTCGACGAGCACACCGCCGTGCGCGGGCCAGGCACGGGCCGGGACCTGCCCGAGTACCGTCACTCCGGCCTCCCCCACGTGGGCGAGGCCGGGGCCAGCCTGCTGATGCCGATGGCCAAGCGGAGGGACAAGAAGCCGGAGAACGTCCGCCGTTGCTTCAAGCCCTCGCCCGACGCCGTCGCGGAGATCACCAGTCTCCTCGCCCCGGGTGACAGCAGGCGCTGATCGCGACGCCTGCTATGAGGCGGCGCCGGCCCACAGGTCGGTGTTGTGGGCCTCGATGAGAGCGCTGATGTGGGTGAGTGCGTCACTGACCGGCTGCGGGTCGAGTCGGCGTCCGTCACGCAAGCGCAGTGCGATGTGATCGTCAGCGGCCTCCTTGGCGCCGATGACAGCTTGGTAGGGAACCAGGCGGGCCTCTCGGATACGGGCGCCCAGGCTGCCGCGGTCCGGTCCCGCGATCTGGGCACGCAGCCCCAGCCGGGCGCAGCGTTGGGCGAGGGCTGCGGCGTTCGGCAGTTCGGTGTCGGAGATCGGGAGGATCACCAGCTGAGTGGGGGCGAGCCAGGCGGGGAAAGCACCGCCGTGCTGTTCGATGAGATGGGCGACGGCTCGCTCCACGCTGCCGATGATGCTGCGGTGGACCATGACCGGGCGGTGTCTGGCGCCGTCCGCGCCGATGTAGTGCAGGTCGAACTGCTCGGGCTGGTGGAAGTCGACCTGGACGGTGGACAGGGTGGACTCGCGGCCGGCGCCGTCGGTGACCTGGACGTCGATCTTGGGGCCGTAGAACGCGGCCTCTCCCTCGACCGCCTCGTAGGGCAGGCCGGAGTGGTCGAGGACGTCGGTCAGCAGGGCGGTGGACCGCTGCCACTTCTCGGGTGCGGCGACGTACTTGCCGCCGGGGCCTGGGAGGGACAGCCGGTAACGAGTGGGGGTGATGCCGAGTGCCTCGTACGCCTGGCCGATCATCTCCAGCGCCGCCTGCGCCTCATCGGCGACCTGGTCCAGGGTGCAGAAGATGTGTGCGTCGTTGAGCTGGATGGCCCGTACCCGGGTCAGCCCGCCGAGCACGCCCGAGAGTTCGGAGCGGTACATGCCGCCGAGCTCGGCCATCCGCAGGGGCAGTTCGCGGTAGCTGTGGGCGCGGGAGCGGTAGATCACCGCGTGATGGGGGCACAGGCTCGGCCGCAGGACGACCTGCTCCGAGCCGAGGTTCATCGGAGGGAACATGTCATCGCTGTAGTGCGCCCAGTGCCCCGAGATCTCGTACAGCTCCCGCTTGCCGAGGACCGGTGAGTACACGTGCTGGTAGCCTGCCCGCCGCTCGGCGGCACGGATGTACTCCTCCAGGGTGTGCCTCACGGCCGCGCCGTCGGGCAGCCAGTACGGCAGGCCGGCGCCGATCAGCGGATCGGTGTCGAACAGGCCCAGTTCACGGCCGAGCTTGCGGTGGTCGTGCACGGTGGTCATCGCGGTCTCCTCGCTGGTTGCGGAGCAAGTGACCGGGCCTACGACGAAGCCCCGGGGCACTTGCCCCGGGGCTTCGCATCAGATCATCTGTCAGCGCGCCGGGACACTCTCCGGCGTCGTCGTCATGGCAGCGCGCTTCATGTCGCAGACGTTAGCAGGATGCAGGCCCCGAAGTCCTGGCTCAGACACCAGGGGACAAGTAACCCGCTGGTAGCTCTCTGGGCTCGACGGCAGTGGTCTTCTTCGGCTGGCGGGGCAGGGACTTCTCCCGGGTCGAGGTGTCCGTACACCGTCGACCGGGGGACGCCGGATGACGACCGGCCCTGGTGATGAGTTTTCGCGACCGCACCCGTCACATGTATGACCGGACAGGGTGAGACGGAAGGATGACGTGATGAGCGCGGACCCCATGCTGGAGGAGCCGGGTATGAGCGGGCTGGGTACGCGCGGCCTGGGCGAGGCCGACGAGTCGGGGTTCTCGGGGCTGGCCGAGCGGCACCGGCGGGAGCTGCACGTGCACTGCTACCGATGCTCGGGTCGTTCGAGGACGCCGAGGACACCGTGCAGGAGACGTTCCTGCGTGCCTGGCGGCGGCGGGAGACCTTTCAGGGGCGGTCGACGTTCCGGGCAGTGGTTCACCACGTCCCTGCGGCGTGCATGCGTCGCACGCCGCAGGAGTCAGCGGCTACGATCGCCCCGCGCCGGATGCGCCGGCAGCGTGGACTTGGCGGATGAAGCGTCGTTGCCACGGTACTTCCACCGCACGGGGATGGTAATTCCGCCTCACCCATGTGACCGCTTCCTTGGGGTCCATGCCCTCGAAGACGCAGAGTGCCGAGAGCCCCGTACCAGTCCGGCCGATGCCGCCTCCGCAGCAGATCTCCACGCGTTCGTCCGCGGCCCGGTCGTAGGCGACGCGAAGTGTGCGCATCGCGTCCATCGGGTCGGCGGGAAGCCAGAAGTCGCGCCAGGGAATCCACAGGGACTCCCACGGCTGCTCGGGCGGCTCATGGTCCGTCAAGTGCACGGCCAACGTGGGGGTCTGTCCCTCCGGCAGGTCGTACCTGAGTCCGCGTCCGCGAATCGTCCGCCCGGAGGGGAGGGTGACTACCTTGGGATTGTCGGTGCTCCACATGTCGGTCATGATGAATTCCGTTCGATTGCTTCCGCAAGACGCCTGTCATGGCGGCCCTCCCCAGTGGGATCCGGGGAAGGACTTGTCAAGCATGGAGGACCAACGCGAAGGCCAGACCGCTCGGACGTGGTGTTGCCCGGGTGATGCCCACCGCCTGGCTCGTGGTCGGCTTCGCGGACGCCCGGCGTGTCGGCGTCCGCTCCCCGCGTGCCGGGTCAACCTCGCCGGATCGAACGCCACTGGGTACGGCTTCGGCGTCCGAGGCGAGGACGTGGCCCGCCTCTCGCCATGGGTCAGGCAGCGAGAACGAGGCTGTAGGGCGGCTGCGGATGGCCGCATGACGGTGCGGTGTCCGAGCGTGGCCGGATCGATCAGGAATCGAGAAGCGCGGGACACGGAGCCGCTTCTAGCCTGTTCGTCATGAACATCACCATACACACGAGCTCCCTGCCGCACGACGACCCGGACGCGTCGCTGGCCTTCTACCGCGACGTCCTCGGCTTCGAGGTCCGCAGCGACGTCGGGCAGGGCAGGATGCGCTGGATCACGGTCGGCCCGGCCGGTCAGCCCGACACGTCCCTCCTCCTGGCGCCGCCGGCCGCCGACCCGGGAGTCACCGAGGACGAGCGCCGCACCATCACCGAGATGATGGCCAAGGGCACCTACGGCTGGATCCTGCTGGCCACCCCGGACCTCGACGCCACGTTCGAGAAGGTGCAGGCCGGTGATACCGAGGTCGTCCAGGAGCCGACCGAGCAGCCGTACGGCATCCGCGACTGCGCCTTCCGCGACCCAGCGGGCAACCTGGTCCGCATCCAGGAGCTCCGCTGAACCGTGCGGGCATCGAGGCGGCCGTACCGGCCGGCAGTCGCCCGACCGACTGGTCGGCTCCGGCGGCCGGCCATCATCCACGAGCGCCTGGGGTGCCCGTCGAGGCGGGCACCCCAGGCGCTCGTAGCCGTCGAGGGAAGAAGAAGGAAAGGGGAAGCTCCATGTGTCAACCCGAGTGGCGACGTGCACGCGTCGAGGCGCAGCGCCTGACCGATCTCGCGAGGCTGCGCTGCGTCCGCGACCGGATCGACAGGGAGTACGCGCAGCCGCTGAACGTGGAGGTGCTCGCCCGCGACGTGCACATGTCCGCCGGGCACCTCGGCCGGCAGTTCCGGGCCGCGTACGGCGAGTCGCCGTACGCGTACCTGATGACGCGTCGCATCGAGCGCGCGGCGGCACTGCTGCGTCGTGGCGACCTCAGCGTCACCGAGGTCTGCTTCGCGGTCGGCTGCGCGTCGCTGGGCACGTTCACCACCCGCTTCACCGAGTTGGTCGGCATGCCGCCCGGGGCCTTCCGGCGCCGCGCGGCGGATGCGGCGGCCGGCCGTGCCGAGGCCACAGGCAGGGCCGGTCATGCGGGGCCCGCGGTCGTGGTGGAGGGGATGCCGGCGTGTGTGGCGAAGCAGGTGACAAGACAGGTCAGGAATCGAGAAGCCCCGGCCGTCGAGCAGCCCCTAGCGTGATGGCCATGGCAACCAACGCAACCACCGCATCCACCACGTCCCTCGCTTCCGTCACCCTCGAGGTGGCCGACCCCGAGGCCGCCCACCGCTTCTACACCGCCTTCGGAGTGGACACCTACATACGCCTGCGGGCGTCCGAGGCGCACTCCACCGGATTCCGCGGCTTCACCCTGGCGCTCACGGTGTCCCGGCCGGCCACCGTCGACAGCTTCCTCGGCGCCGCCGTGGACGCCGGCGCGGTGGTACTGAAGCCCGCCGCGAAGTCGCTGTGGGGCTACGGCGGAGTCGTCCAGGCCCCGGACGGGACGATCTGGAAGGCCGCGACCCCGGCGAAGAAGGACACCGGTCCGGCCACCCGCGAGATCGACGAGATCGTCCTCCTGCTCGGCGTCGAGGACGTGAAGGCCGGCAAGCAGTTCTACGTCGACCGGGGCCTGACCGTGGCCAGGAGCTTCGGCGGCAAGTACGCCGAGTTCGCCTCCGGCGAGTCCAGCCCCGTCAAGCTGGCGCTGTACAAGCGCCGTGGCCTGGCCAGGGACCTCGGCATCCCCGCCGACGGCACCGGCTCGCACCGCATCGTCCTCGGCAGCACCGTCGGCCCCTTCACCGACCCGGACGGATTCGCCTGGGAGGCCGCCACGTCGCTCACCCCCGCGCCGTCCACGGCGCCTGCACTGTCCTGACTCCCGGCCCCGGACTCCGCCCCGACCTGCCTCATCTCCGTACGAGAGGAATCTGCCATGCAGCCCACGAAGTCGTCCGCCGAGAACTCCGGCACGGCCGCCGAGCAGTACAACGGATTCACCGCCGAGGAGCGGTCCGCGATGAAGGAGCACGCGCAGGAGCGGAAGAAGGCGGCGGCGCGGCGCGGTTCGCGGGCGGAGAAGGCGGCGGCAGCGGAGCGGGATGTGCTCGCGAAGATCGCCGAGATGCCGGAGGCGGACCGGGTCCTCGCCGAGCGGGTCCACGCCATCGTCAAGGCCGCCGCTCCGGACCTCACGCCCAAGCTCTGGTACGGGATGCCCGCCTATGTCAGAGACGGCAAGGTGCTCTGTCACTTCCAGAGCGCGCAGAAGTTCACGTCGAGGTACGCCACGCTCGGATTCAGCGACCGGGCGGCACTCGACGACGGGACCATGTGGCCGACCGCCTACGCCCTGAAGGAGCTGACCGCAGCCGACGAACAGCGCATCAGCGCGCTCGTCGAGAAGGCGGCGGGCTGAAGCCGGCCGGGGCGGCACCGGCAGCTGACGGCACCTTCGCGACTGCCACCGTGGATGCCGGATTCACCGCGGCACCGCCCCTGCCGTGATCACCGCGGCCTGCGGCGGTCCGCTCCGGCCGCCAGGGCGAGGTCTACGCGTTCACCGCGGCCTCGCTGTGCCGGCCACGTGCGAAGTCGCATCAGGATGTTCCGGCTCGTTCCGCGACGTCTGGTCCGGTCGGGGAAGCAGGAGCGGGGTGGTCAGGATGAGCAGTCCCACGACCGTGAGAGCGGTGCGTGGGCTGGTGGCGTCGGCGAGCAGCCCGGCGAGCGCGGTGAGGACGGCAATGGACGCCTGCTGGCCGATCGACCAGGCCGACAGGGTGCGGGCGACGAGATGTCCGGGGGTGTGTTCGAGCCGGTAGGTGGCGAGCACTGGGCTGTACAGGCTCATGTTGATGATGATCGCCAGCTCGACGGCCATCACGGTGACGAGGCCGACGACGCCGGGACGGACGAAGGCCAGGCCGATCAGCCAGATGGCGCGCAGGGTGCCGACGGTCCGGAAGACCCAGTGCCGGCCGAAGCGGGCCACGGCACGGCGGGCCAGCCGCGAGCCGATGAGTCCGCCGACGCAGGGGGCGGCGAAGGCGAGGGCGTACTGCCAGGGTGGGAACCCAAGCCGGCGTAGCAGGAGCACGGCCAGCAGCGGCTCGGTGGCCATGATCAGACCGGTGACGAGCATGTGATTGAGGTAGAGAGGCCGCAGACCGGGGTGGCCCAGGATGTGTCGCCAACCGTCGAGCAGTGCGCCCACCCGGACCGGGCTCTTGCCGGTCGTTCGTGGTGCTTCTTCCTGGCCGCGGACCGCGGTGATACCCACTGCGGAGAGCAGGTAGCTGAGCGCGTCGGCCACCACGGTAGTGACCGGCCCGAACAGGCCGATCGCCGCCCCGCCCAGCGGTGGCCCCACTGCGATGGAGCTCCAGTTCGTGGACTCGAACCGCGCGTTGGCGACGAGCAGGTCATCCGGTCGGACGAGGGCCTTGAGACAGGCGCCGCTGGCCGCGTTGAACGCGATCTTAGCTGCGGCGACCACGACCGAGACCACCAGCAGCTGGACGAAACTGAGCCACCCGAAGGCGTAGGCGACGGGGATCGTCACCATGGCCGCACAACGGGCCAAGTCCATCATGATCATGACCGGGCGCTTGCGCCGGAATTCCACCCACGGCGCGAGCGGCACCGCGATCAGCGCACCCACCGCAGGCCCCACCGCGGACAGCGCGGACACCTCAGCAGGGCCGGCATGCAGCACCAGCACAGCGATCAGCGGCAACGCCCCGAACCCCAGCCCGGACCCGTACGCGCTCACCGCATAGGACGCCCACAGCCAGCCGAACTGCCGGCCCAACCGTCTCCTGCCCGCCATGCTCAGCGCGCTCCCTTTGATGGCTCCACCCGAACAAACTGACGTTGACGGATGAGAGGTAAGCGGGCGGGACAACAGCAGGTCAAACAACTGACCCGCCAGCAATCCACAACCATCAGTTGTTCACTAAGGTGAGTCGGCGTGGATCTCGAGGCAGTACGTACCTTTATCGCCGTCGCGGAAGCGGGTCAGTTCCAGAAAGCCGCCGCCGACCTGTCGATCACCCAGCAGGCCGTCTCCAAACGCGTCGCCGCGCTGGAGCGCACCCTCGGCGTGCGGCTGTTCACCCGTGCCCCACGCGGTGCTGAAGTCACCATCGACGGGCGGGCATTCCTGCCCCACGCACGCGAGCTGCTGCGCGTCGCCGAGCGTGCGGGCGAGTCCGTGCGCCCCGGCCGCCGTCCGCTGCGCGTCGACGTGATCGCCTCGCGCAGCGCGCAGTCGCGCCTGATGCGCGGCTTCCACCGTGCACACCCCGGGATCGACCTCGACGTGATGATGCTGTTCGACATCGAGACCGCCGTCACCGCCATTCGCTCCGGTGCGATCGACGCGTCCTTCCGCGCCGTCGCCGCGCCCGGCCGACCTCTTCCCGAGGACATCGCCTCCGTCCGGGTGCTCGACGAGCCGCTCCAGCTCCTCACCGGCCCCGCCCACGCACTGGCGGGCGCCCGATCGGTGACCGTCGCCCAGCTCACCGGGCACCGGATCTGGATGCCCGGCATCGCCCCCGGTACCGAGTGGGGCGCCTACTACGACGACCTCGTCGCCGAGTTCGGCCTCACCATCGAGGTGACCGGCCCCAACTTCGGCTCCGACGCGCTCCTCGACACCATCGCCGACACCCCGGCCCTGGCCACCTTCATGGGCGAGCACACCCGCCTCATCTGGCCCGCCGACCACGGCCTGCGCCGCATCCCGGTGACCGACCCGACGCCCGTCTACCCGCACTCGCTTCTCTGGCACCGCGACAACCCCCACCCAGCGCTGGCCACCCTCCGCGCCCACCTCGCCGCCACGACGGCCGGCCACGACGCCGCCGGGACCTGGGCACCGGGCTGGGTGATTCCGCGCTGAACGCCCCCGCACGCGCGGGCCGGCCCTGTCCGGCGCAGGCGGTCAACGGCGGGTGCGCTGCGCCGGGGCGAGCGGGCTGGGCAGCTCGGAGATCGCCTCGGGGGAGGGTTTGACGTAGCGGCGGGCGTTCTCCAGCTTTCCTGTGCCGGGACTTCGCCGTCAGCGTCAACAGCGTGGCACTCTGCTCGCCGAGATGGGTCAGGGCGGAGCGGGACACCACAATGATCACGAAGCCCGTGCCTCTCTGCTGTGCGACCCGACCGGTCACACCCCGACCAGCCGCACGGCCCCGGAACGTGCGACCGCCCTGACTGCCATCGACCCCGTCGAGGCGGCTCCGGCCGGACAGCGGGCCGGACAGCGGGCCGGACAGGGAAGCACCGCGTTGCGGCGGGTCACTTCTGGGTGACGTCGGTGCAGTGGACGTCCTTGTCCGGCAGGTGGCCGGTGGTCAGGAAGCCGACGGTGGCCTTGTCGGCGCAGTCTGAGCCTGCGCCGTAGACGGAGTGCCCGCCGTTGTCGACGCCGACGAAGGCGGAGCCGTCGCCGAGGGACTTGTGCAGCCCGACGGCGCCTTCCCACGGGGTGGCATTGTCCCGGCGGTTCTGCAGGATCAGGGTGTTGCGCGGGCCGCCCTTCACGATCTTGGCGGTCGCCTCAGCAGGCTTGTCCCAGTAGGCGCATGCCCAGATGTTGGCGGGCATGCCCGCGGTGAGCGGCCACTTCTCGCGGTCGGCGGTGGTGCGGGCGGCGTAGCCGTCGACGTCGTGCGGCCATTCGGCGTCGCCGCAGGTGAGAGCCATGAACATGGTGGCCTGGTTGTCCGCGGGGATGCCCGGGGACGCCGGTGGGGCGGCGAACGCCTCCGTGAGAACCGCGATGTCGGCGGCCGTGGTGGTGCCGCGGGACAGGTTGTCGGCGGCCTTCCAGAACTTGGTGAGCATGGGAAGGGTGTCGTTGTGCAGAAGCAGGGCGTAGGTCATGTTCCGCAGCAGCGCCCCGTCCAGCGACACCGATGCGCCGGGAATCTCCGCGGGCGTGCGGTCGAGCCGGTCGGCGAGGGCGAGGTAGGTGTCGGTCACCTCCGCGACGTCCGTGCCCAGCTTGAGGGTGCCGGCCTGCGCCGCGGCGACGCGGGCGGCATCGGGAAACCGGTCGGCCATGCCCTTGCCCCAGGTGCCCGCCACCTGGTTGGCCCATACCTTGGTGGGGTCGACGTTGCCTTCCAGGACCATCCGGTCGGTGCGGTCCTGGAAGAGGGAGCGGTAGACGGCACCGAGGTAGGTGCCGTAGGACTGGCCCCAGTAGGAGATCTTCTTCTCACCGAGCGCCTGGCGGATGCTGTCCATGTCGCGGGCGGTGTTGGCGGTGCTGTAGTGCCGCAGGTCCTCGCCCACCGTGTCGGCGCACTGCTTGGCGGCGGCTTTGGCGCGGGCCACGTTCTTGGTGATCGACCCGTCCGCGGCAGGATAGGGGAAGAGCCCGGGCACACTGGGGTCCTGCAGACCGCAACTCTGCGGGGTGCTGTGTGCGACGCCGCGCGGATCGAAACCGATCAGGTCGTAGCGGTCCAGCACGGACTTCGGCAGGGTGGACGCCATGGTCTCGGGCATGCCGAGACCGCCCACGGCCGGCCCGCCGGGGTTCAGCAGCAGAACGCCACGTCGTTTCCCGGGCTGTGCGGTGGACAGCCGGGAGACCGCCAGGTCGATCTTCGTGCCGTCCGGGTCCCGGTAGTCGAGTGGCACCTCCAACGTTCCACAGGCCAGGTGGGGGTCACGGGGTTGTCCCCCGGCCGGGGCCGGGCACGTGCCCCAGGTGATCTCGACCTCGCCCGCGGTCTCGCTGACGTTCTGGCCGGAGACCTTGGCCGGTTGCGAGTCCTTGGCGTCGGCACTACACGCGGCCAGTGTGGTTCCTCCCAGCGTGGAAACCAGCAGAGCTGCGGCGAGTCGGCGGCCTCTGGGGGAAACCTGCCGCGCGGAACTGCGTGTCGTGGCCATGGTGTTGTCCTTAGCTACTGGGCTGGTCGGCCATGTCGGGCCGTTGTGTTGACGATTCGAGTCAACTAGAGACCACCGGTGGCGCGCGTCACCCCAGAGAGGACAAAATCAGGTAGCTCGCTCGGGGGACCGGTCCTGGGTGTCGGCGTACGGACCGTTCTGGCTCGGCAAGGTTTTCGTAGCCGGAGATCATCTCAAGGGCATGGTGGGCCGGTCCGCGTAGCGTCGGCGGAGGCGGGCGATCAGGACGACGCGGTGGCGCAGGAGCAGAACGCCGGCGCGGCCGGCCATCGACGCCACTCTGGTGCCTGATGCTCGACGGCGCCGTCGGAACCACCGAAGAGGTTCTCACAACCGGTCTTTCGCGCGAGCAAGGCCAGTCGCGGGCCGCCATGGCCACGCCGCACCCTGATTCGTCCTCGGAACGGAGCTCCACGGTGGTCGGCGTGGCCGTGATCACTGTCGCCCGGCGGGCCGCGCCCGGCGGGTCCGCCGACGCCGACCCGGTGCCCGCCCTGGAAAGACCGCCCGCCCCCTGCGCACCGTGGGGCCCGCCGGCCGCTTCGACGGCCTGCGCCCCCGGCAAGGACGGTGGGCGACGCCCAACGGGTCGGGGCATGGGGCAGACCGCCCACGGCGGCCACGACGTGCCGCTGGTTCGGGAAGGGAGGCGGCGTTCTGCCCCCCGGAAGGACCCGACTCGACGGAGGCATGGGTTCAATCCGCGAACGCGGCCACGTACGATGCCACGCACGGCTCCGGGGTGGCCAGTGAGGTGACGACGTGGCCGTCGACGGTCACCGGCGGGTCGAGCGGCATCCGGAGCAGCCGCGGGGAGCGGGACCCGTCGAACTGCTCGGCCGGCATCAGCGTCCAGCCCTCGGTGTCCCGCCCTACCTCGAACAGCACGTTGAGCATGTCACCGGCAGGCGGCCGCAGCGGGGCCACGGGCAGGGCGGCGAGGATCGCGTCGTGCAACGGCGGGTCACTGTCGCGGGCAGGAAGCCGCAGACCGTGCGGATCGAGGTCGTGCAGGCTGACCGCGGGCTCGCGGGCAGCGGGGTGTTCGCGCGCGAGCACCGCGTGCAGCGGTTCGGACCAGGCACGGACCACCGTCACCGCCGCGGAGGTGAACGCGCCCCGCACCAGCGCCAGGTCCAGCTCGCCGTCGCGGACGGCGTCGAGTCGCGCGGCCACCGGCAGGTCGACCAGTTTCGGCTCTGCCGGGCGTTCGCTGTCGCTCAGGCGGCCCACCGCCCGGTCGAGCCGTCGGGTGACACAGGACGCCACCCCGATCCGCAGGACGGCCGCCGGTTCTCCGGCGACCACCCGCACCCGGGCCGCCGCACCGAGGGCCTCACGGGCCGCGGCGAGCACCCGTCCGCCGGCCGGGGTGAGCCGTACCCGGCGTGAGGTGCGGTCCAGCAGGCGCACGCCGAGCTCGCGTTCGAGCCTGGCGACCTGCTGGCTCACCGCCGGCTGCACGATGCCCAGCCGCTGCGCTGCGCGCCCGAAGTGCAGCTCCTCGGCGACGGTCACGAAGTACTGCAGCGCTCTCAGTTCCATCTACCTGATCTATCACGCGATGTGATCGCTGCCCAGCGTTTTCGGCCATTGTTCGCGCAGGTCACTCCGGCTGTGATGGGTACGAGCCCGCCAGAGCGGTCCGGCCCGCTGGATGCCGCGACGCGGGGAAATACGAACGGAGAACAGAGTGAGCACGACAACCCTCGGCGTCATCGGCACCGGCATGGTCGGCCTCGGGGCCGCTCGCCGCGCCGTCTGCGCCGGCCTGAACGTCGTCCTGAGCAACTCACGCGGCCCCGAGACGCTGGCCGATCTCGTCGCGGAGCTCGGCGAGCGGGCCCGCGCGGCCACCCCGGCCGAAGCGGCGAGCGCCGGCGATCTGGTGATCGCATCCGTACCGCTGGCCGCCCACGAGCAGCTGCCCCGGGCGGAGCTTGCCGGCAAGACCGTGATCGACCCGATGAACTACGCGCCCCATGCCGACTTCGAAGTGCCGGAACTCGACAGCAACGAGCTGACCTCCAGCGAACTGGTGCAGCGCCACCTCGCAGACGCGCGGGTGGTGAAGGCACTGCACAACATCGGCCCCAAGCAGTTGCTGGAGCTGTTCCGCCCGGCCGGCGCCCCCGACCGCACCGCGCTGCCGCTTTCCGGCGACGACCCGGACGCCAAGAAGGAGGTGGCCGACCTGCTGGACATCCTCGGCTTCGACGCGGTGGACCTCGGCACCCTGGCCGAGAGCTGGCGCAGCGAACCCAACACCCCGTTGTACGCACTCCCGTACGTGGGACGGCCGCCGTCCGGCCTCACCGCCAGGGAATTCGTGGCCTGGGTCCAGCAGGCGCCCGGTGTGCCCGCACCCGGCGCCCGGATCAAGGAGCTCTCCGCCACGGTGCGGGGGCCCGCGGGATTCCGGATGTAGCAGCAGGCGAGCCGCCCTGACGGTACGGCCGAGCAGCGGCTCACCGGCACCGTGACTGCCACGCGGGCGCTGCGGCACGGGGACCCCTGAGGCGGACGCCCCGGGCCCGCACGAGTAGTCGTGTCACACCGGTGTCGGAGCCGTCGCTGGGCCGTGCCGCACGCCTCGGCCGTCGTGCAGGACGGCCGCACGGTCCTCACCATCGGCGGCCAGGGCGGGGGCAGGACGACCACCGCTCTCGCCCTGGCCCCCGTCACGGCCTCGGCCTGCTCGCCGACGACCGCGTGTTCGTCCGGCCGGGCGAGCGGGGCGGCGCGGACGTCCGGCCCAGGCCTTCGGCGGCGGCCGTCGGCCTCGGCCTGCCGGAGGTGCTGGGCTGGTTCGAGGCCGCCCGGGAGAACACGGAGGCAGGCGAGGCGCCGCACCCGGCACAGGACGAGCGGGGTCACGGAGGTTCTGCCGGCCGGGACCGTACGCCGGTGCGGGAACGGGCCTTCTCGGAGAAGACCTCCACCCGCGTCACCCGGCGCCCCGAGCGGGAGGCCGCGGTGGGATCGAAGCGTTCTCCGACCACGCCGACGAGGAAGTGCTGCGTGTTCCCGGCAAGGGGCGCAAGGGCTGGCTGCCGGCCTTCCGGGACGCCGCCTTCGGTCCCGGTTCGGCTGCCTCGAGGAATGGTCGCCTTGTGGGCGATGACTTTGCTCTAGTAGGAGAGTCTGTTCTTCGAACAGCCTGCCGGACGCTCACGTGTTCCGGTCCAGGTGCAACGCAGAGCACGACTCGTGACAGGAGACTCGCCCGTATGACTGGTTCGGAACCGGCAGCAGATCGCAGTCCGAGGACCGAGGTCTGGCCACTGATCCGTACTGAGCGAGCGGCACTGGCAGCCGATCTTGCAGATCTGTCTGACGATCAGTGGGCGACCCCGTCGCTGTGCACCGGGTTGACGGTGCGTGAGGTGCTGGCGCACCTCACTGCGGGGGCGAGCCTCAATGCCGTGCGCTGGCTGGCGGGCGTGATCCGCTGCCGATTCGACTTCGACAAACAGGTGGCGATGCGGCTGGCCGAACAGCTCGGTGGGACCCCTGCCGAAACGCTTGAGCGGTTCCGGCGTGTCGTCCCCAGCAGAACCAAGCCTCCCCTCCCCGCCGTGGCCATGCTCGGCGAGACGGTCGTACACGCGGAGGACATCCGGCGTCCGCTGGGCATACGTCGCGACTACCCGACTGAGACAGTCACGAGGGTGGCTGAGTACTACCAAGGGTCGGATCAGGTGGTCCTTGCCAAGGGACGCATCGGTGACCTGCGACTCGTCGCAGACGACGGCCCGTTCACGACCGGATCCGGGGCACTCGTGTCCGGCAGTACCGTGGCCCTGACGATGGCCATGACCGGACGCGCCGCGTACCTCGACGACCTGGAAGGCGAGGGTGTTGAGCGCCTCCGCGGGCGCTGCGGAACGGCGTGACGGTGAAGGCGGCCCACCGCCCGTGAAGGCAGCGGGCCGCCGACTCGTGCTGCCGGACGCGGTGGCCCGCGAGGTCGAGCGCGCGGCGTCGCTCCTGACCGGGGTCAGTGTCCGCCCGTACGGGACCGCGGCGTGGGGCGCGTACCACCAGCGGTTCTACGAGCCGTACGGCATCGGCACGATGGTGCCGCTCCAGGAAGTCGTCGCCGACAGCGGCA
This sequence comes from Streptomyces sp. WG5, assembly GCF_049974565.1. Taxonomy (NCBI): domain Bacteria; kingdom Bacillati; phylum Actinomycetota; class Actinomycetes; order Kitasatosporales; family Streptomycetaceae; genus Streptomyces; species Streptomyces sp. WG5. Next base: position 84,455 of record NZ_JBNGGC010000002.1, on the reverse strand, counting down.
CTGGCTGCCCCGAGGGTTACCCGGGTTCCTCGCCCGGCGCCGGTCGGCCTCGCTTCTCCGCCCGGGACGACGCACTCGTACGGCCGGCGCAGGCCACCGTACTCGACGGCCGTGAAGAGGTGGTCCTCGCCGACGGGCTGGTCGACGCCCTGGACGCGGCGTCTGACGAACCCCCGCCTGCCGCCGCACCTGGAGGTGGGGGGTCACCGACGCCGTGCGTGTGGCCGACCCCGGCGACGACCGGGCGGTACTACGCGCCGCCCCCGCAGGAGCGGCCATCGTGTCGGCGTGGGCCGATAGTGACGCGGTGCTCGCCGCCGGTCGGCGCCGCCTGACCGCGAGTCAGTGTGCTGCGTCCTGAAGTGCGCCGGATCTCACTCCGGACCTGCCGTCGGTTCGAGCGCCTTCCCCAGGAGACTCACCAGCTTGAGCAGGTCGTCGGCGTCCAGTCGGGCGAACGGGCTCAGGGCCAGTGTTGCCTCGATCAGCGCGGACCGTACCCGTCGGCCGTCCTCCGTCAGCGCCGCGACGCGTGAACGGCGGTCGGTGGGGGCGGCGGAACGTTCGACGAGTCCCCGGCCGGTGAGCTGATTCATGACGAAGCTGAGGTTGGGCGCGTTGCAGTACAGCCGGTCGGCCAGTTCCTTCATCGAGGGCGGCGCCTCGGCCGGGTCGATCGCCCAGAGTGCCTGAGCGGTTGCCTGGGTCAGACCGTGTTCGGCCAGGACGGTCTCGATCCGGTCGCTGGTCCGCATGAAGATCTCATGGTTCGCCACCACCGCTGCCTCAAGGGTGCTTCGCGTCATGACCTCATCCTAGCCTTTTTACTTCGAGGCTCGAAGTGTTATGTTCCTTCGAGACTCGAAGCAATCGGCCCTCGCTCCCGCTCTGGACACGAGGCCGTCCCCAGAGCGGGACGCTTCCCCCGTCCCGTCCTTCCCGAGGCCCGTCCGCTCCGGCGCGGCCCGGCGCCCAGCCGAACAGGAAGCACTCACTCATGCACGACTACACGAACACCACAGCCGTGGTCACCGGCGCTTCGAAGGGACTGGGCGAGGCTTACGCACGGGAACTCGCCTCCCGAGGCGCACACCTCGTCCTTGTCGCCCGCTCGGCCGACGCGCTCAACACCCTTGCCGGGCAGATCCGGAAGGCCCATTCCGTCCGGGTCGACGTGATCGCCGCGGACCTCTCGGACCGGCGGTCCCCGCAGACGGTGGTCGACGCCATCGAGGAACTCGGCCTGGACGTGGACCTCCTGGTCAACAACGCCGGGACGGGGTCGGTGGGGCCTTTCCTCGGCCGTCCTCTCGAACCCAACCTCCAGTCCGTCGACGTGAACGTCACCGCGCTGATCGGCCTGGTCCACCTCCTGGGCGCCGGCATGGTCGAACGCGGTCGCGGCGGCATCGTCAACGTCGCGTCCACCGCCGCCTTCCAGCCCATGCCGTACCAGGCCAGTTACGCCGCCACCAAAGCATTCGTGCTCTCGTTCACCGAGGCGCTCGCCGAGGAGGTCCGAGGTACCGGCGTGCGCGTGATGGCGGCCCACCCGGGAGCCACCGACACCGGATTCTTCGACCGTACGACCGCATCCATGGACCCGAAGACCACGGACACCCCCGCCCGCGTCGCTGCCGGAACACTCGACGACTTCGCACGCGGCCGGTCCGTCTCCTTCCCCGGACGCGTCTCCAACCGCGCCGGAACCTGGGCGTCGCGCCTGCTTCCCCGGACCGCGGTCGCCCGCATCACCGGCAACCTCAACCGCAAGGCCGGATTCGACGACGTGAGCGACCTCGACCCCGCCACCTCGTGACGCCACAACCTGCGGCGCGAAGGCGAACAACGGCGCCGACAGCCCACCGAGGCCGCCCGGAACCGACGTCATGGGAGAAGAGATGACCGCGCTGAACGAGCCGCTGCACCTGAGCAACGGCGCTCCGCTGCCCAACAGGATCGCGAAGGCCGCGATGGAAGAGTTGCTCGCCGCGCCAGGCCAACTGCCCGGTGACGAACTCCTCGTGCTCTACCGCCGTTGGGCGGCGGGAGGCGCCGGGCTTCTGATCACCGGACACGTCATGATCGACGGCAGAGCAGTCGCCCAGCCCGGCGACGTCGTCCTGGAACAGGACACGCCGCTGGAGCCGTTCCAGCGCTGGGCGGCGGCCGGTAAATCGGCAGGCGGACGGATCTGGATGCAGATCAACCACCCCGGGCGCGTCATCCCCAAAGACCTCGCCGGCACCACCTGGGCCCCCTCCGCGGTGCCGATCGACGCCGGCGGCTTCTCCCGCATGTACCCGACGCCCCAGCCGATGACCGCCCAGCAGATCGACGAGACGGTGGAACGCTTCGCCGTGACCGCGCAGCGGGCCCAGCAGGCCGGCTTCGACGGAGTCGAGATCCACGCCGCCCACGGCTACCTCCTCTCCCAGTTCCTCTCTCCCCTGGTGAACCGGCGCGACGACCGCTGGGGCGGCAGCCTGCACAACCGCGCCCGCCTGCTGCTCGATGTCATGGGCGCGGTCCGCGAGCGCGTCGGCACGGGCTTCGCGGTGGGAGTGAAACTGAACTCGGCGGACTTCCAGCGCGGCGGATTCGACACCGACGACGCACGTGACGTGATCAAGATGCTCGCCGATGTGGGGGCTGACCTGGTCGAGCTGTCCGGCGGCAGCATCGAGAGCCTGGCCACGGCGGGCCACACCGCGGACGGCCGCACCCTTGCCCGCGAGGCGTACTTCCTTGAACTCGCCGAGCGGCTCGTCGCCACCTCGCCGCTGCCACTGCTGCTGACCGGAGGGATCCGGCGACGCGCAGTCGCCCAACAGGTGATCGACTCCGGAGTCGCCATGGCCGGCCTGGCCACGGCGCTGGCCATCGATCCCACTCTGCCGGGACAGTGGCTTGCCGGCGGTGATGCGCAGGCCCACCCGCCCCGCACCCGCTTCCGGAACAAAACGCTGGCAGCCGCGGCCGTCCAGGCCGTCACGTCGCGGCAGCTCGCCCGCCTCGGTGCGGGCAAGCCGTCGAAGACGCCCTACTCTCCGGCCGTCGCCCTCCTCCTCGAACGGCTGGTCCGCGCCCGGTGCCGGCGCACCTATCTGAAATGGCATACGGCTGCCTGAGGCCGGACGGGACCGGGTCGGCCCCGCGCACGAATCCAGTCAGCACACGTGCTCCGGCGTGTCCGACGGGCCTCGGGTCCAGGCCCGCCTGTGAGTCGTGCGGGACTCCTCCCACGCCTTGCAGTCGTTGCGATGGCAGGGCAGAGGCCGGCCGATCAGCACGGCCGGCTCCGTTCACGTTCGGCGGCAGCGCTTGTGCATGAGTTCCGGTGGTATTTGGTGATCATTCCGCCGAAAGATGTTCGCCAGTTTTGACGGCAGCGCCGTGCCGTCGTCGCGGCGAGTGATCAATGTAGGCCGCCGCCCAGTCGACGACACCGGTGAACCGGGCACCGGCGGCACCGTCGGGGTCCTCGGGAAGCAGGTCGAACAGCACGTTGCCGGGATGGAAGTCCCGGTGCGAGAACCGCCCTTCGTAACGAAGGAGCGCAGCGCCAGGTGCCGGGTGCCGTCGCCCCGCGTGCCGATGGTCAGCCTCCGCAAATCGGCGGTGGCGCCGCCGTGCAGCACCTCGGCTCCGACGATCCACCCGTCGGCCTCCGAATACCGGCCCGCCCAGGCCAGTGCCAACGGCCGAGCAGTTCCCGCCTCATGAGGATTGGTCACCATGCCACCTCGTCAACCGGACGGCGCCACGCATGTCGATGGCGGTCGTGCAGGTTGCCGGGACGGCCCTGGGCTTCGGGAGCGCGCGGCACAGGCCGATGCCGTAGAGGTAACAGGTCGGCCGGATCGTCGTAGGCGGCGCGCAGTTGCGGGAGCGCCTGGACGGCGTCGTCGAGGAAGAGGCTCGCCGCTGCGATGGGATCGGCGGGCCAGGCGTTGGTCTCGACGGGCAACGTGGAGGTGCAGGGCACCAGCTTCGCGCCGGCGGACTCGATCCGGTCGGCCACGAACGGGTCGTTGGCGTAGGTGACCCGGTGCCCGCGGTCCACCAGCTCACGGATGAGCGCCAGGCTGGGCAGGACATGGCTGACGACGGGGACGCCGACCATCGCGACATGGGCGCGGGGACGGGACGTGGGCGATCACTTGTTTGTGGCGCGGGACGGGGGCGGGCGGTGTGGCGAGGACGCGGTGTCAGGGCCGGTCGATCTGCGCGGCGGCCTCCTCCAGGTCGGCGACGGTCCCCGACATGACCGCCCGTACGTGTGTGGTGATGTGCTGCACGGGCCAGTCCCACCACGCCACGGCGAGGAGCCGGGCGATGTCCGCAGCGTCGTAACGGGTGCGGATGAGCCGGGCGGGGTTGCCGCCGACGATGCCGTAGTCGGGGACGTCGCCGGTGACCACGGCGCCGGCGGCGATGATCGCGCCGTGGCCGATGCGTACGCCGGGCATGACCGTGGCGCCGTGGCCGAACCACACGTCGTTGCCGACGACCGTGTCGCCCCGGCCGGGCAGGTCGGTGATCAGGTCGAAGTGCTCCGACCAGGAGCCCCCCATGGTGGGGAACGGGAAGGTGGAAGGACCGTCCATGCGGTGGTTGGCGCCGTTCATGATGAACCGGGTGCCCGTCCCCAACGCGCAGTACTTGCCGATGACAAGCCGCTCGGGGCCGTAGTGGTACAGGACGTTGCGCGTCTCGAACGCGGTCGGGTCGTCCGGATCGTCGTAGTAGGAGAAGTCACCGGCCTCGATCAACGGCGACTTCACCAACGGCTTGAGCAGAACCACGCGTGGGTGGTCGGGCATCGGATGGAGCACGGTGGGGTCGGCGGGAACGGGCGGCATCGCGGAAGCGGTTCCTCTCTGGCGAACCTAGAGCGACAACTGTCGCGTTAAGATGCTGGCACAGCCCTGCCGCATTGATCAACCGGATACTGATTGCCGATGACAGACCCACGGGACACGACGTCGGACCGCCGTCCGGGCGGCCGCACCGCCCGCATCCGCGCCCAGGTTCTCGATGCCGTGCGCGCCGAACTCGCTGAAGGCGGTCACGAAGGACTCACGATGGAGGGTGTCGCGACGCGCGCCGGAGTGCACCGCGCCACGGTCTACCGGCGTTGGCGCGATGTCGGCGGCCTGCTCGTCGACGTCATCGACGCCGCCGGCGAGATCGACTGGCAGCCGCCGGACACCGGCTCGCTGCGCGGCGATCTGACGGCCCTCAACCAGGAGATCCAGGAATCCCTGGTCGTACAGCCGTCGTTCGCCGTCGCCCTGATGGCCGCCTCGTTCCACTCCGAACAGGCCGCGCGGGCCCAGACGCAGTTGTGGACGGACCGGTACGCCCAGTGCGAGATCCTCGTCGAGCGCGCCACCGAGCGCGGTGAACTCCCCTCCCGGCACACGGACGCGCGGAGCCTGCTGATCGCCGCCACGGCGCCGCTCTACCACCAGCTGGTGCTCCTGCGTGCCGATCCGGATCCGCGACTCCCGCAACGGGCCGCGGAGGCGGCGGTCCTGGCGGCTGCCGCGGGTGCCTTCTCCGTCCGTCGGGAAGAGAGCGTGTGAGCGAGGTGACAGGGAACGGGCCGTCAGCATCGGGGAGAGGTGCCGCCCTCGGCGTCGTGGGGGAGCGCACCGTGGCGGAGCCGGTGCGGGGTCCAGCCGCGGATCGAGCCGTTGACCCGGACCGGACGCCGTAGCGGGGTGGCCGTCGGCGGGACCATCGTGAGGTGATCGACGCGATCGCCTTCGGGTACCGCTCGACGTCCACGTCCTCCTCGGCGTACCGCAACGCCTGGTCGGCGACGGGGTCACCGTCGTCTTCGTCGGGCACGACTTCCTGGGCGATGTCGTCCAGGCCCCGAGGCGGATGCCCGCTGACGTCCGGGCGCCGGTTCACGCCGGCTGGATGGCGCCCGGCAGTTCGTGGACGGCCTTGACCAGGGGAGCGAGCGAGGGGTCCTCGGCCGCCTCGTCCAGGGCCTTGCTCAGGGCGGTGTTGTGGGTGGGACGGGCCTCGTCCAGGAGGCGCGCACCCGCCTCGGTCACGTCCGTGTAGATGCCGCGACGGTCGGTGGGGCACAGGTAGCGCGAGAGCAGTCCGCGCTGTTCCATCCGGGTCACCAGCCGTGTGGTGGCGCTCTGGCTGAGCACGACGGAGTCGGCGACCTGGCGCATCTGCAGGTGGCCGCCCTCACCGTCGTGCTGCCGGCTGAGCACATCCAGCAGCGAGTACTCGCGCGCACTCAGCTTGTGCCCCGCCTGGAGCGCCCGTTCGACGGAGCTTTCGATGCGGCCGTGCAGCAGCGAGAGGGCCGACCAGCTGTGAGCCAGTGCGGTCATCGCCGGGTCGGTGGCGGTCATGAGCGGCTCCTCGGTACGGGTCTTGCGAGCGGTGGTGCCACGCAGACAGGGGACTGCCCGGCATACCACCTCAGCTCACTATACCCGCGCTTGCAGTTATCCCGCGTATGCAATTATTGTGGACGCACGTAAGGAGCATGCGCACCTTTCGGTCCGGGGTCACCGCCCCGTCCCCTCCCCTCTCATCTCCCTCCCTTCCCCCTTGCACCGTCTGAGGACCCTTCATGCCGCTCGCACTACTGGCCCTGGCCATGGGCGCCTTCGGAATCGGCACCACGGAATTCGTGATCATGGGGCTGCTGCCCCAGGTCGGCGCGGATCTCGGGGTATCGGTTCCGACGGCCGGTTTCCTGGTCACCGGCTACGCCCTCGGCGTCATGATCGGCGCGCCGATCATGACCGTCCTGGGCACCAGGATCTCCCGGAAGAACATGCTCATGCTGCTCATGGGCCTGTTCGTCCTCGGCAACCTCATCTCCGCCGTGGCTCCCGGCTTCGCCGTCATGCTGATCGGCCGGGTGGTGGCCTCGCTGGCCCACGGCGCGTTCTTCGGCATCGGCTCCGTCGTCGCCGCCGAGCTGGTGGCGCCCGAGAAGAAGGCGGGCGCCATCTCGATGATGTTCACCGGCCTGACCGTGGCGAACGTCGTCGGCGTGCCCCTGGGCACGTTCGTGGGCCAGAGCGCCGGCTGGCGGGTGACCTTCGTGATCGTCGCCGCGCTCGGCGTGCTCGGCCTGGCAGGCGTCGCCAAACTCGTCCCCGACATGCCCAAGCCGGAGGGCGTGCGGCTGCGGCACGAGGTCGCCGCCTTCAAGAACGTCCAGGTCGTGCTGGCGATGGCCATGACGGTGCTCGGCTTCGGCGGCGTGTTCGCCGCGATCACCTACATCGCGCCGATGATGACCGGCGTCGGTGGCTTCGCCGAGTCCTCCGTCACCTGGCTGATGGTGGTCTTCGGGCTCGGCATGGTGGTGGGCAATCTCCTCGGCGGCCGGTTCGCCGACCGCAAGCTCATGCCGATGCTCTACACGGCCCTGGGCGGCCTGGCACTGTCCCTGCTGCTGTTCACCTTCCTGGCCTCCGTCAAGGTCGCGGCCGTCGCGGCCGTCTTCCTCGTCGGCGCGCTGGGATTCGCCACCGTTCCGCCGCTGCAGAAGCGGGTCCTGGACCACGCTCACGGCGCTCCCACGCTGGCCTCGGCGGCCAACATCGGCGCCTTCAACCTCGGCAACGCCCTCGCCGCCTGGCTCGGCGGCCTGGTGATCTCCGCAGGGCTCGGCTACACCGCGCCCAATGCCGTCGGCGCCGTCCTGGCCGCCGCCGCGCTGGTACTGGCCGTCGTCTCGCACCGGCTGGAACCGCGCCCGGGCCGCGGCGCGGCAGCACCCACCGACCGCGAGCGCCACGGGCACGGCCTCGGAACGCAGGCACCTGCGCCCGCGGACCTCGCCTCCGCCCCGGTCGCCGGCTCCGGCACCGTCCCGGACGCGGCGAGCGCTGTCCGCTCCTGACGGCCGCGACACGCGGCCCTCCATCCCCCACCGTAGGAAGTGCCTCATGACACCACCATGAACACCGCCATCAACACCACCGTGACTCCGCCGACCACAGCCGCCGCCGGCCACGGCTTGGCCCGGACCGCGCTCCAGGCCCGCTGACCAGCACCGACACCTACTGAACAGCACCGACCCCTACTGGCCTACTGGTCACACCGGTCAACACCGGTCAACACCGGTCAGCACTGGTCAGCAGGGAAAAGCACCGACAGCACCACGGAAAGGCCCCCCTCATGACTGCCATCCCGAACGTGACGCTCAACAACGGCGTGGTCATGCCGCAGCTCGGCTTCGGCGTGTTCCAGGTCCCCGACGAGGAGACCACCGCCGCCGTCGCCGGCGCACTCGAGGCCGGTTACCGCAGCATCGACACCGCCGCGGTCTACGGCAACGAGCGAGGCGTCGGCAAGGCCCTCACCGCCTCCGGCCTCTCCCGCGAGGACCTCTTCATCACGACCAAGTTGTGGAACGACGACCAGGGCGAGGACAAGGCCCTGGCCGCGTTCGACGCCTCCCTGGACAAGCTCGGCCTCGACTACGTCGACCTCTACCTGATCCACTGGCCCACCCCGGCCCGTGATCTGTACGTGGAGACCTACAGGGTGCTGGAGGAAATCCTGGCGAGCGGGCGCACCCGTGCCATCGGCGTCTCGAACTTCCGTGTCCCGGACCTGCAGCGGCTCCGGGCCAACACCGGTGTCACCCCGGCCGTCAACCAGATCGAGCTGCACCCCGCCCTCCAGCAGAGCGAGCTGCGCGCCTTCCACGCCGAGCACGGCATCGCCACCGAGGCGTGGAGCCCGCTGGCCCAGGGCGCGGTCCTCAAGGACGAGCCGATCGTGAGGATCTCCGGTTCGCACGGCGTGTCCCCGGCGCAGGTGGTGCTGCGCTGGCACCTGCAGAGCGGCAACATCGTCATCCCCAAGTCCGTCACCCCCGAGCGCATCCGGCAGAACGTCGACGTCTTCGGCTTCGAGCTGAGCGACGCAGACATGTCCGCCATCGCGGGCCTGGACCGCGGGCTGCGCACCGGCCCGGACCCCGACACCCTCAACTGACCACCGCCCCGAGCGCCCGTCCCGAGCGCCCGTCCCTCGTGTCACGGGGGCGGGGGAGCGGGTGCGGGCACTCGGGGTGCCTGCCGTACTCGGGGCATCGACGTACGTATCGCGGCATCGGCCTGAGTCGGTGCCGGTGTACGTCCAGCCCCACACCCCCGACAAGGAGGAGCATCGTGCAGATCGACCTATCCGGCCGCACCGCCCTGGTCACCGGATCCACCCAGGGCATCGGACACGCCATCGCCGTCGGCCTCGCCCGCGCCGGTGCCCGGGTCGCCGTCAACGGCCGGGGCGCGCAGCGCGTCACGGACGCGATGGACCGGGTGCGTGCCGACTCCGGCAGCGACGACCTCGTCGCCGCGGTGGGCGACCTGGCGACCGAGGAGGGCGCCGCGGCCGTACGGGAGGCCGTCCCGGCGGTCGACATCCTGGTCAACAACCTGGGCATCTTCGGCTCCGCCGCCCCGCTGGAGATCGACGACGCCGAGTGGCGCCGCTACTTCGAGGTGAACGTCCTCTCCGCCGTCCGGCTCATCCGCGCCTATCTGCCCGGCATGACGGAACAGGGCTGGGGCCGCATCCTCAACCTCGCCAGCGACTCGGCCGTGGTCATCCCCGCCGAGATGATCCACTACGGCATGACCAAGACCTCGCTGCTCGCCGTCAGCCGCGGCTTCGCCAAGGAGGCGGCCGGCACGGGCGTGACCGTCAACTCCGTCATCGCCGGCCCGACGCACACCGGCGGCGTCGAGGACTTCGTCCGTGAACTGGTCGGCGACGAGCCGTCCTGGGACGAGGCCCAGCGCGAGTTCATGATCAAGCACCGCCCGCAGTCCCTGATCCAGCGCCTCATCGAGCCCGAGGAGATCGCCCACATGGTCGTCTATCTCGCCTCGCCCTACGCGTCCGCGACCACCGGCGGCGCCCTGCGCGTCGATGGTGGCTACGTCGACTCGATCCTGCCCTGAGCAGCCCGGCAGCCGCCGGTTCCCGGTTCCGCCTGTGGCCGGGGCGCCCCCCTCGCCCGCGCCGAGACGCCTTGGCGCGGGCGAGGGACGTCCGGCGCGGAGGTAGCGGAAGTAAGGGAAAGCCCTGGTTCATCGGACACCGCCGCGCCTGTGGTCAATTCGTTTCCTTTTGCCGCAGCAAACGGAAGCAAGCGGCAGCAAAGGCGCGGAGGCTGCGCCGGGAGGGCATCGGGAACACCATGTGCACTACGTGGAACGGATGACCGGTGGACGGTGGAATGCATGACACCCATACGGTCAGCCGCCATGGATTCCAACAGGCAGCCGCCATGGATTCAACGGCCGGCCGCCATGGATCAACGCTCGGCCGTCATGGATTCATTCGCAGGGCCATGGCTTGCCAGGTAAGTCAAGACTTACCTTCAGGGGGCTCCGACCGTATGGTGTGGCTCGAATCGAAGGAGCCCCCTGTTGTCGAAGATGAATGACCCCGCTGTGCGTGCGGTTGAATCGGAGCGGCGTTATGTGTCCTCATTATACGAGTTGCTCACCGAGCGGCTCTCCGAGGCACGAGTACACCGAGCGAGTGTGCTGAAGGCCGCGGCGGAAAGCGCCGGTGAGGCATACGAGAGGGAAATCGCCGCCGAGCGTCTGGCCAAGGAAATCAGCCGGCTGGAGGGCGCCGAAAAGGGGCTGGTCTTCGGGCGCATCGACTGGGCGGACGGCACCGCCCTGCGCATCGGGCGGATCGGACTGCAGACGGAGGAGGACGACCTGCCTCTGCTCGTGGACTGGCGCGCGAACGCGGCGCGGCCCTTCTACGAGGCGACACCGGTCCACCCGATGGACCTGCGGCGGCGCCGGCACCTGCGCCTCGAGGAGCGCACGGTCATCTCGGTGAGCGACGAACTGCTGGACGGGACCGCCCCGACCGACGAGGACGTCGTGGGGGACGGCCCGTTGGCCGAGACCCTGTCGGCACGGCGTACGGGCAGGATGCGCGCGGCCGTCGCGACGCTGCAGGCCGAACAGGACGCGATCGTCCGCTCCGCCCATCGCGGGGTGACGGTGGTGCAGGGCGGGCCCGGCACCGGCAAGACGGTGGTCGCCCTGCACCGGGCGGCCTACGTCCTGTACGCGTTCCCGCGCGCCGCGGAGGAGGGCGTCCTGGTGGTGGGACCGAACGCCCGGTTCCTCGACTACATCTCCCAGGTCCTTCCCTCGCTCGGGGAGAACGACGTCGTACTGGCGACCTGCCGGGAACTGGCCGGAGTGCCGACGGACACGGTGGACCCGTTCGACACGGCGCGTCTCAAGGGCCGCTTGGACCTGGCCGACGCCTTGGCCGGCCTGCTGCGCGTCCACCAGGCCCCCGCCGGTGACTTCACCGTGCGGGTCGGACAGGACCTCGTTCACCTCTCCGGCGCGGAAGTCGCCACGGCACGCGACGCCGCCGTGGCGGCCGCACCCGGGCACAATCCCGCGCGCCAGGTGTTCAAAGAACTCCTGGTCGACGCCGTCACCGACGCGATGCGACGAGACATGGGCGACCTCCTGAAGCAGATCGACGCCGATGCCGAAAGGATGACGGGCATCGACCTCGACCGGTTCACGGGAGCCGCCCGGCACCGTGCCGAGGGTGCGGCCGACTCGGGCCCGGTCCACGAGCTGGACATGGACGCGATCCGGGCCGATCTCCTCGACGACGCCGGTGTCGACCGAGCGGTCGACGCGTTGTGGCCGCGGCTGGCACCCGGTGACCTCGTGAAGGCCCTCCTGACGGACGCCGCCGCTCTCGCCGAGCGCCTGCCCCGTCTGACCGCGCGGGAGCGGTCCCTTCTGCTGCGTGGCCGGGACGACCCGTGGACCGATGCCGACGTGCCGTTGCTGGACGAGGCGGCGAGCCTGGTCGCCGGCCCTCCCGAGCGGACGTACGGGCACGTCGTCGTCGACGAGGCGCAGGAACTGACCGCCATGCAGTGGCGGATGATCGTCCGCCGCTGTCCGGCGAGGGCGATGACGCTGGTGGGCGACTTCGCCCAGGCAGGGCCGGCCACGACAGCACGCGACTGGAAGGAGGCACTGAGCCCCCACGTGGGACCGCGGTTCGCCCTGCACCACCTGACCGTCAGCTACCGCACCACGCGGGAGATCCTGGAGAGCGTCCGGGACCTGCTCACGCGGATCGCTCCCGACCAGGACCCCACCCGGTCACTGCGAAGCGGTGAGAACCCCCGCACCGTGACCACACCTGCCGACGGGCTGGTCACCGCCGTCGTCCGGGAACTCCACGCCCAGAGCACCGCGCACCCGGGCGAGCTCGTGGGAGTGATCTGCGCGGACAGCAGGGCCAGCGAGCTGACGGCCCAGGGCATCGCCCACCACGCACGCGTCGTGCCGGCGTCCGAAGCACGCGGCCTGGAATTCGACGGGGTCGTCGTCGTCAACCCCGAGGAGATCATCACGGCCCGCCCCGGTGGGGAGAGGGACTTGTACGTCGCCCTGACCCGGGCCACCAAGCGCCTCTGCACCATCACCGCCCAGCCCGCCTGACGACTCGGAGCCCGCGGTGGCGGGGCAGGCGCGGCGACGACGGCCTGGGGACTGGTAGGCCCGCATGGTGAGGTGTCGCGTATTCGCGGCCGAGGTGCACGGACGATGACGCTGGGTGAGAAGTCGGGCCGGTTGATGGGGTCTGGCATGATCGCGCGATGAGTGATGCGAGGCTGCTGGCCATGCAGGCCGTTGAGGCACATGTCCGTGCGTTCTTCGAGGGGCATTCCGTTGAGGTCGTCGTCCGGGACCTGGGGCCGGAACGGCGTCAGGTCCTGCCTGAACTGTGGGTTCTCGTTGTCGGTCCCGGTCCACGCAGCGATAGCTGGGCCTATGTGACCGCCGGGTGCTGGGCCGCGGTGGAGAAGGACGGTCATGGGCTTGAGTTCGTCATGACCGCCCACGTCCGCGACCAGCACTTCATCGAGCTCATGGCCATGATCGCGTACTACCACTGCGGTGGGCATCAGCTCGACCTGGAGCACAGCATGCCGATGGGTGAACCATGGGTGCCGGGCTCGGACTGCAACCACCTGCTGGTCAGCCTGCCCTATCTCCACGGACCTGACCTCGAACACTGTCCCCTGCCCGGGGGGCACGCCCGCATCTTGTGGACCTTGCCTGTGACGGCCGCCGAAATCGAGTTCCGCAGCCATCAGGGTCATGAGGCGTTGGAGCAGCTCTTCGATGAGGCGGAGGTCATTCCCACTGATCCTTTCCGGGCGTCGGTCGTGTGAGACGAAGACCGAACCTCTCCCGGCGGTCACGGGCACCAGCGCGGCGTCGTACTGCTCGACGGCCCAGGGGGAGCACCATGCAGGCCAGCTGGAACCAGCCGCTGTAGCGGTACACATCCACTCAGCCGGGCAACTGACAACCCACGAACACCGTCAGAGCCATCCTTGCGAAAACCATTGGTGCCCGGCTTGCTCCGCTGATGGACTGACGTCCTACCGTGAGTCCGCCGCGTGACGGAGATAGTGGTTGTTGTGACAGGTTATGACGTGCTTGCCGAGGTGTACGAATGGCTCATCTCGGATGCGAAGTTGCCTCCAGCCGAGTTCGCTGCGTCGTTCGACGACGTCCTCAATCTCCTGCCGTCGAACGCTCGTGTCCTCGACTGTTCGTGCGGGACCGGACAGTTGGCGGTTGGCCTCGCCGGTCGTGGCATGCAGGTTGTCGCAACTGACGCCAGCGAGGCGATGGTGCGCCGGACTGCGGAGTTGTCTGAGGAGTTCGGGGCATCCGTCCGGGCCGTACGGGCGAACTGGGAAGAGTTGCCCGGCCATTTCCAGGACAACACGTTCGACATGGTGTTCTGCGTCGGCAATTCGCTTCACCATGCCACGGGCGCGACAGGCAGAGGGGCTGCTCTGGAGTCGATGTCACGGCTTCTGCGCCCCGGCGGGCGCTTGGTGCTCACATCCCGCACTTGGGAACTCGTGAGGGCCAGAGGTTCCCGGCTGGAGATCAGTGACCGACTCGTCCGCCGGAACGGTCGCGACGCCGTCGTGGTCTACCGCTGGGAGATTGCGCCGCATTGGGAGGAGGAGCACCACATCGAGATCGCGATCGCGCAAGTTGATGCGACCGGGTTGGTTCTTGTCCGCTCGGAACTGCTGTCCTGCTGGCCCTACCGGTACGAGGAACTCGAAGTCGATCTGCACCGGGTCGGACTCCGGACGGAACTGAGCACGTTCGATCTTGAGGCCGAGAACTACATGGTGGTCGCGAGCAAGGTCTAAACACCGGACTCTCGGTCCCTGGCCGGACCGCGCGGTTGCTCGCAGGACGCTTGCGCCCTCTCATCGGGGCGGATTCCAAGGATCGTCGCAACACGTGAGCGCCGTTTTGTGATGGCGAGCAGTCTCGACAGCCGCTCGGCCAGGTATCCCGGCCGAGCGCCTGACGGTCGTTCCAGGCCAGGCTCCCCGGCTGTGGTTTCGCAGGCGGCCGAGGGGCTGATGGACTCGCGCCATGACGACACTGCTGCCCCGCATCATGCGAGCACTCGAGCAATTCCATGCCACCCACCCCTGGGACCACAACGCCCACTACCACCGGTGGATACTGCGCCAACTCCCCAGACACCTCAATACGGCTCTGGACGTTGGATCAGGCAGCGGTGACCTCGCCAGACTCCTGGCCTCACGGGCCGGAGCAGTGCACGGTATCGACGTCGATCCCACGATCGTCGATCGCGCGCGGGGGCTCACAGACCCCGCCGCCCCGGTGACCTTCACTGTCGGAGACGCAATGAAGGAGGGGCCGCCTGGCCCCTACGACGTCATCACATGTGTCGCCACCATCCACCACATGCCGTTCAGCGAAGCCCTCTCCTGCTTCCGCCAGCACTTGGCGTCCGGCGGAACTCTGGTCGTCGTCGGCGTCTATCGCCCGCGGTCTCGGAGCGATTATCTGATTGACGCCGTGGCCATTCCGGCGAACGTCGCCATGGCCTGGATCAAGAACAAGGGTCGCAAGGCGCCGCGACCAGCCTCCATGACCGCCTCGACCCGACCGGCGACTATGACCTTCGCGGACGTCGTTCGCGACGCCCGCCAGGCGCTACCCGGTGCACGGCTGCACCGACGACTGTTCTGGCGTTACACGCTGGTCTGGCACCGGCATTAGGAGGTCGGCTTCACGGCTTGGTCTGGGGCCAAAGGCACTGCGGAAGGCCCCTTGTGCTGTCAGAGTTCTTGGATCCGTCAGATTTTACAGGCGCTCGGCTGGGGTTCTCCAGCCGAGCGTTTTGCGTGGGCGGCTGTCGAGTTCGGCAGCGATGCGTCCAGGTGCTCGCGGGTGTGTCGGGACAGGTCGGTTCCGCGCAGTGAGGTCTCCGTGCTGGACGGCCGGCAGGGTCTGTCGTTCTTCCCGCCGCTGTGGTCGGCCGAGGCCCAGCAGAATCTTTCGGCGACCAGCCGTCGCGCGGTGCCCATGGCGGAACTCCTTGGCGTGAGCCGCGACTCGTGCCTTCAGTTCGATGGCGCCGACCCGGGCTTCCTCGGAGTCACATGAACCGGGCTCACCCGTCCAGGCGCCGATAGCAGATGAGGGTGGCGGCGATGCCGGCGAACGCGAGGAAGTGTTCGGCCTTGCGCTCGTAGCGGCGGTGCAGACGGCGGCATCCAGCGAGCCAGGCCACCGTTCGCTCCACGGTCCAACGGTGGCGGCCCAGGCGCTGAGAGGACTCGGCGCCCTTCCGGGCGATGCGGGGGTGATGTTGCGGGAGCGCAGCCACCTTCGCAGGTGGTCGTAGTCGTACCCTTTGTCGCCATGGAGTTTGGCGGGCCGTCGTTGACGCGGTCCGCGGCGGGAGCGAATGGGTGGCATACCGCGGACGAGGGGTTCGAGGCCCTGGCTGTCGTGGGTATTCGCGCCGGAGATCCCGATCGAGAGGGGTAGACCGGACCGCTCGGTGAGCAGGTGGATCTTTGTGCCCTTCTTACCACGGTCTACGGGATTCGGACCTGTCAGGGCCCCCCTTTGAGGGCCCGCATGGTCACCGAGTCGACCGCGCACCGCGACCAGTCCAGATCCCCGCGGGCGCCGAGTTCATCCAAGATCACGCGGTGGAGCTTGCCCCAAACCTTGGCTCTGCTCCACTCGGTGAACCGACGGTGCGCGGTCGGTCCAGACGGACCGACGACCGGTGGTAGCTGCCGCCAGGTACAGCCCGTCGTGGCCACGAACGTGATCGCCGCCAGCACCTCGCGATCCCCGTGCCGCCGTCAGCCGCCACCCTGCGGACGCACCGGAGCGGCCGGGACCACTCGCTGAAACAACTCCCACAACCCGTCCGGAACCAGACGCTCCACCCACGTCATCACATCAGACGGCCTAGTGATCAAACCAGTTGAGACGACCTCTCAACCGCTGTACCGATGTTCCCCGAGGCCGGACGAGGCGGGCGCACCCGGTATCGCGGGGCGTTCCCGGCGGCCCTCGCCCCGCTGGGGCGACGCGCCGCGGACCCGCCGAGCACGGACCCCGCATCGGGTACGCCCGCTGCCGCGGGGGCGTACCCGATGCCGCGGGGCGCCGGGGAAGGGTGCCGCCGAGGCCTACGAGCCGTCAGGCCGAGGATCCGCTGTCGATGACCAGGTCGGTGCCCACCACCGCGCCGGCCGCGGGCGAGGCGAGGTAGAGCACCGCGGCCGCCACCTCTTCGGCCTCCGCGACCCGGCCGAGCGGGTTTTCCGTCTTCACCCGCTCGGCACGGTCGGCCTCGGTCTCGCCGGGCCGCAGCGACATGGGTCCGGCGGCAGCGCCCGGGCTGACCGCGTTGATGCGAATGCCCTGGTGGATGTGGTCGAGAGCGGCGGCACGGGTCAGCGCGGAGACCGCCGCCTTCGAGGTGATGTACGCGGCGGCGTTCGGGATCCGCAGGTGTGCGCCCAGGTTGGAGGAGATGTTGACGATGGTGCCGCCGCCGTTCTCCTTCATGTGCGCGATCTCGTGCTTCATGGCCAGCCAGACTCCGGTGACATTGGTCCGCAGCACCGCGTCCCAGTCCTCCTCGCTCACCTCGCCGACGGGTACGGCCCCGCGGAGTATCCCGGCGTTGTTGACCGCGATGTCCAGTCCGCCGAAGCGGGTGACGCTCTCGCGTACGAGGTTCTGGAGCCGGCCGGAGTCGGTGACATCGGCGGTGACGGCGACGGCGGTGCCACCGGCTGCCTCGATGAGGCCGACCGTCTCGTCCAGAGAGGCCGCGGTGCGTCCCGCGGCGACCACGGACGCGCCCTCGGCGGCGAAGGCGAGCGCGATCGCGCGGCCGAGGCCGGAGCCGGCCCCGGTGACGAGGACGGTCTTGCCGGTGAAGCGGTTCATTTCGGTGACTCCTTCGGGTGAGGGACTACTTGGTGCGGTGGTTCAGGAGGGCCACGACGGCGAGGGCGGCTCCCGCCGCGGCCAGGGACGAGGCGTCGCCGCCGAGCGTGAGCAGGACGGCGAAGAGGACGGTCGGGCCGACTTCCATCGCGGTGTTCAGCACGCCACCCGCGAGCCCGGTCTGCTGCTGCGGTACTCCTTCGGTGGCGAGCACGGTGGCTCCGGCGAAGGAGGCCGCGGTGCCGGCGGGCAGCAGCACGAGGCCCGGCAGCAGCCCGTACGCGTACCAGGTGTGGGCGTCGAGTCCGGTGAACGCGAGGAGGACGAGCCCGGCCGCGCCCGTGCCCAGCCCGGCGGTCGTGACGGCTCGGGCCCCGTACCGGCCGATGAGCGGAGCTGCCGCCCGGCCCGAGGCGATCAGCGCGACGGCGAACGGCACGAAGGCGGCCGAGGTCTGCACCTGTGACCAGTCGCGCGCCTGCTGGAGGTGGAGTGAGAGGACCACGAAGGTCATCGCGGTCCCGCAGGCGCTCAGTGCGATGGCCGTGAGGGCGAGGGCCCGCCGCCGGTCGAGCAGGAAGCGGGGTGGCAGCAGCGGATCGTGGGCGAGGCGTTCGGCGTACCAGAACGCGGCAAGCAGCGCGGCCCCGCCGAGCAGCGGCACGAGCACGCCGGCCGACGACCAGGGACGGGCGTCGGTGACGACGAGCCCGTAACTGGCGAGGACGGTCCCGGCGGTGGCGAGCAGGGCGCCCGGCAGGTCGAGTCCCCTGTGCCGGTTCGGCGCGGTCTCCGGCAGCATCCGGGGCGTGAGGACGAGGGCCGCGACCGCCACCACGAGCGGTACGGCGAAGGCCCAACGCCAGGAGAGCAGCGCCGAGATGACACCGGAGAGCAGGTTGCCCGCGGTCGCGCCGAGTACCGAGAGTCCGCCCCAGGTGGCCATCGCCCTGCCGTAGGCGGTGGGGGAGGGGAGGACGGCGCGCAGTACGGCCATGGCGGCGGGCGCGACGAGGGCGGCGCCCGCGCCCTGCGCGAAGCGTGCCGCGAGGAGTGTCCCGATGCCCGGGGCGAGCGGGGCGGCGGCCGAGGCGGTGGCGAACAGGACGAGGCCCGTGGTGAGGGCGCGCCGCCCGCCGTACCGGTCGGCGAGACGTCCACCGAAGAGCACCAGTCCGCCGAAGGTCAGTCCGTAGGCGGCGCTGAGCAGGATCAGGTCGGCGCGCTCCAGGCCGAATTCCCGCCCGATGCGGGGCAGCGGTACGGCGAGCGCAGCGAGCGTGAAGATCAGCGTGGTCTGGACGCTGCCGAGGAGGACGAAGACGCGTCGGTGCCGCGTGGTGGCGACGCGGGCGGCGTCTGTGGCGGTCATGCATCCCCCTGATATTTGACCGATCGGTTCATTATTTGGGCATGCGGGCATGCGGGCGCGCGGACACGTGGGAGGGAGCCCGGTGGCCGACGGTGCGTGTGATTCAGTCCAGCAGGGCCAGCGCCTGCTCGGCCGCGTCCCGCACCCGGGCGGGGTCGCTCGACGCCTTGCCGACGACCCGTACGCCTTGCAGCAGGACGAGCAGCATGCGGGCCAGCGCGCGCGGATCGCGGTCCTCGGGAAGCTCACCCTGGGCCCGGGCCCGTACGAGCGCGGAATGCAGCAGGGTCTCGATGTGCTCCCAGCTGGTCTCGACCCGGCGGGCCGCCGCGGGGTCGTGCGGGGCCAGCTCGGCCGCGGTGTTGGTGACGAAGCAGCCGTTCAGCCGCCCTTGCGGGGAGGCTGCCTCCGCGGTGAAGCGGCGCACCACCCCCCGCACCGCGGGCAGTGCGGGGCCCGGCTGGGACAGCTCCGCGAGAAGAAGCGGGTCGCGCGTTTCGGCGTACCGGTCCATGGCCTTCAGGTACAGCTCGTGCTTGCTGCCGAAGGTCGCGTAGATGCTGGCACGGCCGATGCCGAGGTGCTCCACGAGGTCCGCCACCGACGTCGCCTCGTAGCCGCGCCGCCAGAACAGCTCGAGGGCCGACTGCAGCGCGGCGTCCGGATCGAATTCCTTGGTCCTGGCCACGTCGAAACCATAGGCGTTCTAGAACGCTCGGTCAAGTAACTGGGCGCCGTGGCCGGGTCGGTGAGGGTCTCTCACCTCACTCCCACTTCCGCCCGCGCTCTGCTGCGGTACTCCTTCCGGACGGAGCGGGCCGGGAGGAGTTCGAGGCCAGGCGCCGGTCCCGCGGCAGGCCCGGCCCGGGGGTTGACCGGCGCGCCCTGCTTGGACATACGGGACGAGGTGAGGAGCCACTGGTCCCGGCTACCCCGCGCTGCGCGGCGACAGCCGCTGTGTGATCCGGTCGAACAGCTCCGTCAGCGGCTCGCCGACCTCCCGGCCGAACTCGGTCAGTCCGTAGGTGACCTGAGGAGGTGTCGTCGGCTCGACCTCCCGCCAGACCAGACCGTCCTGGACCAGTGCGCGCAGGGTCTGGGCGAGCATCTTCTCGCTGATGCCCCGGATGCTCTCGCGCAGTTCATAGAACCGGAGGCTGTTGCTCCGCAACGAAATCAGTACCCAGACACCCCACCTGCTGGTCACATGGTCGACCACATCGCGCGCGGGGCAGTCGGTGTGAAACACGTCATACCGCTTCTCCGCCTCGGCCTCTCTGCGCTGCACGCTTCCCGTCATTGCATGAGCTTACCTGGAGGTATGTCCTTACCAAAAGTTAGCCCGCGCTCCTAGCGTGACGGCCACACAGAACATCCGACAAGGAGCTGACCATGATCGTGGTGACCGGGGCTACCGGAAACATCGGCCGACCGTTGACGCAGGCGCTGGCCGAGGCGGGCCGGCCAGTGACGGCAGTGTCACGGCACCCGGCGGCAGTGCCGGACGGCGTCCGCCACGTGGCGGCAGACCTGGCCGAGCCCTCCGGCCTCGAGCCCGCGCTGGCCGGGGCGAAGGCGCTGTTCCTGCTGCTCTCCGGCGACCTGCACGCCACTGGAGCCAACCCCGCCGACATCATCAGCGAGGCTGCGGCCGGCGGGGTCCGCCGGGTCGTCCTGCTCTCCACGCTGGGGGTGGTGACCAGGCCCTCGGGCCGAACGCGGATCGCGATGCGCGCACTGGAGGACAGGCTGCGGGAGTCCGGCCTGGAGTGGGCCATCCTGCGACCGGGCGGCTTCGCCTCCAACGCCCTGTGGTGGGCCGAGTCGGTCCGCGCGCAGCAGGTCGTCGCCGCGCCCTTCGGTGACATCGGGGTGCCGGTCATCGACCCGGCGGACATCGCCGCGGTCGCGGCAGCCTGCCTGATGGAAGACCGGCACACCGGCGGCGTCTACGAGCTGACCGGCCCGGAGGTGATCACTCCGCGGCAGCAGACGGAGGCCATCGCCGCCGCGCTGGGCTCGCCGGTGAGGTTCCACGAACTCACCCGCGACGAGGCCAAGGCTGCCATGACCCGGAGCATGCCGGCGGAGCTCGCCGACGACACCCTGGACATCCTCGGCTCCCCGAGCCCGGCCGAGCTGCGCGTCAGCCCGGACGTCCAGCAGGTCCTCGGCCGGGCTCCGCGCCCCTTCGCCGACTGGGCCGCCCGTCATGTCGCCGCGTTCCGCTGACACCGGTCAGCGCCGCGGGAACTGCTTTCGTGCTCGGTGATCCACTGCTGACGCGCGCCGCGGCGTACGGACGCGCACGTCCGGGTGCGTGAAGGGGTGCCCCGAGCCGGCGCAGGACGCCGTACGAGCAAGCGGAGGATACCCAGAAGCGGTTTCGAGGTTTCGAGTACCCGCGACGTCACCGACAGGCGGTGGGGCGGGAGTTCCGCGAGGTCGACGTGTGCGGCCCTCGTCCCGTCCGAGAACCGTCCGCAGCCGGCGTCGAGCGGCTCTCGCGCACGGTTGGCCGTGAGGGGGCGGGGTGCCGGGCCGGCACGGCATGGCCCGGCCGACCGTCTCCTCAGTCCAGGTCGGACATGTCGAGCACGAAGCGGTAGCGGACGTCGTTTCGCCGGAGGCGGTCGAGTGCCGTGTCCACCTGGGCCGACGGGAGTACTTCGATGTCGGCGGCGATGCTGTTGTCGGCGCAGAACCGGAGCATCTCGGCCGTCGCCGGGCGGCCCCCGCTGCCCGCGGAACTGAGCCTCTTGCGGCCGATGAGCAGGTCCGTGGCCTCGACGGTGACGGGGCCCAGGTACCCGAGGAGGCTGAGGGTGCCGTCCATCGCCACCAGTCCCAGGTACGGGGCGAGGTCGTGAGGGGCGGAGACGGTGTCGATGACGACGTCGAAGCTGTCGCGTGCCATGGCCATGTGCGGGGAGTCGGTGGAGTCGATGAGGTCATGGGCGCCGAGCTTGCGGGCGTCGTCGCGCTTGTCCCGGGTCCGGCTGACGACGGTCGTGGTGGCGCCGAGTGCCACGGCCATCTTGACCGCGAGGTGGCCCAGACCGCCGAGCCCGGCCACGGCGACGCGACTGCCGGGGCCTACGCCGAGGCAGCGCAGAGGTTCCCAGACGGTGACGCCGGCGCACATCAGCGGGGCGGCTGCGGCCGGGTCGAGGCCGGAGGGGAGCGGGTAGGCGAAGGTGTCGCGCACGACGTACTCGCGGGAGTAGCCGCCCAGGGTGGTCGCCCCGTCCTGCCGGTCGGTGCCGCCGTAGGTCAGAGTCGGGAAGGAGTGGCAGAAATTCTCCTGCCCGGCTTCGCACATGGCGCACACACCGCAGGAGTCGACGATGTTGCCCACCGCGACGCGGTCGCCGACCGAGAAGGCCGTCACCTCGGGGCCGGTCCCGGTCACCACGCCGGTGAATTCGTGACCGGGCACCAGGGGAGCTTCCGCGTTCTGGTCGTAGGCGTGCAGGGCGTGCAGGTCGGTGTGGCACACGCCGCAGTAGTCGACCTGCACCGCGATGTCGTCCGGGCGCAGGTCACGGCGCTTCAACGACGCGCGCCGCAGCGTCGTCGGGCCGGCCGCCTGCCATCCGGTGGTCATGCGCATACGTGACTCCCACTCCTTAAACAGACTGTTCTGTCTGTCGAAGCGTAGGCGCGGCCGCGACCCAAGGCAAACCAACTGTTCTGTTTGGTAGAGTGGACGCCATGCCGGAACAGCCCCAGACCTCGCGAGGCGCCGCGACCTACCAGCGCATCCTGGACGCCGCCACCGAAGAGTTCGCCCAGCACGGCATCGCCGGGGCGCGCATCGAACGCATCGTGACGGCAGCGCGCACCAACAAGGCACAGCTCTACGCCTACTTCGGCGACAAGGAGCGACTTTTCGACGCGATCTTCCTCAGCTCGCTTGAGCGCATCACCAACGTCGTGCCCATCGACGCCGACGACCTCGCGGACTGGGCCGTCCGCCTCTACGACGAATACCTGCGCCGCCCCGACCTCATCCGGCTGGCGACCTGGACACGCCTGGAGCGTCGGCCCGCCGGGCACCTCGTCGGAACCCACCAGCACTACGACGACCGCAAGCTCACGGCCATCGCCGAGGCCCAGGCCGCCGGCCGGGTCCGCGCAGGTGACCCGTTCGACATCATGGCCATGGTCATCGCCATGTCCATGGCCTGGTCACCCGTCAGCAACGTGTACGCGGCCAGCAGCCACGAACCCGAAGAGGTACACGACCAGCGCCGCGCCCTGCTCCGCGACTGCGTCCACAGCGCCACCGCGGCCGGCGGGGGCGACGCGTCCCCCTCGTAACCGCCGCCACCCCCCTGGTGACGCTCACACACGCTGCCCGGGTGCCGGCCAGGAGCGGAGCCCGGGTCGCACACCGGAACTGCCGTGGAAGAGGCCTTGTACGCCACGTTCCGGTGCTCCACCACCTGCACCCCTCGTGGATCTCCTGGCGCGTATCGACGCCGGCGAGGTGGTCGCGGACGAACGAGGTACGCACCGCCCGCCCGGCTTCCCGCAGGGCAGAGCGATATCCCCAGGTGACTGGCCTGGACGTGGTGCCACGCGGCGTACTCGACGCATGGCCGGCATCGAGATCGACGACACCACCGCGGACGCGTTGCGGGCCCTGGCCGACGCCGCGGGGCTGCCGCTGGACGCCTACCTCGCGCAAGTGGCCGAGGAGAAGCGGCGCGAGCGCGCGTTGACCGAAGGCGCGGAGATCTTCCGCCCGGTCACCGGCGACCCGGACACGGTCGCCGCCTTCGACGCCGAATACGGGGCCCCGCCTCGGCCCGCCCCGCGGGCGGCCTGACCTGTGCCTGCCGAGTACTACGTCGACCACCGGTGGTTCCTGGGACGCCAGGCTGAACTGCTGGACGATCTCGCGGTCAACGACTCCTCCGTGTTCGTCGGCCTGGCCGCCCGGCACAAGGCCGACCCGCCCCGCCACGGCCAGCACCACCCGGACGCCAACGGGAGTTGTCTGGCGATGAGCGCGGGAGGCGCCCCGAAGGCGGCCAAGTCGATGTCCACGAGTCCGGGAGGCATCCGCCGCTGACCTGATGGGTGCATGTACCCCGGACGCCGGACCCGGACCCCGGACGCCGGACCCGGACCCCGGACGCCGGACGCCGGACGTTGTGAACCGTGCTGTCGAATCGTCACCAGCTGCGACCAGGCTGACGACTGCGCCCGCAGGCGGGACCCTGCCTACACAGCCGCATCGGTGGGGGTTTTGTCCCGCTCCGGGAGCAGCTCGGGCATCCTCTCCACCAGCACCACGACGCCGGTTACCTCACCGGCGGCGGAACGGCCGACCCACACCGGGTAGGTACCGTCGCCAGTCGTCGCGAAGGACATGAGCTCGCCGCCGGAAGCCTCGTCCCAGGTGCGCTGCATGAACATGGAACCGTCGTCGATGCCCTCGTACCCGTCCAGGTCCGACTCCCCCCGGATCAGCCCCCGCTCGAAGAGCGCGACGAGCAGATCCCAGGACCCGGCGTCGGCGAAGCAGCCGGTGGCACCGTCGGTGTCGAAGCCGGCTATCTGCTGCTCGATGAACAGCCGGGGATCGTCGTCCGGACCGAGGGCCATCTCCCAGGTCGCTGCGGGGGTCTCGCTGACGAGCAGGCGGACGGCCGTGGGTTCCGTGGTCGTGACCTCGGCGTCCCGCCACTCGCAGTGGTAGCTGAAGCGGACCCGCGCCTCGTCGAGTACGTACTGCCCGGGCGGGACGGGGACGGTAATGCGCGGCCCGTCGCCGTGGTCGATGTCCGGGCCGGAGACGGCAAGCAGCCCGCTGGGCACGCGCAGGGTGCCGACCCGGCGCGGCTCCACGACGGTCATCTCGGGGTGGTACCCGTCGGTCACGCGCACCCCGGGCCGGAACAACTCGCTGATCGGCCCGGGCTGCGCGGGGCGCGGCGGACGCCAGCAGGTAGCGGGGGCGCCTCCGTCACCTGGCTCGGCAGCCTCGGCCACCTCAGCCGCCTCGAAGGCCGGCGGCCCGATGAGCCCGTGTACCCGGGCCGAGAGCAGTGGCCACTCCCCGAAGGCGGGGCGGTCCATCCAGCGCTCGTCGTCCCGGAGCCCGGGCGAGGTGGCGTAGGCGCCCCCGCCCTGCCCCTGCCGCTCCTCCGTCCGTCGGCCCCTCCCGTCCGGGAAGAGGTCCACGGTGATGCGCGGGCACGCCGTGTCGAACTCCGCCATCTCCGGGCCTGTGTAGTACCAGCCGACGGAGTACCGGCGCAGCAGCCGCGACGGGTCGTCCAACAGCCGCATGTCCAGATCGTAGGTGCGGCGGCCTTGGGCGTCGTAGACCCACAGCCCGACGTAGTGGTCCCGCCAGGAGACCAGCCGGACCTCCAGCGGGGCCTTCCGGCCCGGCTCCCGGTACACCACCACGTACGGAAGCCCAGCGGCATCCCGCTCCCGGGCCTCCTCGGCGGACATCGGCCGCCAGGGCGCACAAGCCTCCAGGTCCCACGCCCGCGCGTACCCCACCTCGACGACCATCGCCGCTCTCCTTCCCACGACCTGCCTTGGTTCTGTGCCGCGCTGCAAGGTAACCGCTGCCCGTGACCACGGCCCTACTGGGCGGGCGGTGGGCCAGCTCCGACGCCGAGACGGTCGTGCCGGTGATCCGGTCCATGACCCGCTCGGCAGGTGGCTTGCCAGCGTGATCCGTTGAGCCGCCGGCACCCAGTGACTCCCGAACCCCTCGGGCATCGATCAGGCGACAGGGTGACGCGGGGACTCCCGAAGCCGTCGACAAACGACTCCGTTCTCGTGGGGCAGACCCGGTCCGGCGTTCCTGCTGCTGCCGGGCGAGTCGAAGGCGCTGGACACGGCGAGCGCGGGCAAGCGGGTCTGGCCGGGGTGCGCGGTCTTCCGGCGCCGGCCGGCGGGTGCGACTGAGCCTTCAGTTGACCGGTGGGTGCGACGCCTGGCCAGGTGTACGGCATCACGTGCGCGGTCAGGGACGACGAGACGTCGAGGGCTTGCGGTGACGCCCTCAGCGATCAGCGGGCCGGTCCGGGGTGACGAGGCGGCGTACGGCATCAGTGATCGTCGCGCGCCGACGTGCGGGGGGGACCAGCACGTTGACGTCCTCCGTCTGGTGCTGCCACATGTTCGCGAGCGCCAGAACGAGCGCCAGGATCTCCGCGGCCGGCTTGTCCCGCCGGACGCTGCCGCGTTGCTGGGCGGCCTCCACAGAGGCGATCTTGTCTTGCATCGAGCGGGCCACGATGTCGGGCGCCGGCCGTTCCGTGCTTTCCAGTGCGTACCACGTGAGGAAACGCATGACCTGGGGATGCTGCTGCCCGGCGTCGTGCAGGCGGCCGGCGTATTCGGCCAGGTCGTCGGCGTCGAGGGGGACCGCGTCCACGGTCTGCTCGGCGATCGCTTCGTAGACGGCCTCGAACAGGCCCTCCTTGCCGGCGGCGAAGGAGTACACCAGGCCAGGGCTGATGCCGGCCCGTTTCGCGAGCCGGTCCACGCGGGCTCCCGCCACGCCGAACTCGGCGAACTCGGCGAGAGCGGCTTCCATCAGCTGCCGGCGCTTGCGGTCGGGGTCACGTGTTGCCATGCACCCAGCCTTCCTAATGAACGTTCATTTGACAACTCGGACCGGCGGCCGCATGCTGAACTAAATGAACATTCATTCAGGAAGGTGCCATGGTCGACTCACACTGGACCCCCGCCGACATCCCGGATCTCAAGGGCCGGACCGCACTGATCACCGGCGCCACCAGCGGCATCGGCTACCGCACCGCCCAGGTGCTGGCGGAGCACGGTGCCCGCATCCTGCTGGCGGGCCGACGCCCTGACTCCCTGGCAGACGCCGCCCGCCGTCTGCGCGCGGACGTGCCCGGCGCCCGCCTGGAGACAGTGGAACTCGACCTCGGCGACCTTGCCGCGATCCGTGAGGCGGCTGCCCCGCTCGCCGCGGGCGAGACCCTCGACCTCCTCATCAACAACGCCGGCGTGATGAACGTCCCGGAGCGCAGGGTCACCCGCGATGGACTGGAACTCACGGTGGGCACCAACCACCTCGGCCATTTCGCGCTGACAGCGCACCTGATGCCGGCCCTTGACCGCTCCGCGGCCGCCCGCGTCGTCACGGTCGGCGCCGTCGCCGCCGCCTGGCGCTCCGGTGATCTCGCCGACCTGATGAGCGAGCGCGGCTACCGCCCGATGAGCGCGTACGCGAAGTCCAAGCGCGCCAACGTCGTCTTCACCCAGGAACTCGCCCGCCGGCTCGCCCGCAGTGCGCACCGCGCCGTAGTCGTCCATCCGGGCTCGGCCGTCACCAACCTGCAGCGCCACACCTCCACCAGCCGAACGGGGCGCCTGCTCGTGGCCCTCGCCTCCCGCACACTGATGGGCTCTCCCGGCGGCGCAGCCTGGCCGTCCCTGTACGCCGCGACCCACCCCGAGGTCGCCAGCGGGGCCTACCTCGGCCCGGCCGGACGCGACCAGACCTCCGGCACGCCCAAGCCGGTCCGGCTGCCCGCCGGGGCCGACGCCCCCGACCTGAGAGCCTGGCTGTGGCGTGAGAGCGAACGGCTGGCCGGTGTCACCTTTCCGGCCCTGCGGACCTGACCTTGCCGTGAAAGGAAAGGTCCATGACCGTCGAACGCGTCTCGTCCTGGTCCAACGCCCGCCCGGCCGCCCTGGCGGAGAACCGGATCACCGCCCTGTGACGCCTTCCCTTTGGCCTCGGTGGGGAGTCGAGCCGTGAGCCGACGGGCTGCCGGGCGGTGGACGCGCGGGCGCGCCCCGACCGTTCGGCATCGGCATCGGCATCGGCATCGGCATGGGCATCGGGCGTCGGCATTCACAGCGACGACGCGTAGCGGCCGGCCAGCGCGGCGGCGGTCCGGGCGATGGCCTCCCGCAGCTCAGGCGGTCCGATCACCTCGGCCTCGATACCCAGTCTGAGCAGATCACCGACCGCGACGGCTTGCGTCTCGACCTGCATCTCGACCCGCACCCAGCCCTCGGCATCCGGCGGCCCGGCTCCCTCGAGAGCTCGTGCGCCCACCGCGCCGAACTGCATGGGCAACAGGCGCTGGGCGCGAGGCGAGATCCGCAGGAGCGCAACGCCTTGGTGCAGCGCGGCCTCCAGGCGCCGGGAGGACTCCTCCCAGTGCGCGGCGAGATCGAAGCCCGCTGGGCGGTCGAAGACCTCTCCGGTGGACTCCACGGCCAAGAAGCGTGACATCCGGTAGGTCCGTACGGTCTCTTCGGCCCGCGCCACGAGGTACCAGATCCCACCCTTGAGGACGAGACCCAGCGGATGCAACTCCCGGTACACCTCGCCGCCCCACCGCCGGTAGTGCGCCCGCAGCACCTCCTGTTCCCATACGGCCCGGGCCACCGCCCCCAGGTACGGAACCGGGTCGGTGTCCCGGAACCAGGCCGGCGCATCCAGGTGGAACCGTTCCTGAACGCGCCGGGAACGGTCGGCCAGTTCGGCCGGAAGAGCGGCCTGCAGCTTCAGCTGCGCGGCGGCCAGCACCGCCCCGAGGCCCAGATCGCGCGCGGGCCCGGGAACTCCGGCGAGGAAGAGTGACGCGGCCTCGGTGTCGGTGAGTCCGGTCAGCCGCGTGCGGTACCCGTCCATCAGACGGTAGCCACCAGCGGGCCCGCGGTCGGCGCGGACCGGGACACCCGACGCGCTGAGCGCCTCGACGTCCCGGTAGACGGTGCGGACCGACACCTCCAGTTCCGCGGCGAGTTCGGGCGCGGTCATCCGCCCACGGTTCTGGAGCAGGAGAAGCAGGGAGAGGAGCCGGTCGGCGCGCATGGGGCCATTGTCCCGCCGTACCTGACGGGAGATGTCAGGTACAGCGGCCAGGCTGATCACGCACCGCGCGGGACGGACCGTGCGACCGATGACGAGGACAGCCATGCCCATCCGGACCAGCGGCCACTTCACCTTCGCCAACTGGGAAGAGAGCACCCTCACGCCCGCCGAGGTGAGCCCGAAGCTCGCCCACGCCGCCGTCACCAATGCCTTCTCCGGCGGCATCGAGGCCACCGACACCACCTGCGCGTACACGATCGTCTACGTCACGGAGAAGACCGGCACGTTCACCGGCATGGAAGTCCTGGCCGGCCGCCTCGACGGTCGCGAGGGCACCTTCGTCGCCGAGGAACGCGGCTCCTTCGACGCCGACGGCACCGTGCACTGCACCTTCGAGGTCGTGCCGGGATCAGGAACCGGGGAACTGGGCGGACTGCGCGGCACCGGCAGCTTCATCGCCAGGCACGGTGAGCCGTCCGTCCCCTACTCCTTCGACTACGACCTGGACTGAACCAGGGGTCCGAGCAGAAACGGACCAGGAAGCCGGTTCGTCGTCAGCGGTCCCGACACCCGTGGCCGGGGCCGCCTGGGGCTACGGGGGGAGCGATGAGCTGACGACGGCCGGTTTCCTGAAGGCGGACGGGGCGCGGTTCCGCGCCGGCCCGGATGATCTGGCACCGGCGACCCGGCTGCGGCTGGTCGTCCAGCTCCGGCGGGCGCTGGGCGAGGTGACGGACGCGCGGCGCTGGACGGCGGGATGTCTGCGGCGAAGGCGGAGGGCCGGGCGCTGCGGCAGATCGGTACCCGGACGGGCCCGGCCAGTACTTGACCACGGTCCTTGCACGCCCCACAACAGCGGCCTCCTCGCCGGGCGGGCAAGGGCCGACCGCGCGGGCGGCGGCAAGAGTGAGTCCGAGGTGCGGGGATTCACCCCACCATCATCGCCGTCTCAGGCAGCGGCTCCGCATCAGGCGGGAACAGCGCGGGCGGGAGTGCCCCCAGGTCACACCGCGATCGCAGCTCGCCGGACAGGTCAGACATCTGGAAGGACTGTCGGGCACGGCATGACCGCCACGTGCCGCGCGGGCTCCGCACACGTGCTCCGGAGAGAGGCGGTGGCTGAGCAGACGACTCCGTGACGACGCCCCAACCGTCGGCGTGAACAGCTGAGTTCCCAGCAGCCGCGGATCTGCCGAGGCCAAGCAGGCACGGCGTGATAATCCGGTCCGTGGTGCGGCTTCGGTGGTCCGACCGAGGCAGCACGGTCCCCGGCGAAGGTCGCGGGTCGGGCGCCGGCCCCTTCCCGAAGGTGCCTGGAACAGGCCGATGCGATGGGTACAGAAGGCCCCTCACCCGATAGGCGGAGACGGATCGTTCTGGCGGTAGATGCCGTGCCCCGAGGCCGGTGCGATGTTCGGTGCATGGACAGTTCGACATGGACGACGAGGGGGCCTTGGCGCACGTGGGAGCCGGGCCGGGTGGGCCGGGCCGCGATGGTGTGGGCGGTGGTCTATGCCGGCTTCGGACTGGCATGCGCGCTGAGCGGGACGCCGCTGTTCTACTTGGGAGAAGCCCCGGGACCATCCGTGCTGGGCTGGGGGGTCGTGATGGTGGGATCGCTGGCAGCGGTGGCTTGTGGTGCGGTGGTGCGGTCAGGGCTGCGACCGGTGTTGCGTGCGCTGCTGTGGGTGGCCTGCGGACTGGCCGGACTCGCCGCGTTCGGCCTGCTGATGGACGTCATCACCCTGGCATTCGGTCAGGGAGTGGACAGCGGGGTGGCCGCTGCGCACCACGCACTGGCCGCGGCCGGGGCCGCGTTGCTCGCGGCCACTGCCGGGCCCGTCCGTCGCCCGTCCGCAGGGGCCGTCACGGCAGAGCCGTCGGCCGCCTCCAGGCCGGTTCAGCTCACCGCTGGCGCTGGGACGGTGGCCTTTCTCCCTTACACGGCGATGAAGCTCGTCTGGGCGTCGGGCGGCACCTTCGCCGGGGTTGCCGGGGAGGAGATGCTCGCGATCTCCGAGCACAACGGTGCGTCGGGAATCTGGCTCACCCTGGAGTCCTGGGGCCTGGACGCCACCGTGCTGCTGGCCGCGCTCGGCGTCTTCCTGCTGTGGGGCCTGGTCCGCCCGTGGGGCCAGGTTTTCCCCCGTTGGACACCGTGGCTGCGCGGTCGGCACGTCCCCCGCTGGCTTCCCCTGGTCCCGGCCTTCCTCGGTGCTGCCACCCTCGCTCCGTACGGGGTGTTCGGGGTCGGCTACGCCACCTTGGCCACGGCCGGCGTGGTCACGATGCGGCGCGGTGACTTCCCCTCCTCGAACGATGCGCTGCTGGTTGTCTGGATCGGCATGGTCGCGTTCGCCGTCTATGGGATCGCGCTGATGGTCGCTACCCGCTCGTACTGGCTCCGGACCCGTTCCGTGTCTGCGGCATGACCAGCAGCTTTCGCCGAGTGCATCCCGATACCGTCCTGGCAGGAGGTCCCGCGGTTCCGAGATCAGGTTCTGGTCCGGCTTGTGTGGAGCGGTGACATCCAGTGCTGGTGACACCCAGTGCCGTCGAAGGCCTCCGTCCATGATGACGTGCGGACCCGGTCGAACCACTCGGCATCGGAGGCGGGCGGCGGCTCGTCAGGTCGGCTGCCTCAGCGCACCGACTCCCTGGCCGTCCAGGTCGTCGAGCGCCACGCGTCGTCCCATGATGGCGAGAAGCAGCGACAGCGCAGGTCCGGTCACTTCCGGACCATCGCCAATCGATACATCGGCGTCGGTTGCCGTGAGGCGGAGAGGGGCCACGAGCTCCCTGGCGCCGCCGAAGGACACCGGGGTGCGAGACTGCAGGCGAAGCGCCCTGACGACGGCATCCCGGGGATAGAGGCGGGTGAGTCCCAACGGGCGGCGGATGTCCTCACCGTGGACGACCTCCTCGACGATCCGGCTGTCCAGGGGCACCGGAGGGGTCGACCTCAGCGAGGCCACCTGACGAAGGCGCGCCAGCGTCTCCAGCGGGGAGGGACCGCGCTCGCGCGCCACACCGTCAGCGTTCTGGCGGTGGAAGTCGAATCGTGCCCGGGCGAGGCCGACCACGAAGCCGAGACGCGTCGTTCGAGCCGAGTACACCAGGTGGGCAACGACGTCATGGACCGTCCACTCCCCGCAAAGCGAAGGCTGCTCCCACTGCTTGTCATCGAGACCCTCAAGGTCGTGGATCAGTGCCGCACGCTCCGCGTGCACGATCGGCCAAACCTCTCTGACACGCTCGGAATTTCCCATGGCCATCGTCTCTCCTCGATGATCGGCTCGTTGCCCTCGTAGGGACACAGACTCCCGATCGCCGCAAAGCTCATCGCGAAGAGCACTCCTCCATCTGCGCCACCACGTCCCGCGCCACCTTCCACGTCCGGCTGCATGCCCGCCACGGCAACCGGAACTGCTGCGAGGCCACCACCCCTACGTCCGGCTCGGCGTCCAGCCGCATCAGGAGACCCGAGCAAGAAGCCCCCTGCCCCCGGCAGTCGGCCCCACTCGGCGCCGCCCCGGCACGACGACCGCAGGGAGCCATGTGAGGCGGTGGGGCAAGAAGAGCGAGACCGATCGACGGACGGCCAGGGCGCCCGGGACGAGCGACCAGATGGTTCAGGTGGACCAGGACCGGCTCGCCGTCGGCAAGGCTCCCCGGACGCCTCGGACGGGACGCCCAACGGTGAACCCGCGTCAGAACCTGCAAAGCGGGTGCCAACACACCAACGCAAGTCCGTGCGCTGACGTCACGGCTTTCCCGAACCCCGACGGAGACCGGGAAAAGGTAGCGTCCAAGCTGCCCTCGACGCTCCAGCAACTCAAGGTTCGCGCCGCCGAGCTCAGCCTGGACATCCAGGACGCCGTCAGGACGCCGTCGAGGCGGCCCACAACGACTGGCGCGGCAGTACGAGCGGCGGCGCCGAAGGGGACACCGCTGGTGCGAAGTCGTTCTCCACGTGGCTTCCGCCAGGGCTGTACGAGCAGTTCAAGGAGACCTGCACCGCCCGCGGCGTCTCCTACCCCCAGGGCCTTGCCCCGTCGATCCGTGACTGGCTCGACGCGGACCCCTCCCCCCGGCACGGCGCTCGCGGAACCGAGCCCGAACGGACGATCGTCGGCACCCAGAAGGGCGGGGTCGGCAAGACGGCCATCTCCGCCGGTAACGGTGAGGCCTACGCCGAGGCGGGCAAACGCGTCCTCGTCGTCGACTTCGACCCGCAGGGCCACCTCGGCGAACAGCTCGGAGTCCCCCAGATCGAACCCGACCGCGACAGCCTGGTCTCCCACATGTGCGGCGACGGCGGAGGAAATCTGTGCGATCTCGTCGTGGAGATAGAGGGTCCGCGGTTCGGGAAGCGCCTGCACGTACTGCTCGCCTGCTTCGACGGCTTCCTTCTCGACGCGAAGATCGCCGTTGGCCACGCAGAAGCGCGGTTTCCAGAAGGAAGCCGGGCTCGAACCGGCCCTGCGCCCTCTGGAATCCGACTACGACGTCATCATCGTCGACTGCCCGCCCAGCCTCGGTATCGCCATGGACGCCGCCCTCTACTACGGGCGCCGGCGCCGCGGCGAAGCCGCAGACGGCTCCGGGGTCGTCATCCCCGTACTCCCCACGCCGGCCGCCGAGCGTGAGCAGGCTCCCGAGTCCATCCCGGAGCCCCGCACCAGCACGGTCGGACCAGGGACGGCGAACGCCGAATCGGCGCAGCCGAAGCGGCTCCCCTACGACGACGCCTTCTACTGCGTTCGCCATCTCCACCAGAAGATGAAGCACGAGACGTTCGTTCAAGAGGCCCGGATGTGGCTGGACATCCTGCGGGAGCAGTACCCGGACGAGTACGAGGCCCTGCTGGCCGAGTTGGGAGCTCGATAGCACTCGACCGCCTGCTCCCCGCACCCGCGGGGATGGTCCCGTCATCAGCGAACTCGCGCTCATCGACGTGAACTGCTCCCGGTGAGAGCGGACAGCGCGAGATCCTTGTAGGCGGACACCTCGGGTCTTGCTCCGCGGACAGCTGATCTCCCTGTTCACAGGGCTGTTCGTGCGAATCCTGAACTCCAGTTCCGAACGGAAGATCCCTCCGGGGTTGGCTCAGTGCTGCTACGCCCTGAGCCGTCTGCCCCCCGGAGGGATCGTTGAAGAAGTCTGACAGGGAGATCATGGAAATTTTCGAGGCCCTGGATGCCACCGAGTGTGCGCATTCGGCCGCCGAGCCGGCGGGGGGCGACCCGATGACCGTGCGGAGGTACGCACGGAGGAGGGACATGGGTCGTCCGGTCGACGCGGGGGTTGTCCGGCCGAAGCTGATCGACCCGT
Source organism: Streptomyces sp. WG5 (assembly GCF_049974565.1). Lineage (NCBI taxonomy): Bacteria > Bacillati > Actinomycetota > Actinomycetes > Kitasatosporales > Streptomycetaceae > Streptomyces > Streptomyces sp. WG5. The sequence goes on along the minus strand of NZ_JBNGGC010000002.1, from coordinate 50,551 downwards.
TCATGCCGAAGAGCGAGGAGTGGGTCGAACGCTCGCAGGGCAGGGTGCGGGCCGACAAGCTCCACGAGCGGTCGGTCCAGCTCGGGTTCACCGGCGACGAGCGGACCACCCGCCGGGCCGTGGCCCGCGCGAAGGACCGCTGGAGGGCCGGTCACCGCCGGACCTACCGGCCATGGATCACCGAGCCGGTCCTGCGGATGCAGTCCGACTGGGGGTGGGGCCCGGAAGTCCCTGGCCCGGGTGGCGGAGAGCCCCGCGAGACGCTGGTGTTCTGTCTCCTGCCTGGACTCCACGCTGAAGATCACCAGGTGCGCCCTCATCGTCGTTGACGACATCGGCATGCTGCCATCCGGGCAGGCCGCCGCCGAGGCGTCTACCGCGTGATCGACGCCGCCTACGAGCGCCGGTCCGTGATCGTGACCTCGAACCTCCATTCGTCAGGATTCGATTCGATCATGCCCAAGACGCTGGCCACCGCCTCCGTCAACCGGCTCCTGCACCCTACTCACATCGTTCTGACCGAAGGGTCCTCGCTGAGGCTGACCCAGGCCACCAGCGGTCAAGGCGTCGCCCCCCTCGCCCCGGCCCGCTGACCGTCGTCTCCTCGGACGGGCTCCGGAAGCGGACCAAGGTGCTTGATCACACGCTCACGCAGGAGGAGATACTCCTCCCAGCGGCGGGGCAGCGGGCCCGGCGGCCGCTCGACGACACGGGCAGCCGTGACGGTCTGCCCGCGCCGGAACTGTTCGAGTGTCAGGTCGAGTTCCACCCCGCTGGACAGCCGGTTCCACCAGTGGAAACCGTGCTGGATCCCGTCAAGGTGCACCTCGCCGACCATGAGATCACCGCCGAAGACGTCATTGACGATCAAGGCCGTGATGTCGCAGTGCCCCCAAGCCGGGTTGTCCGGCTGCCAGTCGGCCTGGTCGTCGGGCGAGCAGGTGTCGGCGGCCCAGCCGGCACGCAGGGCCTTGTCGAGATCAAGCAGGTTCCAAGGGGTTGTCATGCCGCCAGCATCGCAGCCACCACTGACATCACAGACGGCGCAGGCGCGCACGGCACGGCCGTCCCGGACACTCACGGACACAACGGATACAGCCGAACAGAGGGCGAATAGTCATACCGGACAGGGAGAACTGTCCGTCAGCAGGGACCTGAAATGACCGCTCACCCGGACGGGCCGCTCCCCATATCCGCGGGGATGGTTCCACGACGCGAGCCTCCGTCGGGCTCTCCACAGCCTGCTCCCCGCACTCGCGGGGATCGTCCGGAGCCCGCCCTGGAAGGTCCACTCGACGATGTGCTGGCCGAGATGCAGGCCATGCTCGCCGGTATCAAGGGCGCGGACGGCCGCCGCCTGCTGCCGCCGCCCGAGAACGGCCGGCCCCTGGAGCCCCGGGTCCCGGACCCCGGCCGAGCCGGGCTCGAGCCGTACGGGGCGCTGCTGCGCCATGTCGAAGCGGCGCTGCGACGGCTGGCTTGCGTAGCGGAATGCGCGGACGACGCGGAGCGGTTCAACCGTGTGGCCGGCCACGCGGCAGCCGCCGCGGAACTCCTCGTGACCGTCCGGCAGAACAGTGGCGGGGCCGCCTCATGACCATCACGCTCGGAGAGCTCCACGACGTCGACCACCGCCTCGAACCGGTTGAAGGTCAGGACGCTGGTGTTGTCCTGGCCACGTCGCCCGAGGATGTGTCCGCCCTGGCCGCGTGTGCCGCGGTGAACCGCTCGGCGGCCTCCCAGAGCTCGCCTTCGCGCTGCGGGTCGTAGGACTCCTGCGACGAGCGGGCCGCACGGCTGCGGTCGACGTAGGAGCCGGTCGGAGCATGGGTCGTGCCGAGGACGACATCGGCGAGGCAGCGGCCCGCGGTGCTGCGGCTGGTGGCGAACGGGGTGAGGGTCATCACCGGCATAATGCGGCGCATCGCGAACCGGGAGACGGGACCCGCGTTGCGGGCGAGGCCGGTGCCCGGGACGAACCCCGGGTTGTAGGCGACGGCGTCGATCCCGGCCGGCAGCCGGCGCGCGTACTCGTGTACCAGGTAGATCGCGGCCAGCTTGCTCGTCGAGTACGCGGTACGCCCGCCGGCCGCGGTGTCCGGGTCGGGGAAGGCGCCCGTGCGGGCCAGGACGTCCGGGTTCTTCCAGGCCGGGCCGGGCACCATGCCCATGTTGTGCTTGAAGTCGCCGAAGTGGGTGTCGCTGGCGGTGATGACGATCCGGGCGGGAGCGGTGAAGCGGTCCTGGAGCAGTCGGACGAACAGGTGGTTGGCGAGCACGTTGACGGTGAAGGTGGCCTCGAACCCGTCGGGTCCCTCGGTCAGCGCGTTCGTGTACTGCATGCCGGCGTTGCCCACGAAGCCGCGCAGCGGCGGCAGGTCAGCTCGGTCGAGCCGGTCGCGGATCTCGCCGGCGGCCGAGCGGACGGCGGCCAGCGAGCCGAGGTCCGTCGAGACGTGCGAGACGGGGTGCCCGCCCGTGCCGAGCTCCTCAGCGAGCCGCGTGCCGGAGGAGCCACGGGCCACGACCAGGAGGTGCGCGTCCGGAGACCGGCGCAGGATGTGCTCCGCGGCGACGCGGCCGATCCCGCGGCTCGCGCCCGTCATCACGATGGTGTGCTTCATGGAAGGCTCCTCGACTGGTCAGACGGTGGGCCCGGCTCGGGCGCATTCCCACGTTCGCCGGTGGCGCCACCGCCAGCCAGTGCCGTCCCCGTCACCAGGACTGGCAGTACCCAGGCTCATCCGGCGCCGTGCGGCGAGAATGAACCCATGGCCTCCTCCCGCTCCGATTTCGCCGCCCTCCTGCGCACCTGGCGCGACCGGCTGTCCCCGGCCGACGCCGGTTTCACGCTGACGGACGGCCGCCGTGCCCCGGGACTGCGCCGTGAGGAGCTCGCACTGCTGGCCGGGCTCTCCGTCGACTACGTCCTGCGCCTGGAGCAGGGACGCGCGAAGAATCCCTCGGCCCAGGTCGTCGGCGCCCTCGGCCGGGCCCTTCAGCTCTCCCGCGCCGAGCGCGACCGGCTGTACCGGAGCGCCGGGCTCCTGCCGCCCCAGGACGGGACGGTCAGCACCCATGTGCCCCCGGGCATCCAACGGCTCGCCGCGCGCCTGGGCGACGTACCGATCGGGGTGTTCACCGCCGACTGGACCCTGGTGTGGTGGAACACCACGTGGAGCGCCCTGCACGGCGACCCGGCCGTCCTCCCGGCCGCCGAACGGAACCTCGCCCGTGCACTCTTCGGCGACGGCGCCGCACACGCCTCGATGCTTCCCGTCCGGTCCGAGCGCGGACAGGACGCCTTCGCGGAGTCGATCGTCGCCGACCTCAAGGACGCCGTGTCCCGCTATCCCAGGGACGCCCGGCTCGAACGTCTCGTGCGGGAACTGCGAGAAGTGTCCGATGCGTTCGCCCGTCACTGGGCCACACAGACGGCCGCCGCCCAGCACACGACGGACCGCAAGACGATCCGGCATCCGGAGATCGGCGACATCCTGCTCGACTGCGACGTCCTCGTCGTCCCCGGCGCAGACCTTCGCATGGTCACCTACACGGCAGCGAGCGGAAGCATCGACGCGGGGAAACTGGACCTTCTTCGCGTCACAGGCGGCCGTACTGCCACCGCGCCCCCCTGACCGGCGGCTGCCGGGCGGGCTCGTCACGCCGGATGAGCGAACCCCACCGCTGACGCCGACCACTTCCGGTCACGGCCCGAGCACGCCGTACCGCTCGCTGCGCGCGAGGAGCAGCGCGTCCTGGAAACACCGGGCGGTCCCCGTCCCGCGCCGGGCCGGACGCACCCCGGTCCCCTTCGGGCGACGGCCGATCGCGCGGTGTACTCCTCGGCCGGCCTGCGCGGGTCCTCCCAGGCGGCGGTGTGCTCGTCCCGGGTCCGCACGGCCGGGATGCCGGGCGCGCAAGACCGTTATCGGCGCGGTCATGGTCCTTCCCTCCGTCAGCCAGCGCACCGCCCGCACTCAGCACACCACACCGCCACCACCGAGCTCCTCGACCACGGTTTCGTCCGTCTGGGCTGAGCCCGAAGGCGTGCCGGGTAGGGTCTGTCACCGACCGGCGACAGACCCCTCGTCGGGCCGGGACGAGGCCGCGCTCCGCGGCCGTCTCACGCGTGACCGCGCCGACGCCCCGGCCCCGAGGGAACCTCTTGCGAGGTTTCTATACGCCATTGATCCCGTGTCCGGGCGGCTTGTGCAATTGAGGCTCCGTCCAGACACAGGGAGTGAACATGGGCAAATCGAGCAGGAGACTCCGTGGCGCCGGCGTCGGCGCCGCACTGGCCGTGGCCGCCGGCGCGCTCACGCTCGGCGGAACCGCGCAGCCGGCCTCGGCCGCGGACGACCAGGTGCCGGACTGCGTGAAGACCGAGACCGTGAACGAGGTGTTCGGGTACTTCGGTGTCTTCATGACGAACAACTGCGACACCGAGCAGCGGGTGCTGCCCACGTTCCTGCGTCAGTCGGCGGACACCCCGGTGAAGTGCCACACGCTGCAGCCCGGGCAGGAGGCCACCCAGTGGGTCCACCCGTCCTACCTCCTGGGGCAGAGGTTCCTCGGCCTGGTGCGGTGCTGAACCGGCGCCGCTGACCCGCAGCGGGGTGGCCGCGACCCTCGGGACACGGTCACCCCGTCCTCCGTCCTCCGTCCGCGGAGCGGCGGGACGACCTGTCCCGCCTCCGCCTCGCCCCACCCCGTACTTGCCTCCGGCGGCACTTCACCCGTCCGCCCGCGTCTCCGGGGCCGACACCGCCATCCGCCGCCGGCATGTGTGGCACAACCCGGGGGAGGCCGCTGAGCGGGCTGCTGCCCGCCACGCCAGTGCCTTCGCGTCCTGGTCCCCGAACGCGAGGGGAAGGCCGGGGCCGGTGAACCGGCGCCGCCCGGGGAGAGGCGGACTCGCCATGGCGGAGCGAGTGATGTGCCAACCATGCCCGAGCCGGGCACGCCACGGTCCACGCGCTGCCGGCAGCCGGCCGCAGCCGCCGTTCCATCGGCTGCCGGCCGCAGTTGCCGTTCCATCGGCTGTCGGCAGCCGTGCGAGGAGCGGGACGTGGTGGTTGCTGAGTAACTCCCGCGCGCTGGCAGGAACAGACGGTGTCCTGAGCTCCGGTGCACCGGTGTGCCCCCGGCACCCTTCACCCCTCCCGTACGACGTCCACCCCTTCCGGACGTCGTACGGGAGCGGCCGTTCGGCGCGCCGTCCGCTCAGTACGGTCCGGGTCAGTGTCGTCCGAGCTGCTCCCGCTCGTCGGTCCGGCCGCTCTGCTGGGTCAGGACCCGTACCGCGTCGGACGACGTCGAGTCGTTCGCGGTGTAGATCTCGACCCGGTGGTCGGGGCTGTCGGGCTGGCGCCACACCTGGTAGTCGACGTTCACGGCACCGACGGTGGGGTGCTGCAGATGCATGGCCCCGACGGTGCAGTCGGAGACGTCGCCGGTGGCCCACATCGTCGCGAAGTCGTCGCTGCGCATGGTGAGTTCCCCGATCAGGCCCGCGAGCCGGGCGTCGGTCGGATACCGGCCCGCGGTGAGCCGCAGATAGGCGACGTGGACGCGGGCCAGCTCGTGCCAGTTGCGGTACATGTCGCGGGTGTGGGGGTCGAGGAAGAACATCCGGGGGATCGACGGACGCCGTTCCGGGTCCCGGGGGGCCTCGTAGGAGATGTGCTCGGCGATGAGCGCGTGCCCGGTGTGGTTCCACGCGAGTACGTCCCCACGCCTGCCGAGGGCTATCGCGGGGGTGGCCTCGCCGAGCGACTCCAGGAGTCCGAGGAAGCGCGGGTGCGGCTCCTCGGGGGGCGGTTCGCTCAGGCCGGGCTTCGTGGACTGCCGGGCGAGATTGTGCAGGTGGACGGTCTCCACCTGGTCGAGCCTGAGCACCCGGGCCAGGGCGTCGAGTACCTGCTCGGACGCTGTCTCGGCCTGGCCCTGCTCCAGGCGCGTGTAGTACCCCGCGCTCACTCCGGCGAGCTGAGCGAGCTCTTCACGCCTGAGGCCGGGGACCCGGCGGGATGTGCCGTAGGTGCGCAGACCGATCTCGGCCGGAGTGACCCGGTCACGGCGGCTCTTCAGGAACGTTCCGAGGCTCTCCATGCGTTCGACCTTAAAGGCGTGGGCCGGGCCCGTGGGTATACCTGTCAGGTGTACCCATGGCACGGGGATGGTTGTGGCACCTGAGGTGCCGGACCGTCGGGGGCATGACTCGACAGCGTGCGCACACCTCACCCGGCCTGCGGGCCCGGCTCGGACTCGCGGTGGTCCTCGGCCCGGTCCTGCTGGTCTCGATGGACGGCTCGATCCTGTTCCTGGCGATGCCGAGCATCACCGACGCCATCTCGCCCACCGCCGACCAGGCACTGTGGATCCTGGACATCTACGGCTTCGCCGTGGGTTCCCTGCTGGTCGCCTTCGGCAGCATCGGTGACCGCTACGGCCGCCTGAAGCTGCTGATGACCGGCGCGGCCGTCTTCGGCATCGGATCCGCCGGGGCGGCGTTCGCGCCGAACCCGGAGCTCCTCATCGCCTGCCGGGCGCTCATGGGCGTGGCCGGCGCGACCCTGCTGCCGTCGGCGCTCGCTGTGCTGAGCGAACTGTTCCCCGACCCGAAGCAGCGCGCCCGGGCGATCGGGATCTTCGCCGCCGCCTTCGCGGCCGGGTTCGCCATCGGCCCGGTCGTCGGCGGTACCCTGCTCGGGCAGTTCTGGTGGGGCTCGGTGTTCCTGGTCAACCTGCCCGTCATCGCCGTCTTCCTCGTGCTCGCGCCGGTCCTGCTGCGCGAGGTGCGGGCCACCGGTACCGGCCGCGTCGATCCGGTCAGCGTCGTGGCCTCCGCGGGAGGCCTGCTGCTCACGATCTACGGCGTCAAGCACCTGGCGGCGGACGGCTTCTCGGTCCTGCCGGTCGTGACGGGGCTCCTCGGCCTCACGGCCCTGACGGCCTTCGTGCTCCGCCAGCGGCACCTCGAGCACCCGCTGATCGACTTCTCCCTGTTCCGCGACCGCACCTTCACGATCGCGATCATCACCGGGCTGCTGCCGCTGGCGGCGTGGTCGGCGGCGGCGTACCTGTCCGGCATCTACCTTCAGTCCGTCCTGGGCCTGAGCGTCCTGAACGCGGCACTGCTCGCGCTCCCCGGAGCGGCGGTCCTCACCGTCACCTGCGTCGTCACCCCCGCCATCGTCGAACGCATCGGCAGGAAGGCCGCGCTCGTCACCTGCCACTTCACCGTCGCGGGCGGACTCCTTCTGCTCCTGCCCACCACCATCACCGACGGCATCGGCTGGTACGTCGCCTCGACCGTGATCGCCGGAGTCGGGTACGGCATCTCCTTCAGCGTCGTCGCCGACACCGCGGTCGGCGCGGTCCCCGCGGAGCGTGCGGGGTCGGCAGGCGCGATCGCGGAGACCAGCAACGAGATCGGCAACGCCCTCGGCATCGCGATCCTCGGGTCGCTCGCCGCACTGGTCTTCCGCCTCCAGGGGCCGGACCTCGCCCCCACCCTGGACGAGACGCGCCAGCTGCCGGACCTCGTGCCCGCGGCGCTCCAGGACGCGCAGGGCGCCTTCGTCACCGGCCTGCACGCCGCCGTCGCGGTGGCCGGCCTGCTGCATGCCGCGCTCGGGACCGTCGCCCTGCGCCGGCTCTCCGAGCCGACGGCCGGCGACCCCGGCCGGAGCACCACCGACGTGCCGGCCCGGGAGCACCTGGCGGGCACGCCCTGACCGGCCCGTACCGTCCTGCCGCTCCCGGCTCCCGGCTCCCCGCTCCCCGCTCCGCGCTCCCGGCTCCGCGCTCCCGGCTCCGCGCTCCCCGTCGCGGACGCCCGAGCCCCAGCCGGGGGATACGGGGGCATCTCACTCCGGACTGTCCGATCCCACCGCGACCGCAATCGCGGACCGGATCGTAACGGACGGGCGTGGACGCACCCGAGGGTCCGGTGACGCTGTTCCACCACGTGGTGACGTGGCTGCGGAAGAACCGCGTGGTGCTGCCCGGCGTCTCGGTGCCGGCCCGGCAGTGCCGGAGGCCCGCATGGCGGCCGAGCGGCGCCTGTACGAGGCGGTGGCCAGGGTCACCGCCCGCGCCGATCCCGCGCTCGCGCCGGCATGGGCCGCGTTGCCGGCGGTGCCGGAGGGCAGGCGGTCTCGGAACTGGAGCCGCCGCGCACGCCGCCGGCGAAGTCGACGGGGACCGCGATGGTGCGGGCCATGGAGCGGGTGGAGGAGAGCCCCGCGTTCGCGCTGGGCCGGGTGAACCTCTCCCGGGTCCCGGTGAACCGTTTGTCCACGCTGGCGCGGTACGGGCAGCTGAGCAAGGCGCAGACAATCGAACGGGCGCCAGAGCCGCGGCGCACGGCCTTGCTGACGGCGGTGGTGCGTCAGATGGAGGCGCAGGCGGTCGATGACGCGCTGACCTGTTCGCGGTGCCGTGGCGAACCGGCTGATCAGTCCCGCGCGGCGCGCCTCGGAACGTGAGCGTCTCGCGATGCTGCCGCAGTGGGAAAAGACTGCGCGCAATTCTGGTGAAGGCGTCGAAGATCCTCACCGAGGAGCTGGACCCGGTCGCCGAGCATGAGACGGACCTGGACGTAGCCGCGCTGTGGGCGGCGATGCGGGAGAAACCGGCCCTGCGCTGCACCACCGTGCGCCCGTTCCTCTCCCTGCTGGGCGAGTCGGAGGCACTGGGCGCGGCCCCGGCCAGGGCCTGCGCCCGCTGCGCAACCCGGATGCGCCCGAGCTGGACGAGGGCGACGACGTCCAGGACCGATCGGTCAGGAGTCGGCCAAGGCGCTGATCAGCCTGCGGGCACCGCCATCGCGAGCCGTGTCACGAGCGGCGCGGGCCGCTGCCCTGAGCCGCGCTCAGAGTGCCGCGCCCGCGTCGTACACCACGAGGGCGATCTGCACGCGGTTGTTGAGGTCCAGCTTGGCCAGAATGCGCGAGACATGCGTCTTGACCGTCGGTACTGACATGTACAGCTCTGCGGCAACTTCCGCGTTGGTCTTGCCCTGCCCCACCGCGACTGCCACTTCCCGCTCCCGGTCGCCGAGCAACGCCAGTTGCGCCCGCGCTCGCTCGGCCCGTGTCTCACGCCCACCCGTTCCCTCCGATACCTGTGCGATCAGTTGCTGCGTCACTGCGGGCGAGAGCACCGGCTCGCCCGCCACCACCTTCCGCACCGCCGCCACGATCTCCTGGGGCGGGGTGTCCTTCAGGACGAAGCCAGCGGCGCCCGCGCGCAAGGCTCGCAGCACGTACTCGTCGGTGTTGAACGTGGTCAGCACCAGTACCTCGGGCGGATGGAACATCCTCTGTATGGAGCTTCTCGGAGAGTTTGGGGAAGGGCGGGCGCGCAATACTTCGGTAGCGGCGAGGCCGTCCATGCCAGGCATCCGGATGTCCATGAGCACGAGGTCGGGGGAGTACTCGGCCACCAGCGCCGCCACTTCAGCCCCGTCTGCGGCTTCGGCGACCACCTCCACGTCCGGCGCGCCCCTCAGCATCAGCCGCAACCCGGAGCGCACCAGCGGATCGTCGTCGACGAGGAGTACTCGGATCATGACGGGCACGTTAGCGGTCCACGGCCTCGGCGCCGCCCCAGGGCAACCAGGCGCGCAGCACGAACGAGCCGTCCCGAGGGCCGTGTTCCAGCCGCCCGCCCGCCAGCTCGGCGCGTTCGCCGAGCCCGATCAGGCCTTGCCCAGAACCGGGGATCGCTGTTCCTGGGCCGCCCGGGAGCGAGTTCGCCACGACCACCGTAAGTCCTTCTCCTGGTCGGCCTGACACGGCAACGGTGATCTCGGTGTCGGGCGCGTGCTTGCGGGCGTTTGTCAGGCCCTCCTGGACGATGCGGTACGCGGTGCGGCCGGTGACGGCGGGCAGCGTGTCCGCGTTTCTGGCCTCCTGGTGGTATGTGACGCCTATCCCGGCCTTGTGGGACTCCGTCACCAGCCGCTTCACGTCCGCCAGCGTCGGTTGCGGTCGCCCTTCGGCCCCGTCCCGGCCTGCCGTTGGCGCCCGCAGGACGCCGATCACCTCGCGCAGGTCCTGCAGCGCCTGGTGCGCGCTGTCGCGGATCACCGCGGCCGCACGCTGGATGTCCGACGCGGTGGCGCTCATGTTGAACTCCAGTGCCCCGGCATGCACGCTCAGCAGCGACAGCCGGTGGGCGAGGACGTCGTGCATCTCCCGGGCTATCTCCTCCCGTGCCTGCCGCCGCGCCTCTTCGGCCGCCTGGGCCGCGCGTTCCTCCAGTGACGCGATCAGCGCCCGCCGGTAGCGGACGTACAGCCCCCAGCCGATAGAGCCCGCCACCAGCGCGAAGTAGGTGAGGGCGGAGCCGGTTGCCTCGGACTCCGCATCAGGCCCCTGGGCCAGGGACAGCAGGAACAGCAGGAACTGCACCAGCGCGACCGCCGCTACCCAGGCGGTGAACCGCCGCTTCCGGTGCACTGCGACCGTGAACAACGCCACCAGCATGGCCCCGGTCAGATGGTGGAAATAGGTTCCGGCCAGCATCAGCGCCATGGCCAGGTGCACCGGCCACCGCCGCCGCAGGAACACCGATGCGCAGGCCAGAGCGCCGGCCACCTGATCGGCGATCTGTTCGCCACCGGACATACTCTCGTCCAAGTGCACCGAGTCCGCCGTGACCACGGAGAAGATCACGGCGAAGAGGAAGAAGGAAATGTCGACGACCCAGTCGCGGGGGCTGCGCATGCTGCCGAATCTATGCCTGCAGCGCAGCCGTCCGACCCTGCGTGCCGCGGATCGATACTTTCGGACTACAAGCCCGCCGCCCCGTATACCGATGCCCGATACTGTCCTGACCTGGGTTTTCTACGGTTGAGTTCATGAAGGGCATTCTCGGTTTCATCAGCTTCTCGCTCATCGTCGGCGGCTTGCAGGGCATCGTCCACGAGGCCTTCGGCAAGTGGATCCCGCTCATGGGCTTCATGAAGCACCTGTACGTCGACGGCTACGAGATCTACATCAGCATCGCGCTCACCGTCCTGGGCATCGCCGTGGGCACCGCCGCGCGGAAGGCCCCAAGGGAGCAGTGACCGCTCAGAGGGCCGCCCCCTTGGACTTCTTGTTCGCCCGGAGCCGCTCACGAATCCGCAGGTCGCCGACGGCTCTTGAGGCTGGCTCCGCCGTTTCCGAGGCCGAGAGGGCACCTGCGGCGTGAGACCGCCGTCGGCCTGCCGATGCGGTGTCAGCCGCCGGGCACCGGCGCGGCGTCGTACTGTACGACGGCTCAGAAGCTGTGTTCCGTTCTGAGGCTGACGTGCCGTCCTCGTGAAGGCCGGGCCCGCCCTTGTCAGTGGCCACCTGTTTACTTGGCGCATGACCGACAAGTTGAGTCACAGCGATGTCCACCGGACCACGGCACGCACTCCCCACACCGAGATGGTCGAGCCATACGGAGGCGGGACGGGATTTCGGTTCAAGATCCGCAACGTGAAGATCGACGGCCAGGCCGACGTGGTAGAAGTCCGCGGCGGAGGTTCGCACCAGGTCAGTTTCGACGTGCTGCATGATTGCTCGGAGTGCGGCAACGCCATCAACCAGGTGATCGTTGGTCTGGCGGGCCAGGACCGAGCCCAGGCGTCGGTATGGAACGGCAAGCAGCGCAGCGGGGGCGGCGTGAAGGTGGTCAACGCCGGCACGCGCGTCGAGGCGCTGGCGGAGGACAACCCGGGGCCGGCGGAGTGGGTAAATGTGTCGTGCGACCTCGTTGTCCCCGACGAACCGGGCGTCTACTCGGTTCGGGCACGTTACGCCCAGGCGTATCAGGGACGCCTGATGACTGCCGAAGGACGTGCGGTCCCACAGCCGGAGTACGAGGACGTGCTGGGCTGGTGGAGGGTCGACCGTCCGGAGGGGCCCGGCCCGGAATCGACCATAGGCACCATCATCGTCGAGGCGTGAAGCTGCTGGTCAGCCTCTTCGGCCAGCCCTACGACCTCGGCCGGGCCCGGCAGCCGGGGTGTCGAGCACGATGGGCGGCTCGGGTCCGAGGGCGGGGCCCGCGCGTGTCGCCTGCTCGTCTGCGGCACCGTTTTTATGAGCACGTCCCGGTGCCGATCCGGCCGCGCGCCGCCGATTACCGATCATGCTCATCAGCCGGTCGACAGGTCAGCGTCGGAAGTCTTGGGCGTGCTCAGTGTTCAGGCGTCAGCCGCTCGACGTGCCGTGACTCCAAGGGCCGGATCGCGAGCGGCAGTGGTGCGGAGTGCACGATGTGGAGGCGGGAGACCGCTCGGGTGAGGGCCACGTACAGGCGGTTCATGCCGCGGGGCTCGGCTTGGACGATGGCCGAGGGCTCGACCACCACGACGTGGTCGTACTCCAGTCCCTTGGCGGTGGAGGCCGGCACGACGGTGAGGCGGGCTCCAGCAGTGTCCGGCCCGGATGCCGGGACCCCGGCCGCGATGAGAGCGCGGTGGAGCTTCGGTGCCTCGGCGTCGGCTGCGACGACGCCGACCGAGCCTGCGTGCTCCAGCGCTGTGTTCACGGCCGCGACTGTCGCGGCGGTCGTGTCGTGGGCCATTTCGATGCTCACCTCTCCGTCACGGCGCAGGGATCGGGCGGGTGGCACGTCCGCGTCGAGGTGGTGCAGCAGGCGGTTGGCGAGTTCGGTGACGGCGCCAGGGACGCGGAATCCCGTGGTCAGTGGGGTGACGATGGCGTCTGGCTTCCCCAGGTGGGCGAGGAGCTGCGGCCAGTCGCGTGCGGCCCAGGGGGTGGTGCCTTGGGCGAGGTCCCCGAGGACGGTGACGGATCCGAAGGAAGAGCGGCGGGCGATGGCGCGGCACTGCATGGGGGACAGGTCCTGCGCTTCGTCGATCACGACATGCCCGTAGCCGCTGGGACGCTCGATGAGGCCGGCGAGTTCGTCGAGGAGGACGAGATCGGCCGCTGACCAGCGGGCCGACTTGGCAGAGCGTGGGGGCTTGGGCCACAGGAGGGCTTTCTGCTCGTCCGCGTCGAGGACGCCTTCGGCAGCGGTGGCCAAGGTGTCCGGACGGGTGAGCAGATCGGCGAGGAGCTGCTCGGGTTGCACGGCGGGCCAGAGGGCGTTGAGCAGGGTGGTGACCGGGCGCGCCCGGGAGATCTTTTGTACCCAGGTACTGGTGCGGGGACCGCCGCGGCGTTCGGCCTGGTGCTGAACGGCATGGACGATGCGGGTACGGACGCGTTCGCGCCCCACGGCATAGGGAGGTTCCTCGGTACGCACGTCCCGGACGGTCTTCTCCAGTTCGTCGGCGGTTACCCGCCAGCGGTAGGAACCGTCCGACAGTACGAGCGGCTGCGTCGCCTCTGTGCTCACTCGTGCGTAGAGCGCGCGGCGCAGGACCTCTGCCATGCGGATGTCGTGCTTGACGACCGCCGTGGCGTCACTGTCCTGTGCCGTGACCGGGTGGCCGGCGATCTCCTCGTCGAGAGTGGACTGCCGCACTCCGGTCTCACCGAGCGCGGGCAGGACTTCGGAGATGTAGGAGAGGAAAGCGCGGTTGGGGCCGAGGATCAGCATTCCGCCGCGCTGGATGCGCTGCGGACAGGTGTAGAGGAGGTAGGCGGCGCGGTGCAGTCCGACCGCGGTCTTGCCCGTGCCCGGGGCGCCCTGGACGCAGAGGGACGTGGTGAGGTCCTCACGTACGAGGTCGTCCTGCTCGGGCTGGATGGTGGCGGCGATATCCCGCATGGGACCGATGCGGGGGCGCTCGATCTCGCTGGCGACGATGCTGCTTTCCCGCGCCTCGCCCTCACTGAGGTGCTCGTCCTCCAGGCCGGTGAGGTCGGCCGAGTCGCCGTGGCCGGCAGACGACCAGCCGAAGCGGCGCCGGACGGCGACGCCTTGAGGGTCGCGGACGCTTGCCTGGTAGAAGGCGCGTGCCACCGGCGCGCGCCAGTCGACCACCAGCGGTGGGGCGGACGGATCGTGCGCGATGCGCACACGGCCGATGTGGTACCCCTGCCCGGCGTGGTCGCCGGCGGCCCGGGGGTCCCGGGCGAAGTCGAGGCGTCCGAAGAACAGCGGGCCTTCGGGCAGCTCCCGAAGTTCCTTGGCCTGGCTGCGCAACCGGTAGCCGAGTACTTCGGCGTCGGCGCCGGATGCGGAGGCGTCCTCACCGACGACCACCTGCTCTTGCGCGCCGTCGATCATGGCCTTCAGCACCGCTCGGCAGGTGTCGTGGTAGGCGCGTTCCCGGGTCAGGGCGTCACTGAGTACGGAGTCGGAGCGTGGCATCCCCCGACCATAATGCAACTGAGTAACGTTTTTAACCTAGTTGCGGGTTCGGGTGAGGTGCGGCAGTCCGGCCTCGAGTTGCGTGAAGGCCGACTGGGCCACTGCCACGGCCTCGGGACAGAGCGCGTCTGCGCTGTGGCCTGCGGTGATTTGGCGCCAGTTCTCCTGCGCGAGGATGCGCTGGACGGCGACGATCTGCCCGGCGGCCAGGCGCGCTTGGACGCCATGGCCGGTTTCGCCGCCAAGGACGTCGGCGAGAGCGGCCTCGTCCCGTTCCACATGAGCGTGCAGGCGTGCCAGCAGTGATGGTGTTCCGTGCAGCAGCCGGTGGAAGGCGAGCACCTCGGCGTCATCGTTCAGGCCGGTCACCGGGTCGCGCCGGGCGAGCCCGTCCAGGAAGTGACGTCGCAGCGCCTCCAGCGCAGAGCGCCCGGCCGGGCGCTCTGCGACCACCCTGCCGGCCTCCCCCTCGTGGTCGGCCAGCCGGTGCAGAACCAGGTCCTCCTTGGCCGGGAAGTACCGGAAGAGCGTCGGCTTGGAGATGTCGACGGCTGCCGCGACATCAGCGACGGTCACCTGCTCGAAGCCCTTCTGCAGGAAGAGCCCGATAGCCGTGTCCGACAACCGCTGATACATCTTCTGCTTCTTGCGCTCGCGCAGCCCGCCCACGTCACCCATGCCAGAAGCGTACGCAGCGGCCAGCCGTACGCTGTCACGCCTCCTCGGCTTCGTCCTGCCCGCCTTCCGGGAGGGTGTGGGCCGCGATCACGGGATGCCGTGCCGTCCTCGAGATGGCGTCCCTTGATGTGGTGCAGCCGATCAATCTGACGTTGTGTTGGTGGTGTTGGGTAGCTCGGGGGCGCTTTCGGAGCGCTCGGCGGGGTAGAGCTGGTCCATGCTGCCTTCCGGCAGGTAGCGGCGGGGGAAGGCGATCCACTCGTCGTGCAGCTCGAGCACGGCGGTGACCAGCCGCAGGAGCGTGTCGTCGTTGGGTGGCCACCCTGCACCTACCGTGTTGAACTGGCCGTTCGCTACGGAGAGTTGCACGGTGGCCCACCCTGCGGGCAGGGAGCGGAAGCCCCACAGGCACGCGCCCCCGGCGCACTACCTAGCCGTGATCGGCAGCACCGCGGTCGCGGCCTCGGCCGTGTTGCGGTGCGGCACTGCCCGGACGCTCGCCGCCCGGGGTGTTGTCGTTTCGGTGGGCGCGCCCGCAGACGCGGCAGGCCGGGCCTGGCGCAGGATCTGGTCGACTGTCTCGGCCAGGGCGGTTTCGTGTGCCTCGCGTTCGGTGCGCTTTTCGAGGGTGGGGCGGATGTGGCGCCAGGTGGTCTCGTTCATGGGTGCGTGGACGTGGTAGCGGTGGATCCGCGGGATCTCGTGCAGGTGACCGTCGGGCAGGCGGAGGTAGATCTGCCGCACGTCGTGCGGGTTGAGGTGAACCTCCCACTTGCCGCCGGGTCCGGTGGGCGAGGGCCGTCCGCGGTGCTCGTTGAGCAGAGCGTGGTCGTAGGTGCGGTAGTTGATGCGGATGCCGCGGCCGGTGATCGGGTGGAAGCGCACGGGCAGCAGTTCGGTGTAGTCGGTTCCGGTCAGGGGCAGCGGCACGTAGCCGCTCGCACCCAGCAGCGCGGCCCACATCTCGCCCGGGGGCAGGGCCTTTCTAGGCAGGAGGGGGCGGCGCAGTCCGTCGTGGGGGCGGTGCTGCCAGCACGCGGTGATCCACTCGTCCAGCAGTTCCTGCAACTGGGCCACGGTGAAGCGGGCTTCACCCTGAACCCTCTCGCCGCGTTCGAGGACGTGGGAGCCGGTGTAGCCGGCGACGTGCTGCGCGAAAAGGATGTTGAAGCTGCCGAAGGTCCGCTCCACGGCGCCCTTGGCGGTGGGGGAGCGGGGCGGGGCGGGCTGCACGCTCACCCCGAGGGTTTCACAGGCGGCCAGGAACGCGGCGGAGAGGAACACACGCCCGCGGTCGATGACGATCGTTTCGGGCCCTACCACCGGCCTTGCCGCGGCCTGCTGAAGGCGCGCGTCCAGGGCGAGGAGGCGGTCGTAGGGGACGGCGGCGTGGGCCCGGCGCAGATGTTCGCCCCAGCCGGGCCGCACCGGGTGGGGGACGGCCATCTCCGCCAGCAGCAGGGCCGCGTCCACCGCCTGGGTGCTTTCCTCGCGCAGTACGGCCGCCATCACGGACTTCGTCGCCACGTCCAGAGCGATCGTGAGTTCTGGGCGTACCCGGCTTTCCGTCCTCGCCGATGGCCATGATGTCCAGCCGAGTGGTGTCGACCTGCACCAGCTCGCCGGGCCGCAGTGCCACCGTCGGCATGAAGGGGCGCATCGGTGCGGCGCCGCAGCAGCTCGTCGAAGGGCCGCCAGGCGTGCTCGCCCTGCGCCCACGGCACCGGGTGGAGCCGGCCGTCGGGCAGCCGGACGAAGACCTGCCGGATGTCGTGGGGATGGTGGTGAGCCTCGAACCGGTCCCCGCCGCCGCGGTGTTCGTCCAGGCACGCATCGTCGTAGCGGAGTCCGCCCAGCCGGATACCGGATTCGGTCACCGCGCACCGGCGGGCCGGCAGCAGTTCGCCGTACGCCTGCCCGGCCAGCGGCAGCGGCACCCTCCCGGCCGCGCCCAGCAGCACCTGCCACATCTCCTGCGGCGTCAGCCCCGCCCGGGGCAGCAGCGGATGCCGCAGCTGCTCCTGGGGACGGCGGTGCCACACAGCGAGGATTCATTCGTCCAGCAGGTCCTGCAGCTGCGGCATGCTCCAGTATGCCCCGTCCGCCAGGTCCTCCTGTCCGGTGGTGGCGGGCGGCCGGGCTGCCACCGCGTGCCGGGAGAACTGGCCGGCGAGCACCTGAAGCGTGCAGGGCACCGCGGCGGGCGCCCGCCGCCCTCGGCGGGGCCGGCTCCAGGCTGATGCCGAGGCTCTCGCACACGGTCAGGTGTGCCGAGGTGACGCCGGCCGTCCCATGGTCGAGGACGAGTGTCTCGGGCACGGCCGTCGGGCCCGCCGCGGTGGCTTCGATCCGAGCGGGCAAGGACATCAGCCGCCGCGTCGGCCCTGCACCCGCCGACCCGTGCCTCCGAGCCGGATGCCGACGGCAAGCGGCACTCCGAGCACAACCCTGGCAGCCTGGGCAAGGACCCGGTTGACTGCGCGCCGTGCGAGGCCTCCGACGGACACCCGCTCCTCAAGGACCTGCCGCGCTTCCACGTCCGCGGCCCGGCGGAAAAGTTGCTCGAGGAGGCGTACGACTGGGCGCGGCCGATGACCGATGCCGAGTGTACTTTGCGGCACCTGGTGGGCATCGACGTGAACATGGCCTTCGCCGCCGGCGCCAACGGCCTGGTCGTCGGCCTCGGTGCGCCCACGCACGTCAAGGCGCCGGTGTTCGACCCGAAGCTGCCCGGCTCCTGGCTGGTCGACCTCTCCCATGTGGATCTGTCGCGGGTGAAGGTCGGCAAGGACAAGTGGGCGGATCTGGACGCGAGTCTGCTGCCAGCCCGTTCACGCCGAAGGGGGACCGCCCGACGGGCCCGGCCTGGTACGCGACGCCGACCGTGGCGTACGCGGTGGAGCTCGGCTACGACGTCGCGCCGATCGAGGCGTACGTCCGGTACGACAACGGCCGCTACCTGGACGGCTGGTACAACCGGCTGCGCGACGCCTACCTCGCCGCCATGGCTGACCTCGGCGTTGGCGCCGACCTGGCGCCGGCCGACTTCCTCGCCGCAATGGACGGCTACCGGAGCCGTGACCCGGAGCTGGCTCTCGTCGTCTCCGCGGTCAAGGCTGACGCCCGCAGTGCACGCCTTGCCGAATGGTCGACCCAGAGAGCTATAGTGCTAGGCAACTAGATAAATGGAGGAACTGGTGATTGAGTTCCACCTGAACAGCCGGTCCGGCCTGCCCCCGTACCAGCAACTGGTCCAGCAGGTTCGGCACGCGCTGCGCCTGGGGCTACTGAACGAGGGGGACCGGCTGCCGACGGTCAAGGACGTGGCGAAGCAGACGGCGGTCAACCCGAACACGGTGCTCAAGGCGTACCGGGAGCTGGAGCACGACGGCCTGGTGGCCGCCCGTCCCGGCGTCGGGACGTTCGTGACCCGGACGCTGGCTGATGCCTCGCTCGCCGCACATGGGCCGCTCCAGAAGGACCTGCAGCGCTGGCTGACCAAGGCCCGCCTGGCCGGGCTCGACGACGAGAGCATCGAGGCGCTGTTCGTGAGCACGTTTCGTAACGCCGCCGGAGAGGACGTAGCGTGAGTGCTGTCTTGCGAGCCCAGGGCCTGGGCAAGAGGTACAAGCAGCGCTGGGCGCTGCAGAACTGCGACCTGGACATCCCCGCCGGCCGGGTGATTGGCCTGGTCGGCCCCAACGGCGCCGGCAAGTCGACCTTGCTGAAATTGGCCTCCGGCATGCTGACCCCGACGGTCGGCACCATCGAGGTGTGCGGCGGCCGTCCCGCCGAGGGTGTGGAACAACTGGCCAAGGTCGGCTTCGTCGCCCAGGACACCCCGACCTACTCCGCGCTGAGCGTCGCCGACCACCTCGACTTCGGCAAGCGTCTCAACCCGAACTGGGACGACGCTCTAGCGCGCGATCGGATCCGCCGCCTCGGTCTGGACCCGAAGCAGCGGGCGGGCAAGTTGTCCGGCGGCCAGCGCGCGCAGCTCGCTCTCACCCTGGGCATCGCCAAGCGCCCGGAGCTGCTCATCCTGGACGAGCCGGTCGCGGCGCTGGACCCGCTCGCCCGACGGGAGTTCATGCAGGACCTGATGGAGGCTGTCGCCGAACACGAGCTGAGCGTCGTGCTCTCCTCCCACCTGGTCTCCGACGTGGAGCGGACCTGCGACTACGTCGTCGTCCTGGTCGGCTCCCGGGTGCAGGTGGCCGGGGACATCGACGACCTGGTCGCGTGCCACCACCGGCTCACCGGCCCGCGCCGGGACCCGGACACGATCCCGGCCGGTCAGCGCGTCATCACCGCTAGCCACACCGATCGGCAGACCACTCTCCTGGTGCGCACCGACACGGCGGTCCACGATCCGTCCTGGACCGTCAGCCCGCTCGGCCTGGAAGACATCGTCCTGGCCTACATGACCCGGCCCGCCGATGCGGTACGTGACACCCGGCCCGCACTGGAGGTACTTCGATGATCTGGCTGACCTGGCGCCAGTTCCGTACCCAGGCCGCCGTGATGTTCGCCGCGGTGGCTGCCCTCGCCGCCACCCTCGTGGTCACCGGCCCGCAGCTGGCCGACCTCTACCGGACGGCCGGCAGCGGCCTGGTGGACCAGGTCTCCAGTGCGGACCAGAGCCTCTACTACACCGGACTGCTGGTCGTGCTCGCAGTGCCGGCGGTCATCGGGATGTTCTGGGGCGCGCCGCTGATCTCCCGCGAACTGGAGACCGGTACCCACTACCTCGCGTGGAACCAGGGCGTCACCCGGACGCGCTGGCTGGCGACCAAGCTGGCCCTCGGCGCGGCGGCGTCCATGGCCGCTGCCGGACTGACCAGCCTCGCGGTGAGCTGGTGGAGCAGCCCCATCGACCGGGCTGTCAACGGCGGCGGCGCGACGGACACATACTTCCCGCGGCTCGACCCCGTGGCCTTCGCCGCACGGGGTGTCGTCCCCATGGCCCACGCAGCCTTCGCCTTCGTCCTGGGCGTCGCCCTCGGTCTGGTCATCCGCCGCACCCTGCCCGCGATGGCCACCACGTTCGCCCTCTACACCGCCGTCCAGATCGCCGTGCCGATGTGGATTCGGACCCACCTGGCCGCTGCGGACCGGACCACCCTGCCGATCGAGCCCGGCGGCGCCCCCTTCAGCATCCAGGACGGCGCCGAGCAGATCGTCGCGCACCTCGAAGAAGTGCCCGGGTCCTGGGTCACTTCCCAGCAGACGCTGAACGCCGCCGGTCAGCCGGCCCCCGTGCCGTCCTCCTTTGCCGACTGCCTGCACACCGAGGCGGGCCCGCCCACCCTGCAGCAGGTCGACCGCTGCGTCGCCGACCTCGGCGCCCTGGGCTACAAGCAGCAGGTGACGTACCAGCCCGCCGGGAACTTCTGGGCCCTTCAATGGGCCGAGACCGGGCTCTACCTCGGCCTCGCCCTGGCCCTGACCGGGTTCTGCGCCTGGTGGATCCGCCGCCGAGTGACCTGACGGACGCCAGTACCACTACGGGAGCACCCGCGAGGGGCAGCCGGGACCCGGCTGCCCCTCGCGGCGTCGGCAGGGCGAGCGCCGCCGACAACCTGTCCAGGCCCTCGGTCATCCGCTGCTTGGTTTTGTTCACGAGTTGCGTCAGCGGTTGTTCATGGGTTTGGGAGGCGCCCAGATCCACGGTCGGGTGATGTTCACGAGTTTTGTCAGCACCGTAGTACTTGCCGGGACAGCATCGGGGTGTTCCCGGTGAAAGGTCCTGGTCATGCCGCAGATGTCGAAGGTCGAGCTGTACGCGGCGATCCGGCGGGACCATCGGGCCGGCATGACGATGCGGGAGCTGGAGCGCAAGTACAACGTCGCCTGGCGGACGGTCCGCAAGGCTCTGAACAATGCGTGGCCGGAGCCGCGCAAGCCGCTGCCGCCGCGGCCGTCGGCGCTGGATCCGTACAAGGCGGTGATCGACGGGATCCTGAGGGCGGACCTGGATGCGCCGCGCAAGCAGTGGCACACGGTGACCCGGATCTTCCACCGGCTGGTCGAGGAACACGGCGCCGACGTGTCGTATCCGATGGTCAGACGCTATGTCGCTGACCGGAAGCCGCAGATCGCGGTGGAGGCGGGCAAGGCGCCCATCGAAGCGTTCGTTCCGCAGACCCACCCGCCGGGCATGGAGGCGGAAGTCGACTTCGGCGACGTGGCCGTGCGGCTCGCCGGCGAGCTGGTGACCTGCTACCTGTTCTCCTTCCGCCTGTCGTATTCGGGCAAGGCCGTCCACCGCGTGTTCGCCTCCGCCGGCCAGGAAGCCTTCTTCGAGGGCCACGTGCACGCGCTGCGGGTGCTGGGCGGTGTCCCGCGGGGCCGGGTCCGCTACGACAACCTCAAGGCCGCAGTCGCCCAGGTGCTGGGCCTGAGCCGAGCACGGGTGGAAACCGATCGGTGGATCGCCTTCCGCTCCCACTTCGGCATCGAGAGCTTCTACTGCCGCCCGGGCATCGACGGCGCCCACGAGAAGGGCGGGGTCGAGGGGCAGATCGGCTACTTCCGCCGCAACCACTTCACGCCGGTGCCGGAGGTTTCCTCGCTGGCGGAGCTGAACGAGATGGTCGAGCAGTGGGACCTGCACGACGGCCGGCGCCGGATCGGATCGCGGCCGCGGACCATCGATGAGTACTTCGCCGTCGAACAGCCGCTGCTGATGCCGCTACCGGATGAGCCGTTCGAGACCGGCCGGGTGTTCACCGCCAGGGTCGACCGCTACAGCCAGATCACCGTCCGCACCAACCGCTACTCGGTGCCAGTCCGCCTGATCGGCAAACGCGTCCGTGTCGTCCTTCACGCCTCCCACCTGGTGGTTTACGACCAGAACGTGGAAGTCGCCCGGCACGAGCGGCTGATCGCCAAGGCTGGCTGCCGTCTGGAGCTGGACCACTACCTCGAAGCCCTGATCCGCAAGCCTGGTGCCTTCCCCGGCGCCACCGCACTCGAACAGGCTCGCTCGGCGGGCAAGTTCACTCCGGTCCATGACGCCTGGTGGGCTCAGGCCCGCAAGGTCCACGGCGAGCGGGACGGCACCCGGGCCCTGATCGAAGTGCTGCTGCTGGCCCGGCACATCCCCCACGAGCACCTGGTCGCCGGGCTTGCCACCGCCCTGCGGGCCGGGGCCCTGACCTCGGATGCAGTCGCTCTGGAGGCCCGCAAGGCCGCCCAGGCCGAAGACGAACCGCCCGCCGCACTGCCCGCCTGCACCTCCGGGTCGGCGACGGTGACGTTCCTGAACGAGTGGCGCCTTGCCCACCTTCCGCCGGACACCAGGCCGCTGCCCTCGGTGACCCCCTCTGACCAGTTGCTCCGACGCCGTCGCGCCAGCGGCGGCACCAGCCGAGAGGGAGAAGCCCAGTGACCCTGCCCCGCCAACGAGGCTTGACCGAGCAGGCCGCCGACGCAGCCATCGACACCGCCTGCCGCATGCTGCGGCTGCCGTCGATCCGCAATGAGTTCCCCGACATCGCCGACCGGGCGGTCAAGGACCAGATGACCTACCGCGGCTTCCTCGCCGAGCTGCTGATGACCGAGTGCGACGACCGGGCCCGCCGACGCTCCGAGCGCAGGATCAAGGCGGCCGGCTTCCCCAGGGAGAAGTCGCTGCGGACCTTCGACTTCGACGCCAACCCCAACATCGACCCGGCCACCATCCACACCCTCGCCTCCTGCGAGTGGATCAAGAAGGGACAGCCGCTCTGCCTGATCGGCGACTCCGGCACCGGCAAGTCCCACATGCTCATCGCCCTGGGCACCGAGGCCGCGATGAAGGGCTACCGCGTCCGCTACACGCTTGCCACGAAGCTGGTCAACGAGCTGGTCGAGGCCGCCGACGAGAAGCAGCTGAACAAGACCATCGCCCGCTACGGCCGAGTCGACCTGCTCTGCATCGACGAGCTCGGCTACATGGAACTCGACCGGCACGGCGCCGAACTGCTGTTCCAGGTTCTGACCGAGCGCGAGGAGAAGAACAGCGTCGCCATCGCCTCCAACGAGTCCTTCGGCGGCTGGACGAAGACCTTCACCGATCCCCGCCTCTGCGCGGCCATCGTCGACCGTCTCACCTTCAACGGCACGATCATCGAGACCGGCACCGACTCCTACCGCCTCGCCAGCACCCGCGCGCGAGCGGAAGCGCCGGCCACGGCCAGCTGAAGCCACCCGATACGGCTGGGCAACCGCTGCCCTTGCGGGCGGCGGTCCCACCCACTCAACTGGTCAAAGTGGCCTGGTGGAAGTACATCCGCCAGCCCGTCTCCGTCAGGCGCCACACAGAACTCCGCCATGCCCGGCGGCCCTGGTTGTCGGCGAAGTACGTCAGATGAACGATGCCCGGAGCGAGGACGACTCCGGCCATCTCACTGACCTTGACCGGAGACTCCGGAGACACCGAGCCTCCGCTCGTCACCGTGAGGATCGACTCCACGTCCCACCGGCGCCCAGAAGCCCCGAACTCGATGAACTCCGGATCCAGAAGCTCCAGGACACGGGCCGGGGAAGCACGCACCTCGGGATCGAGAAGCCGCATCTCCCCATCGATGGCCGCCTGCACGGCCCGCTCACTCTCATCTGTCATGCGCAAACCCTACGGACGCTGTTTGCCAAGGCACAGTGAATTGATCACTCGCCGCGACGACGGCACGGCGCTGCCGTCAAAACTCGCGAACATCTCTCGGCGGAGTGATCATGCACAAGTGCTGCCGCCGAACGTGAACGAAGCCAGCTGCTTCAGGCTCGTGATGAACGCTTGCGGGTCCTGGGGTTGGCGGATAGCCGCGTAGTGCACGGTGCGGGCGGCCTCGAAGTCGCCCGGCAGGTCGTCCTCCGGGTTTCGCCAGCGCAAGGCCCCCTCGACATAGATCTCCCGGCGCCGGATCGCGTCCCGCAGCGCGACCAGGACGCACAGCTCGTACGGGATGCGCTCGGCCTTGCCCTTGCCGTCCATGACAGCCTCGCGCCAGTCCTTGCGTACGACGCCGTCCATCGGCACCGTGTCGCCGGCGTCGTAGAAGCGGGACTTGCCATCGACCTCCGCATACTTCTCCAGCAGCGCCATCGCGTCCATCACCGGGCGGTAGGCGGTGTTGTTGCACTTGAAGCCCAGCGTCCTCAGCAGCGGCGGCAGCATCTGCCGGTAGTACGAGCTGTAGGAGGACCGCAGGGTGGTGCGGACCTGGCCTTGAAGGCCTTCTCGTTCGCCTTCGCCTCTGCGACCAGGTCGCGCAGCGTCTTCTCCCCGACCACCGGGTACAGGGCCTCGCGTACCACCTCGTGGGGTTTGCCGATCGCCGCGTCAGCAAGCTTGAAGAGGATGCCTTCCTTGCCCCGGACCTTCTTCAACTCCGCGGTGAGCTGCCTTTCCGCCCGCCGCTCGGCACGCGCGTTGATCTTGTGGACCAGGGCAACCAGCAGCTCCACCAGAGCGTCAGTGATCTCCGCCTGACGAGAAGAGCACAGGGCCGCGAGCAGTGTGATCCGGGCGTCCTCGGCGGTGCCCCGGAAGTCCGAGGGGTACATCTTGATCGCTCTCGACCGCCACGCGGCCAGTAGCCTCTCCGAGCAGTGACGTTCTCCGGCGGCACGGTCGATTTCAGAGAAGCTGAAGGTACGGCGTCCGCTGGGCTGGTTGCAGCTGATGGGTCACCCGTGTCAGCTGGGCTGCTTCTTCCGCTGACCTGGACAAACTGACGCTGCTACCGGCTTGTACGGGGCAGAGGCCGGAGTGCGACGTCGGCGGAACCCAGCGGTTCCTGGCCGCATTCAGCGGCATCTCACCCGACTTCCGGCCCCGCCGCCACCTGATGACCGCCCCCGGCGACCGAGCCGGGATGACCATCCGCTTCGCCATCTGGGACCAGACCACCCGCGCCGCCGGCCAGCGCGCCGAGGCCTGAGCACCGGCCCGGAACCCGGCCCCTCCCCACGCCCCGACGCGCCGCCAGAGACCCACGCACCCGAGTAATGTGACAGCGCCCCTCAGTGGTACCTACGGCCGGTCCACTTGGCGGGAGCCGGCACCGTACCGGACCCCGGGCCAGGCATCTCAGTCGGGGAGAGGGCAACGCACCACCACCACGTCCGCTTCGTGTTCGACCCGCACCGGCCAGACCGTGCCGGGGGTACCGGCCACCCAGGCCGAGCGCAGGTCGGCTGCCACCTCGATCTGTCCGGGATGGGCCCTGGCCAGGCCGGACACGTGCTCCTTGACGGCGATGCGCGTGCTGCGTTCGGGTAGCGGAAGACCGGCCGGAAGCCGGTAGATCCGTGAGGTGGTGCCCGGCAGGGTGTCGAACCGTCGGACCGTGTCGACGGAGAGTGTGGTGATCCCGTCCCGGGTGCTGGACAGACTGGCGGTGGGGACATACCGGAGGCCCGTCGCGAAGGCCCTGCGGTCCCGCAGCGGCACCCGCTCGATCCCCGGCAGGCGCACCAGGATCTCCACCAGCCTCAGGCGCGCCACGACCCGGGTGCCGATCTGGGCCTGGACGTCGATCACCGGCAGCAGGTGGTGCCCCTGGTCGAAGCCGGCGAACCGGGCCTCGACCCGCAGCTCACCGCTGGTCGGCAGCGGCTCGTACAGGTCCAGCCAGGGCAACCGGTGGGGGTAGCCGACCATGTCCTGGGACAGGCCAGGAATCCACCGCCAGAGCGACTGGGACGGGATGGCGTGCAGGAAACCGTCGAGCAGCCCCTGCCCCAGCTGGCCGAACGGCGTGGTGCCCCGTCCGGCGTCGAGCACCGCGCTGGAGCCGGTGGAGCCCACGGCCAGTGAGGTCAGGTACTGCAGCGCCGGGCCGTGGAACAGCTCCGCGGCCTCGTACGGGTCCGGCTGCGGCCGGCCGTCGGGGAGCTGAGGAAGCAGGGCCGGGGGAGGCTCCGGCACGGTTCCGGTCAGTACGGTGGCCTCGCCGACCACCTCGTACCGGGACAGTTCACCGGCCTCCCGCCAGACGGAGAGACGAACCGCGGTCCCTTCTCCGGCCGCCGGTTCGGCGTCGGTACGGATCCGCGCGGGGCCGGGCAGGGGAAGCCAGCGGTGCAGCTGAACCTCGCGCAGGCCGGCGACCGGTTGACCGGTCAGCCTGGCAGCGGCGGTGGCGAGTTGATCCACCGTGGTCATCAGGGGCACCGCGGGAACCACGTAGTTGGGCCGGTGGTCGTCCAGCCAGGTGTCCACTGCCGGGTCCAGCTCCAGCTCCCGCACGGCCGGATGGCCGTCGACCACCCGGACCCCGATGCGGGGCAGGTGGTAGATGCGACGTCCGTCGATCCACAGCCAGGCCTCGGCACGTACGTATCGGCCGCGCGCGTCGGTCCCGTACTCGGTGATCTCGGCCTCGAACGTGACCACGCCGTCGCTCGGCACCACCTGGCCCCGGTAGAGCCAGCGCACCTCGTGACCGACGGCCACGGGCTCGAAGCGTGGGGCGGTCAGTCCGGTGCCGGCGTCGCGTTCGAGGAGGTACCACTGGAGCAGCTGGACCACACCTTCGAGGCCGAGGGACCCGGGTTGCACCGGGTCGGTGAAGAAGTGGGCGCGGAAGTACCAGTCCCCGGCATCGACCTTGCGCTCGGCGCGCAGCCGGCCAAGTCCCGCCCGTCCGCCATCGGGCCAGTACCCGGTGATCCGGTCCAGCATCAGCAGCATCGGTCCGGGCAGCCGCAGGGAGCCGGAGCCGTAGCGTTCTTGACGATGCCGCAGCTCCACCACCCGGTCGCAGGGTTCGGCCAGCCGGGCGCGTTCGGTGGCGGTGGGGAGCAATCCGGGCTGCCGGGCGAACGAGGCCACCGGGAAGTACCCGAACTGCGTGGACAGTTCCATGACCGGCAGCAGGGCGCCGGTCTCGTCGACCGCCTCGCAGGAGACCTCGAACGGGACGAGGGTGACGCCGTCGAACTGCGAGAGGTCCCCCAGCTCGACCCTGGTGCGCAGGGTGCGGGTCCCGGCCGGGATGTCCCGCAGGACGGTGCCGTTCCCCTGCAGGTTGCGGAAGAGCAGCTCGGGGGCGTCCGGTGGTTGCGGCACGAGCAGGCTCGCGGCCATCCCGCACGGTTGCAGGACCACCTCGTTGAGCACCGCGAACGGCATCACCCGGGTGCCGTTCTCCTCGAAGTACCAGGCCTGTTCCGGTACGTCGTACTCGGCGACCAGCCAGGAACCCGGGCGCGGCCGGTCCGGTTCGAGGCCGGCGTCGACGATGCGGGTGACGAACAGGTAGGGCGGGCCCGGCAGTCGAGCGCAGCGCTTGCCACCGTCGAACTGGGTTCCACGGGTGCCGAACGCGCTGGGCCGGCCCCAGGCTGCGGCCAGCATCAGCGGGAAGTTCGCGCTCCGTCCGGCGAGAGTGGCCGCCGCCGGGTCGGGGTGCAGACCGCGCAGCCCACCGAGCACCGGCAGCGGCACCGGTGCCCCACTGGTCTGAACGGCGGGCGGCCCCAGCCACCGCCAGTACTCCAGGGGCCAGTCCGGGACCAGTGCCAGCCCCACCCCGGAGGCGTGGAAAGCGGGCAGGCCGTCCACCGTGCAGAGCAGGTCGGCACGGAGCGTGGGTTGGGGGTGGGAGGACAGTCCGCTGACGAACACCTCGTAGCGGACCCGACGGCTCTGGGGGGTGACCTGTCCCCGGCAGCGCATCCGGTAGGACTCGTCGGACACCGGCTCGAACCGCCAGCCGTCCCGGTCCAGTGTGAAGCCCAGCGCGGCCAGATAGAACGCCATCGCCTGCACGCAGCCCTCGAACATGAGCGTGCCAGGCATGCACGGATCGTTGTAGAAGTGGCCGTCGAAGAACCAGTCGTCAGGCCGGACCTCGCTCTCCGCACGCAGGTAGCCACGACCCCAGGGGCCTCCGGCGGGGTCGAGTTCGCTCACCTCGTCCAGCAGCCACAGCCGGCCCTCCCCGGGAGTCGGGGTACGCACATGGGCGCGCGACACATCCCAGCCGGGGCCGAAACAGTCCGCCGGTCGGCCCTCGGCGAAGGCACGTACGGCGTCGGGACCGAAAGCGGTGGCGGCCGGAGGAACAGCGGGCGGGTCGACCGCCCCTGCCGGTGATGGTCCCGGGCTCCAGCGCACTCCTTGCGAACCGGCGAGTTCCGCGTCGGTGAAGTAACCGGCCTGGCCCTGGCGTACCGACAGCCGCAGCTCCTCACCGACATAGCAGTCGCTGCGGAAGAAGAACAGCCGCACGCCGTCGTGCTCGGCATGGCCCTCGACGTGGATCTCGTACCGTAGCGTCTCCCCGACGGCCGGCCGCGGTCCGTGGTACGTCACCTCGCAGCCCAGCAGCCGGTAGACCCGGTCGCCGCGGTCGAGCAGGTCCACCCCGAGCCAGCTGATCAGCAGCAGGTCGGCCTGGCCGGCCTCGATGAACAGGCCCGCGGGCATCCGGCCGGCCGGATCCAGGTACCAGGCGTCCGGGGCGACGTAGGTCTCTGTGTGAACCGTGCCGGTGGACATCGAGCCGGGTTCCGCGTCGAGCCGGGTGACCCGGTCCACCAGGAGCATCGGGGGGCGCGGCAACCGGGTCTGCCGTCGCTTGTGGTCCTGCGCGCGGAAGGCGGGACCGAAGACGTCGGAGATCCGCCCGTGCGCCAGGTACTCCAGCTGGGCACGGTCCAGGGGCAGCGACAGTCCCCGCGTGGGCCGCTCCGGTACTGCCGGTAGCCACGGCAGGGGCGGAGAGCCCGGTGACGGGATCGCCACCGGCGCGGGCTCGATGGCCTGCGGCAGGTGCGCGGGACCCGGGGCGGGGGACAGGGCGCGGTCACCGCCGGCCGTCACGGCGGTGACCGCGCCGATCACCAGCTGCCGGGTGCGGAGGAACGCCGCGTGAGCCTGGCCCTGCCGTTCCAGGAACTCCCGCTGGGCGACGGCGAGACGGGCGTGGTGGGCGGCGGCAAGTGCCGGCACCGGATCGTCGGCAGCGGCCACAGCCGGCGCCCGGCGGTTCGCAGGGGCAAGGGGCGGCACCGGGTGGTCCGCAGCGCTCACCGGGCCGATCGACGCGGCTCGTGCGACGGGCACAGCCCTGGCACGCGGCGAGGCCGAGCCCTGGGCATCGGAGGGGACCGCCGTACCGGGACCGGCCGGCGCGCCGACCGGTTTCGTCGGTACCGTCGCCGGAGGCGATACCGGCGCGGGTTCCATCCGCTGCTCCGGATGATCTGTTCCGGGCAGCCGGATCGCGGGCGGGTGCGCCGGCAGGGTGATCGTCCTCCCCGGATCAGCCGGCAGCCTGGCGGCCGCTGTGAGCCGGTCGAACAGCGGCGCGGGATCAGGGCAGACCCCGGCGGCGACGAGTTCGGCGACCGCGTCGCACAGCTGCCGCAGTCCCCGTCCCGGCACATCGAGCGCCACCGCCAGGTGGTTCCGGTCCGCCAGGATCCGGCGGATCGACCGGGTACGCCCGCTCTGCGGGCCGTGCTCGATCAGCACGCGCACCCCGTCCGTCCAGGCCTGCTCGACCACCTTCGGGTAGTCGAGCGGGCTGGTCATCTGGGTGAGCAGCGCGTCCGCGACGTGGTCTGGATCGACCGGGTACGGCTCGCCGGTGGCCGCGCTGTAATAGCGGATGCCCGGCGTGGGACTGGTCGGCCGGCGGTGCAACGCGCGAAAGGCGGCCGCGACCTGGTTCGCCTCGGGGGCGTGCGCCACCATCTGGTACCCGTCGGCCATCGGGAGCCCGGGGCCGATCCGGTCCAGCACGCGCCTGCAGGCCGCGTCCAGTCCGCCGACCACACACGTGTCGGGCGAGTCGACGGCGAGCAGGTGTGCCAGTGGTTCGCCTGCCAGGGCGGCGCGCACGTCGGCTGGGGACGCGTGCACCAGGTACTCGGCCCAACGCCCCCCTTCCTGGCCGTGTCCGCGCCAGAACCGGTGCGCCGCGCGGAACTCCCCGGACAGGTCGAACCGGAAAACGTCGCTGTCGGAGACCGCCTGGTACAGGCCGGCCGCGTCGGGCCACGCGCCGAGCACGATCAGTGCGGTGGACTCCCCGGAGGAGAAGCCGATCGCCGCGTCCGGCCGCAGGCCCAGCAGGCTCTGGGTGATCTCGCCGTGCAGGGCGGCGAGTTCGGTGGTGTCCCGGATCCGCGTCACGACCGGGACCGGATCCGCGCCGGTGGGGTGCCGGGGCTCCGGCACCGGGACGGGCCGGGCGGCTTCCTCGGTGCGGGGGGCGCGCAGGGCGAGTCGTAGTTCCGCCCCGCACCCGGGATAGCTCGCCTGGCCGCTGGGGAAGACGAAAGCCACCTCCCCGCTCGTGGGGGCGTCCTGGTAGGCGATCTGGTCCGGGCGGGGCCCGCCGGACATCAACCAGTGGCGTGCGACCGCCAGCCGTTCGCGCAGCGTCTCGGAGACCTGGTCGACCACCACCACGAGGCGGGCGGGACCGGTGTCGGACTCCCGTCCGTCGGCCAGTGCGGCCAGCACCTCGGCCCGATCGGCGCCGGAGAACACGTGGGAGCGGGGCGCGATCGAGGACCAGGGCAGCGGCGGGCCGGCCGGGCGCAGGCGGACCGACATCGGGGAGGCGCCCAGGGGCGTCACCCGGGCGCAGGCGGTCAGGGGCGCGTCGGCGGGCAGCGCGGCCGCACCCGACCGTGGCACCGCCTGGTGGTGGACCGCGATCGCGGCCACCGCCACGGCGAGCGCGCCGTGCGCGGCATGAGCCGTCCCGAACAGTTCGCTGTGGTCGTACCGGGCGGTGACGCGGGGCGTGGGCGGCCGGCCGGCCGGCTCGCCGTCCCCTCCGATCGCGTCCCGGTCGTCCCCGTCCTCCTGGTTCCCCGCCCGGCCCCTGTCGATCTTGGCGCCATCACGATCGGGCGGGACCTCGTGGTCCCGGATCCGGTGGGTCCCGTCCGTGCCTCCGGCGTCCGCGTCGCCGACCAGCAGGCCGACGGGGGCCGTCCGGTCCGTCGCGTGGTCGAGCAACGCGATGACCTGGTCGCCGTCCTGCTCGGCGTCGGTCAGGCGTTTCAACACCAGGACGACGGCCACGTCACCACCGGGCCGGTGATCTCCCAGCGCGCCCAGCGCCGCCAGGTGCACGGGCTCATGGGACAGGTCGACCGCGCCGGCGAGCACCGCGTCCGCCTCCCCCGCCCGCAGCGCCCGCGCCCCCAGATCCAGGGCGACCAGGCCGGACGCCTGCTCCGCGCAGACCACATGGCTGGGGCCGCGCAGGTCCAGTTGGGCGTTGATCCGGTGGGCCACCAGGTTGGGCATGGTGCCCGGCACGGTTTCCGGGACCAGCGGGGCGCGGAAGGCGTCCGGCCAGTCCGGCACCGGAGCGGGCAGGCCGGAGGCGGTGTCCCAGCCCGGCGCACGCCAGCGGGCACCGGGACGCGCCGCCTCGGGGTCCGTGCCCATGCCGATCAGGACCATCGTCCGGTCGGGCGGCAGCCGGGTCGCGGAGGCGGCTTCCCGGGCCGCCTCCAAGGCAAGGACCTGCTGCGGCAACGCCTCGGCCAGATCGGCCGGAGGGAACCGCAGCCCGGCCAGCGCGA
The DNA here is from genome assembly GCF_049974565.1 of Streptomyces sp. WG5. Classification (NCBI taxonomy): domain Bacteria; kingdom Bacillati; phylum Actinomycetota; class Actinomycetes; order Kitasatosporales; family Streptomycetaceae; genus Streptomyces; species Streptomyces sp. WG5. The sequence continues at coordinate 19,054 of NZ_JBNGGC010000002.1, read as the reverse complement.
CCTCGATGGAGCGCCGGGGGCCGAGGCTGGGCGCGCCGTCCAGGACCGCGTGACACAGGTCCCGGTAGCCGGCCCCCGGCCCGGCCCGTGCACCGATCGCCACGATCGCCACCCGCTGGTCCACCCGTGGCCGGCTGGAAACAGGGCGGGGGGAGAGGGCAGCGGTGGATGCGGCCCGACCGGGCTCCCAGGCATCGACGACCACATGCGCGTTGGCGCCGCCGAATCCGAACGCGCTGACCGCTGCCCTGCGCCGCCCGCGCCACTCCTCGGCCTCCCGCAGCAGGCGCAGCGGCGTTCCGGCGAGCACGTCCAACGGCGCGTCCGCGTGCAGGGACGGCGGCCGCACCCGGGCACGCAACGCACCGAGAACCTTCAGCAGACCGGCACCGCCGGCCGCCGCGAGCGGGTGCCCCAGGTTGGACTTGACCGAACCGATCGGCAGGTCCACCGCATCAGCGAACACCTCACGCATCACCAGTGCCTCGGTCGCATCCCCGCTCGGGGTGCCCGGCGCGTGGCACTCGACCAGCGAAACAGTCTCCGGTGCGATCCCGGCCGAGGCGTAGGCGGCGCGCACGGCGCGCTCCTGACCGGCCCGATCCGGGGCCAGCAGGCCACCGCCCACGCCGTCGTTGCTCAGCCCGATGCCCCGGATCACGCCCAGGACCGGCATGCCCTGGGCGAGTGCGTCATCGAGCCGGGCCAGTGCGAACAGCACCGCGCCCTCGGCGGGCACCAGTCCGTCCGCCTCCCGGTGGAAGGGACGGCTACGGCCCGACCGGCTCAACGCGGTCAGCGCGCAGAACCCCTGATGGATGTAGAGGTTGTCGGCGGCGGCCACCGCCCCGGCCAGCACGAGGTCGGCGTCCCCGTCCCGCAGCCGGTCGCAGCCGGCTTTCAGCGCGTACAGGGAGGAGGCGCAGGCGGCGTCCAGGGCATGACCGCCGGCGCCGAGGCCGAGCGCGCGAACGGCCAGATGGGCGGGGAGACCGGCCCCGAACCGGTTCAGGGGATCGGGGCGGAAGTCGTCGCTCGGCCCCGCCCTCCCCGCACCGGACAGCCACACGTGCTCGGCGTAACGGGCCATGTCCGTGGTCGGGTACGCCAGGTTGCCCAGGACCAGCCCCGCGCGGCCGAGGTCGGGCCGGCCCGCCTCGTCCAACGCCTGCCGGCCGGCGTGCAGGACCCAGCGGAACACCCGGTCCAGTGGGGCGATCTCGGCCGGGGGCAGCTCGAACCCGGTCGGGTCGAACGCCTCGTCGAAGCCGTGGACGTAGCCTCCGATGTCGGTCCAGATCCGATCGGTGTCACCAGGTGCGCCCGACACCCGTGCCGGCGGCACCCGCCAGCGTCCGTCGGGCACCGGTGACAGGGCGGAACGGCCTGCGGCGATCTGGGCCCAGAAGGTGTCCGGGTCGAGCGCACCGGGCAGTACACAGCCGCGCCCGACGATCGCGACCGGTTCGAAGAACGGCGCCTGCCGAGGAGTCGCTTCCGGAGAACGCATCCGCGTCAGCCCTCGGTCAGGTCGGGCCGGCGGATCAGCTCCACCCTGAGCAGCTCGGCCAGCACGGTGCCGTCCTCGGACAGTACGGCCGCGTCGCACTCGGCGGACATCCCGTCGGTCCGTCGTGCCGAGACGACGACGCGCGCGGCTCCCCAGTCGGTCCCCGCCCGGTGGATCCGGCACTCCCGGATTGACATCGGCAGCGCCGCCCCGACACCGGCCCGCAACGTCCAGCCGACGGCGAGTTGGAGGGCGCCGTCGAGCGCGGCGACGTCCACCGTCCAGGGCACGGCCGGCCAGGACTCGACGTCCCGGGGGCGGAGCGCGGCCACACCCCCGTCGGCGCCGAGCCGGACCTGGTCCAGGACCTGGAACACCGGGCCGTGGAAGAGCGCCTGTCCGTCGTACGGTTCGGGGACCTCTTCGAGGCCTTCCGGCGTTCGCCAGCGGTGCGGGTCCGGCGGCGGGCCGTCGGCGACCACCGTGCCGGCGTACTTGGCCCCCACGGCGCCCAGTTCGACGGTGAGACCGCCGCGCCGCGCGGACTCGTCCGTCCTCGTCCGGCCGCGCAGCACGAGCCTCTCGCCCGGTTCCTGCAGTTCGATCCTGCGGAGTACCCGCAGGTCGTGGAGGACCAACGGGCCGGTGTCCGGCCGCCAGGACCGGGCCAGCCCCGTGAACCAGTGCACCAGGACGGCGACCGGAACCACCGGTGCCCCGTCGATCCGGTGGTCGTCCAGCAGCGCGTACTGCGGCCGGGCGAGGGTCAGTTCGGCGACCGGTCCCTGCCCGGCAAGGACGTCGGGAGCCACGTCCCCGGCGGCGCGCAGCACCCGGGTGGGCCCGCCGGGGTCGGCGAGTTCGGCGACGAACGCGCGCGCTCCGGCAGCCGGTTCGATCAGCTCGACCCCGGCGGCGCGGAACCGTTCCGCGATCGTCCGGGTGACCATGCCGCCGTCCCAAGGACCCCAGGCCAAAGAGCGTGTCAGGCAACCGGGATGGGCGGCGGCGTACGCGGAGAGCAGATGGTCGACGGCGGTGTTGGCCATCGCGTAGTCGGCCTGCCCCGGGCTGCCGAACACTCCGGAGGCCGAGGTGAACGCCACGAGCAGGGAGAGCGGGTCGTCGGCGGTGGCGGCCAGCAGGGCGCGCAGCCCGTCCACCTTGGTGGAGTACACCAGGGCGAACTGCTCGTCGGTCTTGGCACCGATCAACCGGTCGGCGATCACCCCGGCGCCGTGCACCACCCCGGTGATCGGGCCCCAGTCCCGGCGTACCTCGGCCAGGGCATCGCGCAGGACCACCTCGTCCCGGGTGTCCACGGACAGGTAGCGCGTCGGCGAGCCCGCATCCTCCAGGGCCCGCAGGGTCTGCCGGACCTCACGTACGGCCAGCATGCGCCGCGCCTCGGCGGCGAGTTCGGCTGGTGGGGCCTGGCGGGGGCCGGTGGCGAGCAGCCGGATCAGGCCCGCCTCGTCGGTGGCCCCGGCCAGCCCCGCGGGCTCCTCGGCCAGTGCGGTACGGCCGAGGAGCACCAGTCTGGGCCGGTGGGCGGCCGCGAGTTCGCGGATCGCCGACGCAGTGACGCCGCGTGCGCCGCCGGTGACCACGATCACCGAGTCGGCATCGGCCCGGGGTGCGACGGGGCCGGGTGCGACGGGGCATGCCAGCGGAACCGTCCGGCTTCCGTCGGCGGGGAGACCGACCGTGATCGACGGCCCGCCCGCGGTGAGCTCGTCGGCGATCGCGGCAGCGACCTGCTTGTCACTGCGCCCGGTGCGTGCGCAGTCGATGGCCTTCACCGTGGCCAGGGGCCACTCCCGGGCGGCGGTCCTGGCCAGTGCGTCCAGACCACCATGGACCGGCCGGCCGCCGCTTCCGCTCAGCCCGAAGTCGCCCCCGGTGTCCTGCACGGTGACCAGGAGGCCGCCGGCCGAGCTGAGCCGGTCGGCCAGCCCCCGGACCGCCGCGAAGGCGGCCGGCGGGTCGTCGCCCTTGTCCAGCAGGATCACCGACCGTGCCTCGGCCGGAAGACCGGTGACGAGCCGGGCCGGCACACCGTGGGCCGCGAGTTCCTCGACCAGCAGATGACCCACCCGGGTGGAGTCGTCGAGCACGAGGAGCTCCCGGTCGCGCAGACCGGCCAGGGCCAGCCCGGCCGGCGCCAGCGGCAGGGCGCGTACCGCCAGGCGGACCGGCTCCGGACGGTTGGTGGCGGTGGGGACTTCGGCGGCGGGGGCATCGGTGGCTTCCGGACCGGCGGCGGGCTCGGAGTCCACGTCCTCGGGGGATCCGGGGGCGGAGGTCCCGAGAGGCTTCGGGGACACCGGGGACACCGGGGACACCGGGGACACCGGGGACACCGGCGGCGGACCGGCGGACGCCTGGTCGCCGGCGTCATCTATCTGTCCCGCCATCTGGGCGACCTTGACCGAGATCTCCCGCAGCGTGCGCAAGGACGCCAGCTCGGACAGGTCGGCTGCGGGCAGTTCACCCACATGTTGGCGGACCCGGGAGAGCACTTCGACCTTCTTGATGGAGTCGATGCCCAGGTCGGCCTCGAGTTCCATGTCGAGGTTGATGATGTCCGCCGGGTAGCCGGTGCGCTCGGCGACCACCTCCAGCAGCAGCGCACCGATCGACTCGGCGTCCAGCGGCACCCCGTCCAGCGGCACCCCGTCCAGCCGCAACGCGTCCGATTGCGGCCCGAGCAGCACCAGCCCGGGCGCCGGGGGCTCCACGGGCGACGGCACGACGGTGGCCTGCGGGGGCGGCGCCGGCGCATCCGATGTCGCCTCACCCCTATCGCCGCCCGAACCGGAACGGAAGGGCTGGCCAGAGCCGGGGACCGTACCTGACGGCACCGGGGCGTGGACCGGTTGACCGGAGGGCACGACCTGCGCGCCGGTGGCATCCACCGCGACCTCTGCGACGGGCCATGGCTGCGGGGCGTCCACGCCGACGGCGGGGAGACGGACACCGGCGGCGCCGAGCAGGGCCTCCATCGAGGCATGCGCCGTCCGCAGATAGAGCTGGTGGTTCTCAGCGGTCACCCGTTGGTACGTGGCATGCGCCTCCGCGCTCTGCCGCTGGGCCTCGGCCAGGAGCCGCAACCATTCCGTCGACGGAGCGGGGTGGGCCGAGCCGGTGGACCGGACGCTCGGGGTGGCCACGGGAGCTGGCGTGCCCGGCCGGATGTCTCCGGGCCTGTCCGTGGCCACCTGGCCGGGGATCAGCGGTGCCTGCGTGCCGGGCCCGGCCGGCTCGGCGAGACCCGGGACCGGTTTCGGGGACGGGCCGGCAGAGGACACCGGCGCCGACCAGGCCACCGGCTGGACCGACAATTGCGCCGCCGGCATCGGGCCCGGGACGGGCCGCGCGGTGCCGGGGCCCGGGACCGGTGGTGTCGCCTCCGACACCGCCGCGGGCGGCACCACCGGCCCCGGCCGCCCCGGCGCCCCGTCGGGCGACGCCACCGGTCCCGGAGCTGCGGGAGTGGCACGTCCGCCACGATGGTCATCGCGGTGGTTGCCGCCGTTGATCAGGACCGTCATCCGGGGCTTCTCCTCACGATCCGGCTCGGGCACGGGCTTGTGCCCCTCCCACAGCGCGGACAGGTCCATGGCGACCCCGCGCACTGCGACCCGCCCCAGCCCGTCGTAGAACGCGGCCAACCCGTGGCTTCCGCGCCGGTCGAGGCTGATCGCCGCGTGCTCACGGTCACCGAGTACCTCACCGGTCAGCCCGGTCAGGGTGGTGCCGGGCCCGACCTCGACGAAGGTGCGCACCCCGTCCTCGTACATCGCCTCCACCATGTCGCCGAACCGCACCGGCGTGGCCAGTTGGGCGGCGATGCCGCGCCGCACCGCCGCCGGTTCGCGCCGGTACGGGGCCGCATCGGCTCCCGCGTACACCGTCCGTGCCGGCCGGTGGACCGTGAGGTCGGCAAGGAAACGGGTGAACGGCTCGGTGGCGTCGGCGACCAGGGGACTGTGGAACGCGGCGGCGGCGTTCAGCCGGCGGGTGACCACGCCGATCGCGGCGCACCGGGCCTCCACGGTGGTCAATGCCTGGTCCGTGCCGGCCAGGACGACCTGCCGGGGCGCGTTGTGGTTGGCGACCCACACCCCGTTCACCTGCTCCGTCAGCTCCTCGATGCGCTCCAGCGGCGCGTTCACCGCGAGCATCCCCCCGGCGGTGGTGGCCGCGTCCCGCATCAGCTCCCCCCGCCGCCGGGCCAGCCGGACCAGGGTGGGGGCGTCGAAGGAGCCCGCCGCGTGCAGGGCGACCAGTTCACCGAAGCTGTGCCCTGCCACGCAGTCAGGCGTCAGCTTCAGATCCGACAGTACGGCCAGCAGGGCCAGGCTGTGCGCGGCCAGCGCCGGCTGAGCGACCTCGGTGGCGGTCAGTGCCGCCTCCAGCGAGGCACGGTCCTCCTCGCTGAACACGGGGGGCGGGAACACCTCCCGGTGCACCGGGAGGACTGCCGCGACCGCGTCCCAGGCATCCCGGGCCGCCCTGTGGTGAACGGCGAGTTCGGCACCCATGCCCACGTACTGCGCGCCCTGGCCGGGGAAAAGGAAGGCGACCCGGCCGGGGGCGGGATCACCGGTGGCGAAGTGCGCCCGGGGCGCGGAGAACGGCACCCCGGCCTCCACCCGGACCGCCAGCGCGTCCAGCCGCCCCGCAAGATCGGTGGCGTCGTCGGCCACCACGGCCAGCCTCGCCCGGTGTTCGGTCCTGAACGCCGCCTGACACTCCCGCGCGATCGCCGCCAACGGCCGGTCGGGCCGGGGCCGGCGGATCAGTTCGGCCAGTGCGCCGGGGGAGGGGGCGCTGAACAGGACGAGTTCGCCGGGGGCCGCCGGGAGGTCCCAGGCTCGTCGACCGCCCCTGGCGGGAACGTATTCCTCCAGCGTGACGTGGAAGTTGGTGCCTCCGAAACCGAAGCTCGACACGCCGGCGCGGCGCGACCGACCGGCGCCGCTGATCCAGGGCCGGGTGGCGGTGTTCAGGTAGAAAGGGGAATCGGTAAGCTCGAGTTCGGGGTTGGGCCGCTCCACCTTGATGGTCGGAGGCAACACCCGGTGGTGCAGGGCGAGTACGGCCTTCAGCATCCCGACGGCGCCGGCGGAGGACTTGGTGTGCCCGAACTGGGACTTGGCCGAGCCCAAGGCGCACCACTGCCGGTCAGAGCGTCCTTCAGCCTGGAACACCTCCCTCAGCGCGGCGACCTCGGCGGCGTCACCGGCCTTGGTCCCGGTGCCGTGCGCCTCGACGAGTTCCACGCTCTCCGGGCCGTACCCGGCCACGTCGTACGCCCGGCGCAGCGCCCGTTCCTGGCCGGCGGCCAGCGGCGCGTAGATGGCCTTGCTCCGGCCGTCCGACGCTGCGCCGAGGCCCCGGATCACCGCGTAGATCCGGTCCCCGTCGCGTTCGGCGTCGGCCAGCCGCTTCAGCGCGAACATGACCACGGCCTCGCCGAGCATGGTGCCGTCGGCGTCGGCCGCGAACGGTCGGCAGTCCTCCGTCGGAGAGAGCGCCGGAGTCTTCGAGAAGCATACGTACGTGGTGATGTCGTTCAGCACGTCCACGCCGCCGCAGATCACCAGGTCACAGCTGCCGAGGGCGAGCTCACCCAGTCCGGTGGAGAGCGCGGCCAGCGACGAGGCACACGCGGCGTCGGTCACGTGGTTGACGCCGTGCAGGTCGTACCGGTTGGCGATCCTGCCGGACACCACGTTGCCGAGCAGACCGGGGAAGGTCGCCTCGGTCCAGGCCGGGAAGTTGGCACTGATCCGGTCGCAGATCTCGTCGGCCGCGGCCGGGTCGAGACCGGAGGCGAGGAGTTCCCTTCTCCACACCGGCCGGGAGAGCCGCGCTGACACCTCGAACCCCATGGCCAGGCCGCTTGTGCCCAGCACCACCCCGACCCGTTCCCGCTGTTGTGCGGTCATCCGCCCAAGGCCGCAGTCGGCCAGCAGGTCACCCGCGGCCATCATGGCCAGCAGCTGGGCGGTGTCCGTGGCCGCAAGGTCGCTCGGCGGGATTCCGTACGCCAACGGATCGAACTCGAAGTCAGGCAGGAACGCGCCCCTCCGCACGTAGGTCTTGTCCGGAGCGAACGGGTCAGGGTCGTAGTGGTCGGCCGGTGACCAACGCTCCACCGGTACGTCGGACATGAGATCCCGGCCGGCGAGGACGTTCCGCCAGAACCCTGCCACGTCTCGGGAGCCTGGGGTGAACGCGGCGAGACCGACCACCGCGACGGGAACCTGGGCACGTTCTGCTCTCATCTGCGCGGACACTCCTGCAGGGGTCAGGCGAGTTTGCGGGGACGGAACGTCAGGGCGGAGTCCGGTATGGAAAGCCCGAAGGTACGCAGCTGGTGCGCGCGAGTGATCACGGCGGCGCCCTCCAGCAGATTCAAGGCGATCTGCGTGACGGTGCGCCGGGACGGATCGGCAAGCAGGCTGCCCCGGGCCCAGTTGTTGAACGCGCCGAGCGAGGGACCGGCCCACAACTGGTAGTCGGCGCGGCGCTCCGGCCGGCCCTCGATCGCCCATCGGCTGGCGTTGCCCACGTACCACCGGAATACCAGGGCCATCCGGTGCTTGGGATCGCGTTCGGCTCTGGCCAGCTGTCCGGGGTCGCGCCGTAGCCAGAACCGTTCGGTGTCCGCCCAGATCGCGTCCAGGTCCGCGCCGAACACTTCGTTCTCCAGTCTGTGCCGTGTGTCGGCGGGGATCTCCGCCAGGGACCGGTGACGCCGGTAGACGTCGTACAGTCGCTTGGCGCGCGCCGCAAACAGGGTGCCCCTCGTCAACACCTGGACCTGAATGCCTTGCTCGAACATGTCCGCGGCCGGGGCCATGGCCACGTCGGTGACGCCGGCTCCGGCCAGCAGCTCCCGCGCGTCCGCGGACACCCCGGACTCTGCTGCCAGTTGATTGACCGATCCGGTCATCACGTAGGCCGCGCCGAGTGCGAAGGCACCGGCCACCGCGCTGGGGGTGCCCAGACCGCCCGCGGCACCGACCCGGATCGGGCGGAGGAAGCCGTACCTGGCCGCCAGGGTGTCCCGGAGCGCCAGCAGCTCGGGCAGGATCACGGACAGCGGACGGCTGTCGGTGTGACCGCCGCTGTCGGCCTCGACGGTCACGTCCTCGGCGACCGGGACCAGGCGGGCCAGCCGGCCCTGCTCAGCGGTGAGAGCCCCGTCCCGGACCAGCGCGTCCAACAGCGCCTCCGGCGCAGGCGACATGAACTTCTCGGCCACCTCACGACGGGACACCTTGGCGAACAGACAGGTGTCCCTGACCACCCGGCCGTCGGCGTCCCGCCGCAGTCCGGCCGCCGCGCAGCGGACGACGGCGGGGGTCAGGTCCATGAACGCGGAGGCCGAGATCCGGCGTACACGGTGACGCAGCAGGAGGTCGGCGACCTGCGACTCCAGTCGGGGCTCGCCGGGTGAGTGGATCAGGTTGACGCCCCAGTTGGGCGCGTCGCCCAACGTCGCGGTCAGCTCCTTCACCGCCTGTTCCACCCGGTCGGGGGCGAGTCCGGCGGCGCCGAAGAAGCCCATGAGCCGGGCTCCGGCCAGCTCCATCACCATCTGGGTGGTGGCGATCCCGTTGGCCATCTCCCCGGCCACGTAGGGAAACCGTGTTCCGTGTGCCTCGGCGAAGCCTCGGTCGCCAAGCCACTCCGGGTACACCGGTGGGGCCAGCCCGACGAGCGGGTGGCCCCCGCCGGGCCCGAGCGTCCCGCCCATGGCCAACCCGTACCCGGATCCGCCGCCTACCACGTACAAAGGCTCACGGATCCGGGCCGCGTAGGCGGAGATCCCGGCCGGGTCGAACGCGGCCGGCTCCGAGCCGGGCCGCCAGCAGACCTGGGGCACGCCGGCGGCGCGTCCGGGCGCCTCGGACAAAGTGGTGTTCACCGGTCGGCTCCTCTCGGACGCGGCGTCGGTGTGGGCGTAGGTCCTCCGGCCGGCCCGTATCCGTTCCCGGTTGGGCCGGCTGCCCTGTGGCGACCGTCCTCGGCGGCACGACCGACAGCGGGCGGGCTCGCCGAGTCCCACACCTTCCGGGTGGCCGCACTGCCGGGCACGGAGGAACACGCCCGGGGACGCGACACGGGGACGGCCGGGGAACGGCCCCAGGAGTCGACCCGCCGTCTCGAAGCGGGCCACAGCAGTTCAGCGATGCGGTGCCAGGTCAACCGAGGCAGCCTCCGTTCGGGGTGGGAGCCCGGACAGCAGGTACTCCAGGCTGATGTGTTCCGGGACGCCCGCCGGTCCGAGTCTGGCCCTCACCCGGGAGTCGTCGTACCGACGGTGGTGCCGCAGATAGCAGAACACCCCCCTGATCAGTGAAAGGGCCGACTCGTACGGCGAGGGGTCGGGGAGCTCCAGCACAACTGCGATACGGACCCCGGAGAGTTGCTCCAGCAGTCTGCCGAACACGGCGACCGGTGTCTCCTGGCCGTGTACGACGTGGTAGGTCTCCACCCCGTCGGGGGGAGGCAGGTCGGCGAGCCGGGCCATCACGGCGGCGGCGGATCCCACCGGCATCAGGTTGAGTTGCCCGTCCGGCCGCCCCAGGATCCGGAAGGGGTCGGTCCGGGGGAGGAGCACGTCCGGTGACCGGCCGGGGCCGAGCTGGCTCCGTGCGATGCCGGACAGGGTCCGCGTGATGTTCAGCAACGGGTGTTCCGGGAGATCCGGGTGGGGCGGCAGACCGGTGGTCAGGACGCTTGGTCGGAAGATCACCGCCGGTCGGCCGGTGGCCCTCGCCCACGCGTGCACCAACTGTTCCGCCTCGAACTTGGACCGTTCGTAGGTGCCTTCGAAGCCGTAGGCATCGGTCAGTTCGTCCTCGTACACCACCCCGGTCCGACGCGCCCCGGCCACGAACGCCGTGGAGACGTGGAACACCACGGGGGTACGGCGTCCGGCCCCGGCCAGGTCGAGGACGTACCGGGTGCCTTCCACGTTCACCTCGCGCAGCGTGGCCAGGTCACCGTCGAGTGTGGTGTTCCCGGCGCAGTGCCAGATCGCGTCCAGCGAGTCCGCCAGTTCCTGGTAGTCACTCTTCGGCAGGGCGAGGCCAGGTTCGGTGATCCGGGCGGACACCACCTGGACACGGTCGGCGAGGCCGGTGAGGCCGGGGGCGAACCGGTCGAGGCCTCGGGTGATCCGCTCCCGTACGCGGTCGGGCTCCCCGCGCGCGAGCACTGTGACCGACGGGTGACGGCGTAACAGCTCGTGCAGAAGCCGAAGGCCAAGGAAACCCGTGGCACCGGTCAACGCCACCCGCACCGTACCCCCCCCGGCTCTCGGCCCCTGATGCCGGCCCACGTTCTCACGCGGAAAGCGGTGGGACGAGGCCACGGGAACGGCATCACTCGTTGTGCTGACATTCAGGCAGAACCGTGGCGCACCGCCGCTTTAGCTGGTAAGCACCTGTTCTGCACCGTGCGTGGGTACGGTCCGGCACGCCTGCTTGCCCCTGCGTTCCTGGGTATTGCGAGCCGCCTGGAACACACAGGAAGGAACTCAATGGGCCGGGACCGCCTTGCAGCGTCCTACGGCGATGCCAATCCACTGTTCCGGTTGTGCCGACACCTGGGCTGGGGAGCACTGGTCAACCTCGGTTACCACACCCTTCCGACCCTCCCCGGGATCGTCGGTGGGCTGGCTTGGTTTCAACGACGGCTCGAGACCAAGAGCCTGGAACTCCTGCAAGCCAGTCCGGGACACCGGGTGCTGGACGCCTGCTGCGGACGCGGCCACACCACCGCCCGGCTGGCTGCCGCGGGCTGTGACGCCGTGGGGGTCGACATCACCGCCGACCAGATCGCACAGGCTCGCGCCCGGTACGGCGACGCCGTCCGCGCCACCTTCGCCGTGGCCGATGTCACCGCCTTGCCGCAGGCAGAGGGCACCCGTGCCACGAACGGCTCGTTCGACCGGGTGCTCTGCCTGGAGGCGGCCTTCCACCTCTCTCCTGCCGACCGCCGCGCTCTGTTAGCCGAAGCCTTCCGGGTACTGCGCCCCGGCGGAAGGTTCGTCCTGGTCGACTTCGTCTGGAACACGGACGATCCGTCGATGATCCGGCGGCTCGATCCACTGGGCCTCGTACGCGAGGCGTGGCAGTTCGACGAGTTCGAGCCCCTGAGGCGTTACCTGAGGCACGCGGAGGAGACGGGGTTCGTCATACGGCGCACCGTCGACTGGACCCGTCCGGTGATCGAAGGCTTCTCCCGTCTCGGCGCTCTCCTGACACGCATGGCGACGAACCAGGCCGGCCGGGGACTGCTGTGCTTGCGCTGGCCCGACTTGCGCGAGTTCAGCGAACAGGACTGGCGGCACACCCTCGCCAGTGTCGACGCCCACTGCTCCGTAGGACGCTGCACGGGCTACGTCGCCCTGGTGCTCGACAAACCAGCTTGACCACCACCTCCGGCCGGCTCAGCCGCTGTTGCTACTGGCCCTGGACGTGCTCGATGAGCCCGCTTCCGGCGGAGCGAGCTGCCCGGTGCGCGACACCGAGGGACTGCTTCGCGCGGCGGTCGGTGGGCCCTGCGCTGATCCTCGGGTCGATCACGGTGGCGGGCATCGTCGGGGTCTGCCTGAGCAGCTCACGGATCTGCACCTCGACCGCGTCGACCACCGAACCTTTGGCCTGCCGCTCGTACCTCGGCGGCCGGTCACTCGCCAGTGCACGCTTCACCGTGTTCTTCGAGATGCCCAGATGCCGGGCGATCGCCCGGATCGGCATCTGCTCGGCCCGGTGCAGCCTGCGGATCTCTGCCCGGTCCTCCACGCGGACACCCTTCCCTCCTGACCTTCCGATCAAGATCAGGTTCAGGCGAAGACCAACGAGAGGGGCACTTCTGATTCGCCGTCAGAGGGTCAGAACTCAGGTTCTGGACCACTTTCCGTGCTGGGCCCACGGAGGGTCACCACAACCGCGATCACGAACGCTCGTGGCTGATGTACTCCTCCAGGACCTGTGGTTCCACCGGGTCGCGGATCTCGTGACCGACGCTCTGGCGGCGGCGATCCGCACCCGCGGCAGCCTCGCCGGGACGATCATGCACACCGATCACGGAGCCCAGTACACGAGCAGGGCCTTGGAGCTTGCCCCAAACCTTGGCTCTGCTCCACTCGGTGAACCGACGGTGCGCGGTCGGTCCAGACGGACCGACGACCGGTGGTAGCTGCCGCCAGGTACAGCCCGTCGTGGCCACGAACGTGATCGCCGCCAGCACCTCGCGATCCCCGTGCCGCCGTCAGCCGCCACCCTGCGGACGCACCGGAGCGGCCGGGACCACTCGCTGAAACAACTCCCACAACCCGTCCGGAACCAGACGCTCCACCCACGTCACCACATCAGACAGCTTAGTGATCAAACCATTTGAGACGACTTCTAATGGCATGAAGCTATCGGACCTGGCCAAATACCACACGCCCCGCTGGCAGTCGACAACGTGCATCCGTGACGCGCAGGCCAAGGCGCGCCCCCGGGCGAGTGGCGACCGTAGCCCGTGACAGCGGGCTGGATATGGGCGCAGGTCCGGTTGGCGGCCGACGGCGACCTCGATCGCCGCGACGAAGTCGGGGTGGGTGCTGAGGGCGAGCTTGTGCCAGCCGGCCTCGAGGACCTGGCGGTCGCCGACAGAGCCCGGTCAGAAGTTCGGCCATCGGGTGTGGTCCCGCCGCCTGTCCCTGCGGAGCACGATGACGGGTCGCGTAGCCGGTCGGTGCGTGGCCTCCTGTGCCACAGCTGTGGACTCCTGTGCCGTAACGCTTGATGCCAGCTGTGCTTGCAGTACTGGACTGAGACCGGGCCTCCAAAAGTCCGCGGGGAAGTCGTCGGGGGCTTCCCGGGGCTGGAGCGTGATGACTCCGATGATCTGGCTGTCGGTGACGCGGTAGGTGAGGGTGTAGCGACGCGGTCTGCGGACGGGGAGCCCGGCGCGGGTCTTGCCTGCCGGTGGGCAGGCCGTTCGTGGGCCTCTTCGCGCGCTCCGGTCGGAGGAGAGCCGCGTCGTCAACGGGATGTGCGGGAAGCCGAAGTCGTCTGCGGGCCCGAGACCGACTCGTGCGTACAGGGTGCGATGCCCGACCGGATCTTCGCCCGGCGGGGCACTCGTCACCTTCGCAGGCGCGGTGAGCGGCCTCCTGGTCGTCTTTCTGGAGAGCTTGTCCCAGACTTCCTGCCAGCGGCGTACGCCGCTCGGGGAGACGTTCATGGCCTCCATGAACGCGGTGAGGTGCTCGCGCGAGGGGACCGCCTCGCCTCTGAGGATGACGCTGAGACTGCTCTTGGGGTGCCGGTAGCGTCCGTCGGGCGCGCAGCCGGCCACGGCCTGGAGTTCGCTGAGCGGCGGCTGTCCTCGGCGTGCGCGCATCTCGATCATGACGCTGTGGAGCTGACCGAAACTGTCGACGTTCTCAGGGTGGAGCAGGGCTGAACGCACGGTTTTCGCCAGGTCCTGGAACTCTGGAGAGATGCCGGCACGGCGCCGTCGGTCTTCCCTGGCCCGTCGCGCGGCCGTCCACATGCGCAGGGCCTCGTCGGGGTCCGCGCCGCACGCCGAGGTGAAGGCGAGAATCAGGCGCCGGGTGGGTACCACCCGGCCGGAGGCGCCGCGGGAGAACGCGGACGCCGTGAACTCGTGATCGGTCAGTTTGGCCATTGCCGCGTAGGTGAGACCGCTGCGCTCGCGCTGGGCGCGGAGCCATCGCGCGAGCGCAGCGGCCTGCCGGGTGTCGGCGGCAACGGCGTTCTCACGCCGTCCCATGGCTGCTCAGACGATGTCGGGCGGCGGTGGTGCCTGCGGCCCGCGCAGTACCTTCGGAGACATCGAGCACGGTGCGTGCATGAACATCCGACCCCCCCGCGTATACGCGAGCGCGCCCGTACCGTGTCGGTCCGGTGTGATCCGGCTACCCGACCACGTCCGGGTGTGACTGAGCGCTTCAGTTGGCGAGCTTCGCCAACTGAAGCGCTCAGCGCGGGGTGTGTCCGTTACCGTCTCGGTCCTACTGCGGCGTACAGCACGGTGCCGGTCACCAGCAGGGCCCACGCGGTCGCGGCGGACGCCGTCGTAGCGGGGGAAATGATCATCCAGCCGCTCACCTCTCCCGCGATGCCGGGCGGAACCGGGACGAGGAGGGTGAACGTGAGCCAGCCGATCGGCAGGGTCCATGCGAACTGTGCCCCGCAGAGCACCGCCCCGAGCGCGGCCAGGCCGACCAAGCCCGCGCTGTCGCGGACGACGAGCGCGGTCGGGGCGAGCTTGGCTCCCGCCGCGTGGACCGCCAGCAGCGCCGCCCCGGCAGCCGCGCCGGCCAGCAGCACGTGCGCCGCCCGCCGGGGCATCCACCGGATCGCGGCCGTCCGATCCAGCGCGACGTCCCGCCCACCGAGCCCGACGGAAGCGGCCGCCACGTTCGCGGTCAGGACCAGGACCGCGATCCCCAGGTCCATAGGGCCCGCGCCGTCCTGGTTGAAGACCCACGCCGCCAGCGCGACGAGCGCGACCGCTGCGGCCGAGGTGGGCACCTGTCGTGAACGGGCGTACAGGATCAGCCATCTCATTGCGACGCCTTCCCCGCCAACACCGAAAGCTCGTCGTACCCCGTGCAGGAGAGGGCGGCGGAGTGCACCTCGGCGATCCGCGAGCGCTGCTCGGCCGGTGACAGCGCCATCAGCCGCTGCCAGGCGACGCCGGCGTCCGCCCATGTACGCTGCGAGTACGCGTAGGAGTCCGGCCTCTGCAGCGGTTTGAACCGGTGATCGCCTAGGGCCCAGCTCGCGGCGATGCTCTGTACGGGGATGTCGACCTGCCCCCCGCCCTCCCAAGGGGTGCGCGGTGCGCAGTTCGGTGCCAGGCCCTGGGCGACCAGGAGGCGGGTCAGTTCCGCCCCCGTCGCATGGGCGATCAACGGGTCGTCGAAGTCGACCAGCACCGCGTCGCCGGAGAGTTGGCGTTCGTCGCCCAGCGCGCGCAGCGCGGTGTCCTCCCGCACCGAGTTCGGTGCCTTGTCGCCCAGGGCGTCGTGCAGCACGCGCAGCGCGTCCTTGCCGCGCGACGCGAGTTCGGGCAGGTGTGAGCGGTTTGCCTGCGTCACGCACACCGGCCCGTCGCAGACCAGGGTGGCGGCGGCCTTGTCGATGACGTAGGTGTCGCGTGGAGTGGCCGGGAGGATCAGCAGGGCCAGGGCCGCGCCAGCCAGGACGGGGGCCACCGCGAGCAGCCGGGCCTGGAGGGTCGCGGCCGACAGCAGTGCGAAACCCGTGGCGAGCAGGCCGAGCAGCCAGAGCGTCTGGCCGAGGTGCACGGAGCCGGACAGGGTCAGCAGCATCTCCCGCGGCTCCGCAGTCACCGGGAACAGCAGGGCAAGCCGGTTCGGCGCGGCGCTCGACGGCAGTGCCCCATCATTGCTCTGCCGCAGGAAGAGGGCCGTCAGCAGGAGGAACACTGTCAGGGCCGGCGGGGTGAGCGCAGAGGGCACGGCCCGCGCGACGCCCATGCCGAACACGACCCCCGCGACGAGGGACAGCGCCGCCACCAGCGAGATCGGCAGCCAGCCGAGACTCGTGTAGGTGGTGGCGCCGAGGGCCACCTGGACTCCGCCCACGAGGACCAGGAGGCCGAAGCCGGACGCCAGCACGAGTGCCGTTGCACCGGCCGGCAGCGCCGCACGGCGCCAGGCCGGCAGCGGTGTGGTCGTCAGCAGTTCGGCCATCCGCGAGCGGGAGTCGCGCAGCCCGTACACCGCCCCCAGGCCCACCACGAGCGGCCACCAGAAGCTCAGCAGGTACCGGGTCCACAGGGCCATGGAGGTCCATTGGGCCGTCCATCCTGCGTCACCCTGCCACCAGAGCCCGTCGATCAGCAGGAGGACCGCCAGGCTGCCTGCCAGGACGACGACGCCGGGCCACGGGGCGATGGAACGCTTCAGCTCGGTACGCAGGACACGTGCGTTCACCAGGTGTCTCCCGGCTGCTCGGAGCCCTGGAGCAGCGCCGAGTAGCCGCGCTCCAGGGGGCTGCCGCCCGGGTATTCGGGGCCGCCCGCCGCGGCCAGGCCGTCCGGCGTGCCCTGGAAGACGAGGCGGCCGTCGGCGAAGAGCACCACGTCGGAGCAGGCAGCCGCGACGTCCTCGACCAGATGGGTGGAGACGACCACACACGTGTCGCGGCCCAGTTCCTGCAACAGCTCGCGGAAGCGCAACCGCTGCGCCGGGTCCAGGCCGACTGTCGGCTCGTCCAACAGCAGCACTGCGGGATCGTTGACGATGGCCTGAGCGATGCCGGCCCGTCGCACCATGCCGCCGGACATGGTCTTCATCCGGTGGTCGGCGCGGTCCGCCAGGCCCACCCGTTCCACGGCCCGCTGGACGGCCCCGGGGATGGCCGCCTTCGGAACCTCCTTCAACCAGGCCATGTACTCGACGAACTCACGCACCGTGAAGCGCTTGTAGTAGCTGAAATCCTGCGGCAGGTAGCCGATCCGGCGGCGCAGGGACCGGTGGTCAGCCACCGCGCCCACGCAGGTGCCGAGCATCTCCAGTTCGCCCTCGGTGGGGCGCAGCACGGTGGCCAGCGTCCGGATCAGGGTGGTCTTTCCCGCTCCGTTGGGTCCCAGGAGGCCGTGGGTGCCGATGCCCAGGCAGAGGTCGAGTCCGTCGACGGCCATCTTCTTGCGTCCGACGCGTACTCTCAGGCCGCTGGCCCGGATCTCCCAGGCGTAGGTTTTCGGCGCGGTGTCGGCCGTGTTTGTGGGGGGCATCGTGCAGTGGTCCCTTTCGAAGGTCGACGATGGTTTCACAGCGTTGAGTACGCGCTTCTGCGGACGATCACGGCGCCGATGCCGAGCGCGAGGAGCAGTCCCCACACGGGCAGTTGGTCGGGCTGGAAAACAACTCGCAGGGCAGGGGGGGCGTGGCCGGTGACCCACGTGGGTGCCACGACGACGACGCCCCACACGACCGCCAGTCCGGTGGCGGCGCGGGTCACGCCGACCAGGCTGCCCAGCGCCAGGGCGGTGGAGGTGAAGGCCAGGGAGGGCAGTAGCCACTGCGCGGCCGTCATGGTTCCGGTCAACCAGCCTCCCACCAGGAGCCCGGGCAGGACCACCACGAGAACCACCGTGGTGCGCCTGAAGAGCAGGGGCAGGCCGGCTCGGGCGGTCGAGGCCGTCAGTTCGTACGCCGGGTCCAGGCCGCGCGACCACGATGCGGCGACACCGCACAGCGGCAGCACGGGTGCGATCGCCATCACGGGGGAGATGTCGCCGAAGAACGTAGGCGGCGCGAGCGAGTCCAGCAGCAGCGCCATCATGGTGACCACGATGGTCATGGCCAGCCACGGGGCCATGGCCGGCGTCAGCCAGGCCGACAGCCACCTCGGGCGGTGTCGCCGCGAGGGTGTCCTGACGGCCGCGTCCAGCTGCGGTTCCAGACCGGCCCGGACGGTGTCGAGGAGCGTGGCGATGCCGGGCGCCTCGGTGGATACGGAGGCCGCCAGACGATTCCGGCACATCGCGCACGTCTCCAGATGGGCCTCCAACGCCCACACCGCGTCCACGGCCATCTCCGTATCACCACGTGCGTAGTCGTCGAGCAACCGCATCGACGCGTGTTCCCCGCTCATGCCAGCGCCTCCCGCATCGCGATCCGGGCCCGGCGGGCGCGGGTCTTGATCGTGCCTTCGGGCAGTCTGAGCAGGACGGCGGTCTCCCGCACGGAGAACCCGTCCAGCACCATGGCCTGCAGGACCTCTCGAAGTTCCGGCGCCAGTCGCCGAAGAGCGTCACCGACGTCCCCGTCGACGGTCCTGGCCAGTGCCTCGTCCTCCGCCGCGGGCACCACCGCCCGCTCGGCGGCGGCGACCGGCGGCTCGGCATGGTGGGCACGGCGCCGGAACGCGTCGACGAGGCGGCGCGCCGCGATCGTCCACAACCATCCGACGGCCGTCCCGCCGACCGCGCTCCCGGCGAACGCACCGGCCGCGCGCCACACCGCCAGATAGGTCTCCTGCATGACCTCGGCGACGATCTGCTCGTCC
Source organism: Streptomyces sp. WG5 (assembly GCF_049974565.1). Taxonomy (NCBI): domain Bacteria; kingdom Bacillati; phylum Actinomycetota; class Actinomycetes; order Kitasatosporales; family Streptomycetaceae; genus Streptomyces; species Streptomyces sp. WG5. The sequence goes on along the minus strand of NZ_JBNGGC010000002.1, from coordinate 454 downwards.
GCGCAGCGGCGGCGCAACCGCACAGCCAGCCACGGCGACGTGCGCCGGTACAACTCGTCGAACGCCCCGCGGTCACCTTTGGCCACCAGCCGGACGAGGCGCTCCTCGTCCAGCTCGTCCAGTGCTCTCACGCGTGATCTCACACCAGCCAGACGCCCGATGGCGCGCACAGGTTCTACGACTGACGTGGTTTGCGTCACAGTGTCACGCGCGGAGGGTTCCGATCCCCGTGAAACCCGGTCGTCGGTTGCGATCCGGCCCGTGGTGAACTCTGGCGCCTCGCGGTGCTTCACCCTTCTCGGTCCAGCCCTGACCGAGTACGCCGACTGACTCGCAGTCGCAATCGATGCCGAAGGCCCAGCCCGCCAACTGAAGCACTCACTCGCCAACCGAAGCGCTCAGTCACACCGGGCGCGCGGGCTGTTCGGGGCGCGGCTGCTACAGGTCGAACTCG